>NZ_JBLYUB010000030.1:0-87632 GCF_049999945.1 Planosporangium spinosum | reverse complement strand
GGCAGCGGCTGCACTCTGCGCTCGACTACCGCACCCCAGCCGAAGCCCTCACCGACTACCAGATCCGCATCGCCGCCTGACCAGCAAACCCACGAGGACCTGTCCAAGATCCTTGACACAGCTCAGTTGGGCGTACCCGAGCGCAGTGCCTGCGCCAGCTTGGTCACCTGATCTTTGGTGACCTTGGCGGGCATCGGGGGCTCGTGCTGGTCGACGACGCACTCGACGATCACCGGGCCGTCCATCGCGAGCGCCTCGGACATCTGGGCGGCGCACCGGGCCGGGTCGTCGATGCGTACCCCGCGGGCTCCGCACGCCTCGGCGAACTTGACGAAGTCCAGCGGGGCCATGTTGACGCCGTACTCGGGGTTGCCCAGGAACACCATCTGCTCCCACTTGATCAGGCCGAGGCTGTCATTGCGGATCACCACGACCTTGATGGGCAGCCGGTGCTGCACGGCGGTGAGGAAGTCGCCCAGCTGCATGGTCAGTGAGCCGTCGCCGGTGAACACCACCACCTGGCGGTTCGGGTGCGCGGTCTGCGCGCCGATCGCGTACGGCAGGCCGGCGGCCATCGAGCAGTTGGTGCCGGAGAAGCTGAACTGCTGGCCGCGGCGCAGCTTGAGCTGCCGGGCGACCCAGGTGGTCACGGTGCCGGAGTCGCCGCAGACGATCGCGTCCGGCGCCAGCGCCTGGTTGAGGGCCCATGCCGGCACCTGCGGCTTCATCGGCACGTCGGTACGCGTGCCCCGCTCGGCCATCAGGTCCCACCACTGCTTCATGCCCGCCTGCGCGCGGGTCAGGAAGGACCGGTCGGGGTTGCGGGTCAGCAGCGGCCCCAGCACGGCGAGGGTGGCCGCGGCGTCCCCGGCCAGCGGCACGTCGACGGGGTAGCGCAGGCCGATGCGTTCGGGCTTGTCGTCGATCTGGACGCAGACCGCCTGGCCGGGTGACGGGTAGAACTCGATGTAGGGCATGGTGGAGCCGACGATCAGCAGCGCGTCGCACTGTTCGAGCGCCTCTTCCGACGGCCGGGAGCCGACCAGTCCGATCGGGCCGGTCGTGTACGGGCTGTCGTCGGGTACGCAGTCCTTTCCCAGCTGCGCCTTGATGATGGGAGCGGCCAGGATGTCGGCCACCGCCTCCAGTTCGTCGCCGGCGGCGCGGGCCCCGGCTCCGGCCAGGATCGCCACGCGTGCGTGACCGGAGAGCAGCAGCGCGGCGGCGTCCAGGTCCTGACGGGTCGGTACCCGTACCGGCGGGCGGAAGGTGGTGGAGGTGTGCCCGGGGACGTTGCGCTTGTACCGGCTGCCGGAGTCGGCCTCGGCCGCCTGGTAGTCGATGGGGAACGCCAGGTGCGCGGGCCCGCGCTGGGTCAGCGCCGTGCGCACGGCATAGTCGACCACGTTGGTGACGTGGGCCGGGCCCATGATGCGCTCGTTGTACAGCGCGACGTCGTTGAACAGGTAGTCGGTGTTGACGTCCTGCAGATAGCTGGTGCCGATCAGGTCGTGGTACGGCATGCCGGTGATGGCCAGCAGCGGCGCCTGTTCGACCCGCGCGTCGAGCAGGCCGTTGAGCAGGTGCGCCGCGCCGGGGCCGGAGGTGGCGAAGCAGACGCCGAGCTTGCCGGTGAACTTGGCGTACCCGACGGCCGCCATCGCGGCGACCTCCTCGTGGCGTACGTGCACGTACCGGATCCGGTCGCTGTGTTTGCGTAGCGCCTCCATCAGGCCATTGATGCCGTCGCCGGGCAGCCCGAAGATCGCTTCGACGCCCCAGTCGACGAGCCGTTCGACCAGCGCGTCGGCGGCGGTACGTTGCTCGGCCACGATCGACTCCTCTCCTCCTCACCGGACACTCGCTCGTCGGGTACCCGTCACCCGTTCCGGCGGTGCCGGACCGCGCCCGCTACGCCGGCCGCGAGCAGCGTGACGGCCAGCGCGAGACGGACCGCGTGCCGGCCCCGGCCCGCGCCAGCGGGAAGGGACACATCCGGCAGCCGCTGTTCCGGGCGGCCGCCGGAGGGGCCCTCCCGGCCCTCCCGGATGGCCAGCGCGAGCACCTCGGCCAGATGCATGGCCCGACGGTCGGTGGCCGAACGGATCTGGCTGCGACAGCTGAACCCGTCGGCCATGATCAGCGTGTCGTCGGCTGCCCGCCGTACGGCGGGCAGCAGTGCCCGCTCGGCCGCCGCCATCGACACCCGGTACTTCTGCCCCGCCTCGTACCCGAAGCTGCCCGCCATGCCGCAGCACCCCGTGTCCGGCGCCTCGGCCCGCAGCCCCATCCGCGCCATCAGCTCCCGGTCAGCGCCTGCGCCGAGCACCGAGTGGTGATGGCAGTGCCGCTGCACCAGCGCGTCGCGGTGCAGTTGCGGCACCGGCCAGTCCGGGGCGTACCGGTCGAGGAATTCCGCCAGGGTGAAGCTCTGGGCGTGCAGCCGCCGCGCCCGCGCGTCGCCGGGGAACAGGTTGACCAGTTCGTCGCGGAACACGGTCAGGCAGCTCGGTTCGAGCCCGACCAGCGGTACGCCGGCGTCGATCTGCGGGCCGAGGGCGTCGAGCACGCGCCGCAGGTACCGCCGGGCCAGGGTGAGCATGCCGTAGTCGTAGAGCGGCCG
The DNA here is from genome assembly GCF_049999945.1 of Planosporangium spinosum. NCBI lineage: Bacteria > Bacillati > Actinomycetota > Actinomycetes > Micromonosporales > Micromonosporaceae > Planosporangium > Planosporangium spinosum. The sequence goes on along the minus strand of NZ_JBLYUB010000030.1, from coordinate 85,009 downwards.
GCCGCAGCACAGCGTACGGCCGGGCAGGACGACCCGGTGGCCGGCCGCCTCAAGCACCTCGACGGCGGCCACCCCGACGCGGGGTTCGAAGTAGTTGGTGAAGGTGTCCGGCCACAGCAGCACCGCCCGCGCGTCCGGATGGCGCGGCTGATGACCGGCGAACCAGGCGGCGAAGGTGGGCTTGGCGAACCGCGGCGCGTCCCGCTGCGGCGCGATGCCGCCGGCGAGCTTGACCAGCCGGTGCAGCAGCGGGGCGTGGGTGGCGGCGTTGACCAGCCGCGGTACCCGCGATGCCGCGCGCGCCCAGACGTCGATGAGTCCCAGCGCGTACGCCTGCCGCGGGCGCAGCCGGCCCGCGTAGTGGTGGTGCAGGAACTCGGCCTTGTACATGGCGACGTCCACCTTGACCGGGCAGTCGCCCTTGCAGCCCTTGCAGGCCAGGCACAGGTCGAGCGCTTCGGCGACCTCGTCGCTGCGCCAGCGGCCCGCCACACTGCCGGAGGCGTCGGCCATCTCCTGCAGCAGCCGGGCCCGGCCGCGGGTGGAGTGGCGCTCCTCCCGGGTGACCATGAAGCTCGGGCACATCACCCCGCCGGACAGGCGCCGGCACTTGCCGACACCGAAGCAGCGGCCGACCGCGTTGGCGAAGTCGCCGCCGTCGTCGGGGTACCGGAAGACGGTGTCGAGCTCTCGCGGCCGGTAGTCCGTGCCCTCGCGCAGGTGCTCGTCCAGCCGGTACGGGTCGATGAGCTTGTGCGGGTTCATCATGCCGTCGGGGTCCCACACCCGCTTGAACTCCGCGAACGCGCGCATCAGCGCCGGGGGGAACATCTTCGGCCACAGCTCGGCCCGGCCGTGCCCGTCGCCGTGCTCGCCGGACAGCGACCCACCGAAGGACACGACCAGGTCGGCGGCGGACTCCATGAACCGCCGGTAGGTCCGGATGCCGTCCGCGCTCCGCAGGTCGAAGTCGATCCGGCAGTGCACGCAGCCCTGGCCCCAGTGTCCGTAGAACACCCCGTCGTAGCCGTACCGGTCCAGCAGCCCGGTGAACGCCCGCAGGTACCCGCCCAGCCGGCTCGGGTGCACCGCCGCGTCCTCCCAGTTGGGCCAGCCGCCGTGACCACCCAGGCCGACCGGCATCCGGGAGGTGCCGGCCGAGTGCCGGCGCACCTGCCACACGGCGTCCTGGGAGGCCGGATCCTCGTACAGCCGGCTGCTGGGGCGGCCGTCGTGACGCGGCAGCCCGTCGACGAGCCGCTCGGCCGCGTCGTTGGCCTCGGACTGGCTGTCGCCGCCGAACTCGACCAACAGCCAGGCGTCTCCCGGCGGCAGCAGCCGCGAGCCGCCGTAGTCGATCCCCTTACGGTGCATGTTGTCCACCACGTGCCGGCTGGTGAACTCGCACCCGATCGGGCCGAACTCCATCAACCGGTCCACGTCGTCGCCGGATGACGGGATGTCCGGGTAGCCGAGCACGACCAGCGCCCGGTACGGCGGCGAGGGCACCAGCCGGCAGTCCGCCTCCAGCGTCAGTGCCAGGGTCGACTCCGAACCGACCAAGGCCCGCGCCACGTGGAACCCGTTCTCGGGCAAGAGCTGGTCGAGGTTGTACCCGGAGACCCGGCGCGGGATGTCGGGCATGCCGGATCGGATCACATCAGCGTAGGTGTCGCGGATCCGCCGCAGGCCGGCATAGATCGCGGCGCGCCGGCCACCCGCGGCGACGATCCGGTCCAGCTCCTCGTCGCTGGTGGGTCCGACCCGCAGCCGGGTGCCGTCGTAGGTGACGACATCGAGTGAGTGGATGTTGTCCACCGTTTTGCCGGCCATCACCGAGTGGGTGCCGCACGAGTTGTTACCGATCATGCCGCCGAAGGTCGCGTGGTCGTGGGTGGCCGGATCCGGGCCAAAGGTCAGGTGGTACGCCTCGGCCGCGTCGCGTAACTGGTCACAGATCACCCCCGGCTGGACGCGGGCCCGGGCCCGGTCCGGGTCCAGTTCCACGATGCCGTTCATGTACTTGGAGAAGTCGAAACAGACCGCGCTGTTGACCGTCTGGCCGGCCAGCGCCGTGCCGCAGCCCCGGCCGAAGACCGGTACCCGGTGCCGGCGGCACACCGCCAGCGCCGCCTCGACATCCGCGGGGTGCCGGGGCACCACCACGCCGACCGGCACCTGGCGGAAGATCGAGGCGTCGAACGCGTACAGGGCCCGATCGCCCTCGCCGAACCGCACCTCACCCTCGACCGCCGTAGCAAGCTCCCGAGCGAGGTCTCGGGCGAAGGGCGGCGACGGAATGCGACGCTGTACGACAGCCGGAAGCGGCACCATCTGGACCCGCCTTCCGTACAGGCGAACGGGTAGCGCTGTGGGCCTACCCCCGGGTCAGGGTGGCTAACGCGGGTGCCGGTCTGCGACCCGAAACCGAGGCGCGGAAGCGAGAAACCACAGTTCAGAGGTTTGCGGGCGACGTCTGAGCCGCGCATCAGGAGGGCGTGTGTCAGCCGACCGACATCCGACTGAACCGGGCCGGGCGGGCGCTGCTGGATCGAGTGATCGTCACGATCTCTGGCCGCGGAACCCGGTCGCAGCGCGCCGCACCCGTCGGCTACCAAGATCAGCATGCTTGACGTCCACGCCCAGCCGCTTCGCGTGAACGGCACCGGTCAGTGAGCGCACTGACATGCCCAAGAGCGGATGTCTGTTCGGTCGATCAGAGGCCCAAGACCGGACGCGGCCACGCCGCCCGGCCCGCGAGCCGAACGGCGTGTGATCCAACACCGCGAATGTTTCTGGTCAGACTAGCGACGACGTTATTGCGTCACGCGACGCACCCCATAAATTGCCACCTGTTGTAGGAGCCATCCCGGTTATAGATATGCGCGCCGTAGCAGTCTTCAATTCCTTCGCGGCCGTCAACCATGCCAGTCCACCAGTATTTGCCGTCGGCGGTCGCATCAATGAAACCGACAGACGTGCCCCCGGGAACCCACACAGACGGAACAATCCTTACGGGTCCGTCTGTGTATCGCCAGCGGACCCATGCGGATCGGCAAGCACGACTCCAGCGAAGCTCTAGTTTGTGGCCGAACTCATCCTGGTAGGTGCTCAGCGTAGTTATTTGAGTTGGGTCGTCGCCGCAGACGTATAATGCGGGGTTCTTGCCCCAGCAGCCGTCCGCCCAGCAGCTTGGCAAAGCTGCGGAGGCGCTCGGGCTAGCAATGCCGACGAGTAGGCTCACGAAGAGTAACGCCGTCGCAAACCTGGCGCCATTGCGAATAGTCCGATTCATTCTTCCTCCATTCCGATTGCGTTGACTTGTCGCACTTTCGTCTGTCGCTCGATTGGACCACCGGAGTGGTTGGCTGGGGCGTCGGATCTTCTTATGCGACAGTGGCTTTCACCTCGACTTGATCGCGGTGAGAGCCTGCGTTCTTGTAGCTGCTGTAATCAGACCGGCGAGCGTCCACTCAAGGCAAGGGGATGGCTGGCCGGTACTGGACGGCGGGGTCCGGACGTCGGCTCGGACGCAGGTCGGAAGCGGTTAGGCATGCTGTCGAGCGAGCAGTAAATCGATCTTGGGCGATTGCTCTTGCCGCAGGTGGTTGCCGTAGTGCATATTGTTTGTTATGCCATCGGAAGCCCTCAGAGGCCAGCGTGGTCCTCGGAGTGATGACTCTGCGAAAGACGCCCGGGCCGCCTTCTGTGCGGATCTTAAAGACCGCATCTCCTCGGGTGGTTTCTCCCAGCGTCAGCTTGCAAAGAAGGCGGGATACGCCAGAAGTACCCTAAACGACACGATTACCGGTCGAGCGTTTCCCCGGTGGGAGTTGGTGGAGGACGTCCTACAGGCGGTTGGAACGACGGGCGATGAAATGCGACTCTGGAAAGTTCGCTGGGATAAGGTATCGAAGGGCCTAGTTCCTATCGAACCTGATCGCGGGGAACACCCGCCCATTGCCGCTAGGAGCCGGGTGCGGGCCGTGCTTGCCGGAGGAATCGGCGGTGCTTTCATCGGAGCTTTGGTAACTTACGCCTTGGTGCCTGCTCGTGCACCGCGAGAGGTACCCGTTGGTGGCGCGACTGTTCGTATCGTCAATACGGACGAAAATGGGACACCAATAGGGCTGCACTCTTATACAGGGCCAACCAACGAAAGCTCGAAGCGGCAGTTTTACGGCGAGGGGGACCACGTCGTTGCTGTGTGCCAGCGTCGCGAGGGTCAATTAGTCCGCGATGCTCCATACAAAGATCGCCCGACAGCTTGGCCGGTGTGGGATCGGCTGGATAACGGCGAATGGATCCCAGACATGTACACCGATCTTCCTAAGGTGCCTGGTTCGCGGCCGCCGAACGGACTGCAGCGCTGCTGAGTGAGGATGTACTCATCTGCCGCGACGAGACGCGCCGGCTGCCAATACGCTCGTCACTGTCCGTATCGGACGTCCGGATGGCCGTTCCGCACAGTGGCGTCCCATCATGCCGAGAAGTGGACCGACGGGCGCCGGCTCATGGCCGGGCGGCGCAGAAGGTACGGAGACCTGCGGACCATCGAAGTCGAGCGGGACATAGCCCTTCACGACTCACCGACGACCTCGCTTCGTCGTCCGCCGTCAGAAGACCATGGCAGCCACCACGACTGCGGTAATGGTGCTGACCGCCATTGCGACCGGTAGCCGCCCCCGGCCGCGCAGTACCGCATTGAGCACTGCGAACAGGCCACCCACCACGAGCAAGACCAGCATGCCGAGAACGAGCACCACTCCCACGCCATCGTCGGTGACCGTTGGGTCGCCGACGATCCAACCGGCCCGGTCCGCGATCGCGTAGCCCATGAAGTAGACGAACGGCGAACCCAGTCCGGCGAGGACACCGACGGCAGCGTTGCCGGCCACGACCAGCGCCCACGCTCTACCTACAGAAGAGGTCACCGAAGAAACGGTACAAGAGGACAGCCACTACCGGGATTGCGCGAGAGCCGAGGTCTTCTCCACAGCCGGTGCCTTCGCCCTCATGCGGATGTACGGTGCCGCTCTGCCATCCGGATTTGCCGCCGACCGTGCGCTAGGCAGCGCCACAAGGCTCGGGTGAATTCCATGACCCAGTTGGACTCCCAGGTCTGTCCACATCCCGGGGGAACCTCAGTCCGCCAGGTACCACAGATCGGGCTTAGCGCACCCGTCTGGAAGGGCGCCTAGTTGATCCGGTGTCACGGGATCCCACCGGAACGGCTGGTTGTCGGCGGCCGGCCGGGCGCTCATGGCCGGCCGCCGACAACGGACTGACAGCGACTCAGTTCCAGCCCCAGTGACGGCGGTGGGCGTCGGCGGACCACTCGGAGATGACGCCGAGATCCGGCTCGGCCGGCAGCGGCGTACGACCGGAGGCAAGCAACTCCTCGATCTCGGCCTGAACGCCACTGATCTCCCGCAGAACATCTGCGACCTCGGATACATCGCCGCGCTTGACCCGCAGTACCCGCTCCCGCTCGCGGCCGGGCATCGGCAGGGTGAGCCGGCCGTCCCGGATGATCTCCAGGCCCTGGTAGGCCAGTCGGAGTGCGTGCGAGGCGTACTTGACGTCGTAGCCGTAGCGGGCGACCAGTTCGGGCCGGTTCGGTACATCACTGCGCCGGCCCCGGCCGAGCAGACGCTCCCGCTGGGCGTCCATATAGCCCAGGAAGCGGTGCACCGCCCGCTGTGACAGCACCGCCGGTGCCAGGGCGCGCAGCTCCTCGCCGAGCGGGTGCAGCGTCAGCACCGACTCCTGCGGCGCGTACAACGGCAGCAGCGCGGTCGGGTTGCCCTTGGTCGCCAGGCGCAGGTACTTGCGCAGCGAGTACATGACCAGGTCGGTGTCCCCGGGGCCGGACCGCGCGCCTTCGGGCTGGGTACGGAACACGTAGTGGTCGACCGGCGCGCGCAGGCCGACGACGTACGCGGGCGGCTCGATGAACACACCCATCTCGTCGTGGTCGTCGGTGCCGTCGATGGCGATGCCGTGCACGCCGGAACCGACCACGGTACGCAGGATCTCGCCGGCGAGGGCAAGATCCCGATCGCCATACTCGGTGTGGGTCGCGGCGCTGATCATCGCGCGATCATGCCACGGCGCACGGCGGAGCTCTTACCGATTTTCCGCGCTGCCGCCAAGCCGGTCGATCCTGGTGAGAATCTCGTCATGCTCGAGGTGGTACGCCCACAGCAGCTTCCCGCCGCGCCGGAGTCGCAGCGCGGGCACCGGACCAGGAATTCCGTCGCGAAATCGCGCACCGTCCACTGCCGGTCGGCGAAACCGGATATTCGATGCCCTGCGGGATGCTCTGCTCATCACAGCCTCGGGTCGGTGGGTTCGGACTCCAGGGCCAGGACAGCGAACACCAGTTCGTGGATCCGCCACAGCGGCTCACCGGCAGCCACCGCGTCCAGCGCCGCCAACCCCAGGCCGTGCTCGCGCAGGGCGAGACCGCGCTTCCGATTCAGGCCCCGGTCGCGGAGGCGTTCGAGGTGACGCGGTTCGGTGTAGTCGGGGCCGTAGATGATGCGCAGGTACTCCCGCCCCCGGCACTTGATGCCCGGTTGGACCAGCTTCCCGTTCGCGCGGTGCAGCAGCCCGCCGTAGGGCTTGATGACCATTCCCTCGCCGCCGCTGCCGGTCAGCTCCAGCCACCAGTCGGTGGCCTCTTTGACCGACGCCTCGTCGCCCAGGTCGACGACGCGCCGGCCGGTGGTCCGCAGCAGTGCGGGGTCGCCGGCGACGAGCCGGTCGCACAGTGAAAGGTGCCAGCCGTGGTCACGTGCGGCGTGGGACGCGCCTTCGGACGCCAGGACCATGAACGGCGCGAGCTGGATGCCGTCCAGTCCGTCGACCGGCCAGCAGTAGCGTCGGTAGGCGTGCGTGAACGCCTCGGCATTGGCCGCCCGCGCGGCCATGTGCGTCCGCAGGTCGGCGAGGTCGAGCCCGCGGTCGATTCCCGCGTCGAGCGTGCTCAGCGCCGACGGCAGGGCGGCGCGGGCCGCGGCGCCGACGGTGGCGTACTGGCCCTTGATGAGGGTGCCGGCCTTCGCCGACCATGGCAGCAGCTCACAGTCCAGCAGCAGCCAGTCGGTGGCCAGCTCGTCGAACAGTGGACCCGCTGCGGCGCGGACGCGGGCCAGCAGGGCCTCGGTCAGGGCAGAGTCGGTGAAGAACGGCCGGCCGGTGCGGGTGTAGATCGCGCCGGATGAGTCGTCGTCCACCCCGAACCGGGTGGCCGCGCTCGCCGCGTCCCGGCAGACGAGTACGACGGCCCGGGAGCCCATGTGCTTCTCCTCGCACACCACCCGGTCGACGCCGGCGGACCGGTAGTCGGCGAACGCCTCGCCCGGGTGTTCCAGGTAGCCGTCCAGAGTAGAGGTGGACGGCGGGGACATCGTCGGCGGCAGCCACAGCAGGTAGCGCGGGTCGACCGCGAACCGGCTCATCACCTCCAGCGCGGCCGCGGCGTTCTCGGCGTCGACCATGACGGTGCCGTAATCGGTGCGGATGTGGCGCCGGCCGGTGACGTCGGCCAGGTTGAGCGTCGTGCCATCGCGCGTCGGGACCGCGTCGACCAGCGGCTTGACCGGCTCGTAGTGCATCTTCTCGGCCGGCACCGACACCAGGGTCTTCTCCGGGTACCGCAGCGCGGTGAGCTGGCCGCCGAACACGCACCCGGTGTCGAGACAGATCGTGTTGTTGACCCATTCGGGCTTCGGGTTCGGCACGTGACCGTAGACGACCAGCGCCTGGCCCCGGTAGTCGTTGGCCCACGGGTAGCGCACCGGCAGGCCGTACTCGTCGGTCTCGCCGGTGGTCTCCCCGTACAGGCAGAAGGCGCGTACCCGGCCGGAGGCCCGGCCGTGGAACTCCTCCTTGAGCCCGGCGTGCGCCACGACCAGCCGGCCGCCGTCGAGGCGCAGGTGGCTGACCAGGCCGTCGATCCACGCCGCGGCGGCCCCGACGAACTCCGGCGGCTCGGCCTCCAGTTGGGCGAGGGTCTCGGCCAGGCCGTGGGTGACGCTGACCTTGCGGCCGCGCAGCTTGCGGAGCAGTTTCTGCTCGTGGTTTCCCGGCACGCACAGGGCCGTGCCGGCGGCGGTCATGCCCATGACCAGGCGCAGCACACCGGGGGAGTCCGGCCCGCGGTCGACGAGGTCACCGACGAAGACCGCGCACCGGCCCTCGGGGTGGGTGGCGTTGACCGGACGGCCCCGCTCGTCGCGCTCCAGTGTCCAGCCGAGCGTCGTGAGCAGCGATTCCAGCTCGGAGCGGCAGCCGTGGACATCGCCGATGATGTCGAACGGCCCGGTGAGCTCGCGCCTGTCGTTCCAGGCCTTCTCGTACGTGATGGTGACGTCGTCGGGGTCGGTGACGATGTGGACCTTGCGGAACCCTTCGCGTCCCAGCTCGCGGAGTGCGCGGCGCAGATCCTGCTGCTGACGGCGCAGGACCTGCCGGCCGAAGTCGCGGTCGGCCCTTGCCTGGGTGCGTTCCCAGGCGACCGGTTCCGGGGTGTCGAGAACGATCGCGACGGGCAGGACGTCATGCCCGCGGGCGAGCTTCACCAGCTCGGCGCGCGCATGCTTCTGCACGTTGGTCGCATCCACGACCACCCGCCGGCCGGCGCGCAACCGGATGGCGGCGACGTGGTGCAGCGCCTCGAAGGCGTCCGTGGAGGCGGACTGGTCGTTCTCGTCGTCGGCGACCATCGCCCGGAACGCATCCGAGGACAGCACCTCGGTCGGTGTGAAGTGCCGGCGGGCGAAGGTCGACTTGCCGGAACCGGAGATGCCTACCAGGGCGATGAGAGACAGTTCGGGAATGTCGAGGTTCACGCCATGGCCTTCCGGAAGAGCGCGAGCTGGGTGGGGGAGCCGACCTCGGGATCGTTGTCGCCGACCGGTCGGAGGTCGACGGCGTAGCCGTACGCCTCGGCGACCCGGTCCGCCCATGCCGCGAACTGTGCCCGGGTCCACTCGAACCGGTGGTCGTCGTGGCGCAGATGTCCATTGGCCAGGCCGTCGTAGCGAACGTTGTACTCGACGTTCGGCGTCGTCACGATCACTGTCTGCGGACTGGCGTGGCCGAACACCGCCCGCTCCAGCGCCGGCAGGCGCACCTCATCGACGTGCTCGATGACCTCCATCAGCACCGCCGCGTCGTAGCCGGTGAGCCGGTCGTCGTGGTAGGTCAGCGCCGACTGGATCAGCGTGATCCGGGACCGCTGCCGCTCGGGCAGCCGGTCGAGCTTCAGCCGCCGCTCGGCGATCTGCAGGTTCACGCTCGACACGTCCGCGCCGACCATCTCGGTGTAGCGTCGATCGGCCATCAGCCGCAGCAGCAGAGTTCCCGAGCCGCAGCCCAGGTCGAGTACCCGGGTGGCGCCGGACTCGGCGAGCGCCGCCAGTACCGCCTCGTGCCGGAACGTGACCAGGGGTTTCCTCCGCTCGGCAGCCTCGACCTCGGCCAGCTGTTCCGCCACCGCCGCTGGCGCGGCGATCGCCTCCAGCTCATCGGAGGCGGCCCGCAGCCGCTCGAGGGCGCTCTGGGCCAGGGAGCGTCGATTGGCCAGATACCGGCGCGTGATCAGTTCCTTGGCGGGATGGTCGTGCAGCCAGCCTTCGCCGGCGCGCAGCAGCTTGTCCACCTCGTCCTCGGACACCCAGTAGTGCTTGGCGTCATCGAGGACGGGCAGCAGCACGTACAGATGGTTGAGCGCATCGGCGAGCTTCTGCCGGCCGGTCAACGTCAGCTGCGCGTACCGCGAGCTGCCCCAGTCCGGGAAGGTGGGGTCCAGCGGGACCGGGTCTGCTGTCACGGTCCAGCCCAACGGGGCGAACAGTCGCTCCACGATCTCGGACCCGCCGCGGCACGGCAGCGCGGCAACCCGGATCTCCAGCGGCAGTGCGAGGTCGACCAACTCGGGACGGTCCCTGCTCGCACCCTTCATCGCGGTACGGAACACCTTGCCCAACGCCACGGTCAACAGGCTCGATGCGGCGTACGGGCGGTCGTTGACGTAGCGTCCGAGCGAGAAGCTATCGGGCGATCTCTGTCCCTTCGACCTCTGCCCCTTCGACGGTCGCGCCAGCTCCACCGGATCCACGTCCAGCAGCAGTGCGACCGTGCACCGCTCAGGAGTGGCCTCCGGATACCAGACGTACGCCGTCCCGCCGGTCGTCGCGAACGACTGCACCCGGTCGGGGTGCTTGACCAGCAGAAAACCCAGGTCGGTAGCCGGGGAGTGCGTGGTGGAGATCGTCAACAACACACGAGGATCATCGCAGGGTCAGCCAGCGAATATCTGTCCCTGGAAACGACCAAACTACGCCGAACGGGTCCGGTCGGTGTGGAAGCGACCGCCCCATTTCCCGGTTCTCCGGGCAGTGCTGCTAGGGGCAGCCCACCGCGATCCAGTCCACCGCCTGCTCGCTGCTGACGAATGTGGGAAAGCCCTGCCGCAGCGGCATGGCGTCAAGCACCGCGATGATGAACGGGGAGGGGGCGGCCAGGCAGAGGTTGCCCCCTTTTTCGTTGAGTGTCTGGTGTGCGCGCACGAGCTCACCGAGCGCGGTTGAGTCGATCAGCCGCACGTCCGCGAGGTCGAGCACCACGTTGCGGCGGTCGGCGCAGGCTTGCTCCAGCACCTCGCGCAGGTTGTCGGCGACCAGTATGTCGAGGTTGCCATGCAACTCGACGACGGTGGTGTCACCTGCCATCCGTATCGACGCGTGCCAAAGGAACTGGGGATTCGGCGCCGGCACGTCCGGGCCGTGGGGGACCGTCGGCGTCGTCGTGACCGCGCAGTCCGGGCAGTAGTGGGGACCGAACGCCGCGGGCGAGCCGGCCCAGCCGTGCTTGGTGACGAGCGCCCACACCACGTCCCAGTTCCGCAGTGTGCTGCTGATGCCGGCAAGCTGATGCCCGCACTTGTCGCAGATGAGGTTGAGACTCTGGCGGTCCGAAGTGGGCAGCGCGGTCACGATGCGATCCTCGGCGTGTGGACTGAAGCGTCCGGCCCCAGCGGCGGTCGACGGTCATCACACGGCGGTAGGGCATCGTCGAGGGCGTCCATGCATCGTGGGGCGGGTCGCATCAGGATCTGAACTCTCTTGTCTGACGAGGCGAGGACGGTGATGGCCGGATTTCCGGCGCAGGTCTGCGGGCCGGCGCGCCGCCACGCCTGAGGGGTGTCCGGCTACGCGGAGGCGGGACGGACCGGTTCGCGGGAGCCCCGTTGTCGATGCGGTTGTGCCTGCGGCGGTGGTTGGCCCGCTGAGCCGGGTACCTCCGCCTCGGTAGCCGGTCCGGTTGCGGTGTCGGCATCGGCGTCCGGCTGGAGAGGCGGCGCGAGTGCGAGCCGCAGAACGTGATCTACCCGGGCGATCTCCAGCAGCCGCCGTACCCGTGGCGCGGGGTGCCGCAGGGTGAGCAGACCGCCCGCCCGCCAGACCCGGCGGTGCGCGTCGACGAGCACCTCGATTCCCGAGGCGTCGAGAAACGGGCACCCGCTGAGGTCGATCACCAGCCGTTGCGGTCGCTGCGCGAGCGCGCGGTCGAGTACCACACCGAGACTGCGAACCGCGGCCGCGTCGAGTGCCCCTTTGACGAATACTTCCACCGCCGGCGGCTTGTCGGACTCCGTCGCCGGACTCCGCGTCGACGCGTCCATCGGTCTCCTCCCACCGGCTGTCCGACTCTGGCTCGACACCAACCTTGATCAGTGATGTGGCGGCGGCTCCGCGAGTTCATGACGATTCAATGACAAACACGTCGCCGTCGGTTCGGCCGCCTGATGGGAGGCGCCCTGTCGGATCTGGCCGACGGTGGCCAAGTTCGCAGCGGTGAGACCCCCGGGATCCGCCCAGGTCGGCGTGCCGCGATGATGCTGGCATGTCAGCGGTACTTGTGATCGAGGACGATGACCGGATCCGACTGTCCCTGGCGCTCGCGCTCGAGGACGAGGGGTACGCGGTGCGGCAGGCGTCGACCGCCGAGGAAGGGTTACTTGCTCAGCGCAAGGATCCCGCCGACACCGTCCTGGTGGACCTGATGCTGCCCGGCATCGACGGGTTTGAGTGCATCCGGGAACTGCGGCGCACCGACGACGTGCCGGTCATCGTGATCAGCGCCCGCAGCGACACGCACGACATCGTGGCCGCGCTCGAGGCCGGAGCCGACGACTACGTGGTCAAGCCGGTCGCGGTCAAGGAGCTGTCGGCTCGGCTGCGGGCGCTACGGCGACGGGCCCGTCCGGCGGTCGCGCCGGTATCCGCGTTGGTCTTCGGTGAGCTGGAGATCCGGCCGGAGGCCGGCGAGGTCACGCTGCACGGGCAGCCGGTGGCGGTGACCCGTACCGAGTTCCGGTTGCTGTGCGAGTTGGCCGACCATGCCGGTCGGGTGCTGTCGCGCCAGCAACTGTTGGCGCGGGTGTGGGAGTACGGCGTCGGCGACGAACGGCTCGTCGACGTGCACGTGGGGCGGCTGCGGCAGAAGATCGAGGACAACCCCGCCGCTCCCCGGCACCTGGTCACCGTCCGCGGGCTGGGCTACAAGCTGCAGCGATGAAGAGGCCCGGTCTTCGCGTACGTCTCATGGCGGGGTTCGCCGCCGGGGCGCTGCTGCTGTCCACCTCGATAGCCGTCCTGTCGTACGAACTGACCCGCCGGTCACTGCTGGCCGAGCGGGAACGTACCGCCGTGCGGGTCACCTACTTCGACGCCACGGTCGTGCAGGCGGGGTTGGCCACCGACCGCCCCGACATCGTCGACGTGCTGCGTTCGCTGGACACCGGGCCGATCCGGCGTCCCGTGCTGCGCCGGGATGGCACCTGGTACGCCCGTAACGCCGACGCGGGTGTCACCTCGTCGGTACCGGCGAGCCTGGAGCGGCTGGCCGAGAGCGGCAGCCCTGGAGTGCAGCGGGTGCGCGCGAACGGGCAACCCGCGCTGGTGGTGGCGGTGCCGCTGGGGCGGTCCACGGTGTTCTACGAGGTGCACTCGCTGCAGGAACTCGAAAGGACTCTCCAGGTCCTGGCGCTGGTGCTCACCATCGTCGCCGGGGTCACCGCGTTCGCCGCTGCGGGGGCGGGATGGTATGCCACCCGGTACGTGCTGCGCCCCCTCGCCTCGGTCGCCGTCGCGGCGCAGGAGATCACCAACGGTGACCTCACGGCCCGGCTCGACCCGGCAACGGAACCCGAACTTGCCCGGCTGGCCTCGTCGTTCAACCAGATGGTCGACCAGTTGTCCCGGCGGCTCGAGCGCGACCGCAGGTTCGCCGCCGATGTCAGCCACGAGCTGCGCTCCCCGCTGCAGACCCTGGCCGCGGCCGTCAGCGTCCTGGACAAGCGGCGGGCACACCTCGACCAGCGCACCGCCACGGCGGTGCGCCTGGTCGCCGACGAGGTGGCCCGGTTCCAGACGCTCGTCACCGACCTGCTCGAACTCGCCCGCAGTGACCAGCCGCCGGAACGTACCGAGGTCGACGTCGCCGAGCTCGCCCGCGGTGTCTGCCGATCACGCGGCGTACCGGCCGAGATCGTTCGCGTCGATGCCGGCGCGGACCCCACGTGGCCGGTCGACCGGCGGCGTTTCGAACAGGTTCTGGCCAACCTTGTCGACAACGCCAGCCGGCACGGGGGCGGCGCGGTGGCCGTACGGTTCGGCCATGCCGTTGGAGTGCGGTACCTCGAGGTCGACGACGAGGGTCCCGGTGTCGCCCCGGAGGACCAGGAAACGATCTTCTACCGGTTCGTCCGGGGCCGGCCGGCCCACGCCCGCGGTGACAGCGACGGAACGGGTCTCGGTCTGGCGCTGGTCGCCCAGCACGTCGCCGCGCACGGCGGCCGGGTTCTCGTGACCGATCGTCCCGGCGGGGGAGCGCGGTTCCGTGTCGAACTACCGGAGAACACACCATGAGAACCCGTGCCCTCGCGACGCTGACTGCCACGCTCGTCGGCGCGCTCCTCGCTGGCTGTGCCGGAGTTCCCGCCGAGGAGTCCGCCCGAGAGATCACCCCGCCACCCGGCCCGTACCAGGCCGTGGTGTCCGCCGCGCCGACCACCGCCGTGCCGGGAACCCTGTCGGAGAAGCTGTTCCTGGTCAAGGACGCCAAGCTGGTCGCCGTATCACGGCAGGTACATGTCCAGCCGACCGCCGACACCCTGGTACGCGATCTTCTGGCCGGGCCCACCGACAGCGAACGAGACGACGGCTTCAGCAGCGCACTCGCCGGCGCCAACGTCATCACCGGAGTGCGCCTGGTCGATGGCGAGGCGATCGCCGAGATCGGATCCGGCCTTACCGGAGCCGGCCGCAACGACGACGTCCTGGCCTTCGCCCAGGTCGTCTGCACCCTCGACAACCGACCCGATATCCACGGCGTGTCGTTTACCAGGAACGGGCAGCGCATCGGTATTCCCCGCGCCGACGGCTCGCTGACGCAAGGCCCCCTCACCGTCGCCGACTACACGAGCCTTATCGCAGGCATGTGAGCCCGCCGGGCACCGTGCCCGCTGCGGAGAAAGAGACGGTACTCGCGAGAAGGCCCCCGGCCAGCGCGGCCAGCGCGATGCGGTAACCGGATCGGCGGCGGTCATGGGGACATTCGTCGGCGGCGACGGTTCCGGGCGCCGGTCACCGTGCCACCGCGGCCGGGCCACTTCGGGGTGACGCGTGATTTTTCATGAGTTCGTCATGATCTCGCGGACGGGCTGCCACATGCCTGATCGAGGTTGGTGGTCGGACAGCGCCACATGACCGGAAGGGGGCGGTCCGATGGACAGGCCGACGCGGGATCCGGCGACGGAGACAGACAGCGAACCGGTGATCGTGGTAACCGTCGACGGAGCACTCAACGTGGCCGCGGTTCGGGGCCTCGGAGCGGTGGTCGACCGCGCCCTCGCCCAGCGACCGCAACGGCTGGTGATCGACCTCAGCGACTGCACGTTCCTCGACGCCTCCGCCATCGAGGTGCTCGTCGACGCGCACCGCCGGGTCTGGCGGGCGGGCGGTCTGCTCACCCTGCGGCACCCCTCGCCGCGGGTGCGGCGACTGCTGGAAATCGCGCGGGTGGGTCACGTCCTGCACATCGCGCCCGCGCTGCCGCCCGAACCGGAGCCCCACGTCCAGCCGACGGGACGCCCATCTGCCCGCTCGCACTCAGCCCCGACCGGGAGTCACGGATGACGTTCCTTCAGTACCTGGAGAGCCGGCGCGACCTGCTCCTCGCACAGACGTTGGAGCACGCCTACATCGTGCTGATGGCGGTCGCGGTCGCGACGGTCGTCGGAGTTCTGATCGGCGTTGCCACGCACCGTCATCGGCGGGCGCGGGCGATCGCGACCGCGATCGCCGCGGCGATCCTGACCATTCCGTCGTTCGCGTTGCTCGGTCTGATGATCGCCCCGTTGGGGCTGGGCTATCTGCCCGCGCTGGTGGCGCTGAGCCTGTACGCGTTGCTGCCCGTCATCCGCAACACGGTTGTCGGTCTGACCGGGATCGACCCGGCGCTGGCCGAGGCTGCCCGGGGCATCGGCATGAGCCGACTGCGGTCGCTGGTCACGGTGGAGTTGCCGCTGGCCT
Organism: Planosporangium spinosum; assembly: GCF_049999945.1. Lineage (NCBI taxonomy): Bacteria > Bacillati > Actinomycetota > Actinomycetes > Micromonosporales > Micromonosporaceae > Planosporangium > Planosporangium spinosum. Next base: position 69,401 of record NZ_JBLYUB010000030.1, on the reverse strand, counting down.
GGCCGGTGATCCTGACCGGGATCCGGGTCTCCACGCAGATGACGGTGGGGATCGCCGCGATCGCCGCGTACGTGGGCGGTCCCGGTCTCGGCAACCAGATCTTCTCCGGCCTGGCCAATCTCGGCGGGGTCAACTCGCTCAACAAGGCCCTCGTGGGCACCGTCGGCGTGGTCGTGCTGGCGCTCACGATCGACGGGTGTCTCGCCCTGCTCGGTGCGCTGACCCGTCCGGGGCGCCTGCGTCGGTCGTCAGCGTCGGGTCGGCGGGGTCGACCACGGCCGGCCGTCAGTGGGGACGCGGCCGGGCCGGTCGCGGTCCTTTCTACCAGCCAAGGAGGTCAGCGATGACTGATGACGTGATGATCAGCCTGGAGAACGTGAGCAAGACGTACCGGGGGCAGAAGGTGCCCGCGGTGGACAACGTCTCGATGGAGATCCGCCGCGGCGAGATCGTGGTCCTGGTGGGGCCGTCGGGCTGCGGCAAGACCACGACCATGAAAATGATCAACAGGCTGATCGAGCCGAGCAGTGGTCGCATCTGTGTCGACGGCGCCGACGTCACCTCCCTCGACGGCACCGAACTGCGCCGCCGCATCGGTTACGTCATCCAGCAGGGCGGCCTCTTCCCGCACATGAGCGTGGCCACCAACGTCGGGCTGGTACCCAAGATGCTGGGCTGGAACCGGCGGCGCATCGACGATCGGGTCGACGAACTGCTGCACCTGGTCGGCCTGGAGCCGGGACAGTTCCGCAACCGGCTGCCGCGCCAGCTCTCCGGTGGACAGCAGCAGCGCGTCGGCGTCGCCCGCGCCCTGGCCGCCGATCCTCCGGTGATGCTGATGGACGAGCCGTTCGGCGCCACCGACCCGCTGACCCGCGATCGGCTGCAGAACGAGTTCCTCCGACTGCAGGAGAAGCTGCAGAAGACGATCGTGTTCGTCACCCACGACTTCGACGAGGCGATCAAGATGGGTACCCGGATCGCGGTGCTCGGCGAACGCTCGCGCATCCGCCAGTTCGACACCCCGGAGCAGCTGCTGGCCGCCCCCGCCGACAAGACGGTCGGCCGGTTCATCGGTGCCGGCGCCGCCCTCAAGCGGCTCAACCTCCGGCGGGTCGACGCGGTCGAGTGGGACGATGCCGAGCTGATGCACCGCGACGAGTCGCCCACCGCCGTGCTGCGCCGGCTGGACCAGTCGGGGGCCTGGGCGGTGCTCACCGTCGACCGCACGGGTCGTCCGTTGCGGTGGGTCAGCCCGCGCGACCTGGAGCCGGACCAGAGCAGCCTGGACGGGGTGGGCATCCCCGTCGCCGTGGTGGAGCCGCGGGCCACCCTCCACGACGCGCTCGACACGATGCTGGGGTCCGGCTGCGGCACCATCGTCGTGGTCGACGACGACGGCCGGTACCGCGGTGTGGTGGATATCGAGTGCCTGATGCGCGCGATCAACGACATGCGTGCGGCGGAGCGCGACCGCGACCGCGGCATCGTCGAGGCACCGGCCCGCACGCCCGGCCTCGTGGGCGGGCAGCGGCGGAATGCCGCTGCCGCCCGGATCCGGGGTTCGCGATGACATCGAGCATTCTCGCCGCCAGCCCGACCGCGGTCGCCGCGCCGTCGCGCTGGCAGGCCCTGCTGCGCCGCCACTCCGCCATGCCGGTGGTCATCGCGGCGGCGCTCCTGGCCACCTACCTGTGGGTGCACGGCAAGCGGTTGGACGACATCGAACAGCGCTCCCTCAACAGCGACACGCTTCTCCGGTTACTCGGCCAACACCTGCAACTCACCGCCGCCACCACCGTTGTCGTGGTGGTCATCGCGGTGGGCGCCGGTGTCCTGCTGACCCGTCCGGCGCTGCGCCGGCTCGCCCCGGTCGCGACCGGCTTGGCGAACATCGGGCAGGCCACCCCGGCGATCGGACTGCTGGTGCTGCTCAGCATCTGGCTGGGCATCGGGTTCACGACGGCACTGATCGGGCTCGTCGCGTACGCCGTGCTGCCGGTGCTGCAGAACACGATCGTCGGGATCAACCAGGTGGACCGGCAACTGATCCAGGCGGGCAAGGGCATCGGCATGTCCCCGCTCGCCGTTCTGGTCCGGGTCGAGCTACCGCTGGCCCTGACGGTCATCATGGCCGGCATCCGCACGGCGCTGGTCCTCGCCGTCGGCGTGGCGACGCTGGCCACGTTCATCAATGCCGGCGGTCTCGGTGAGCTGATCCTGACCGGCATCAAGCTGCAGCGCACCTCCGTGCTGGTCACCGGTGCGGTGCTCACCGCCGCGCTGGCGCTGACACTGGACTGGCTCGGCGGCCTGATCTCGGACCTGCTGCAGCCACGCGGACTCGACTGACAGCGCCCCGAGACCGCTGCTCCGACCGACCGCCCGGGTAAGGAAATCATCAATGTTTGCTAGGAAACTCGCTCCCCGACTGGCGGCGGGCCTCGCGGCCATCGCCGTGGCGCTGACGGCCGGGTGCACGGTGACGACCGAGAACGACGCTGCCGAGGTGGCCGTCGGTCGCGGGTCGATCAAGAAGGACCCGGCGCTGGCCGGCAAGACCATCGCGGTCGGCTCGAAGGACTTCACCGAGAACATCCTCCTTGGTCACCTGACGATGATCGCTCTGAAGGCGGCCGGCGCGAACGTCGACAATCGCATCAACATCAAGGGCTCGGTGAACTCCCGCAAGGCCCTGGTCGCCGGCTCGATCGACGCGTCGTGGGAGTACACCGGCACCGCCTGGATCACCTACCTCAACCACACCGACCCCGTCCCCGACTCGAAACGCCAGTACGAAGCGGTGGTCAAGGAGGACTGGGAGAAGAACAAGGTGGTCTGGTCGGCCCCGGCGCCGGCCAACAACACCTACGCGCTGGCCGTACGCGAGGACAAGGCCCGTGAATGGAACCTCACGACGCTGTCCGACCTGGCCGCGTTCGCGGGGAGCCACCCGACCGAGGCCACCTTCTGCCTGGAGAGTGAGTTCGCCAGCCGCAACGATGGCTGGCCCGGCCTGACGAAGGCGTACGGCATGTCCGTGCCGCCCGCCAACGTCAAGATCGTCGACACCGGGGTCGTTTACACGGAGACGAAGAAGGGCACGGCCTGCAACTTCGGTGAGGTTTTCACCACCGACGGTCGGATCAACAACCTCAAGCTGGTGCCGCTCTCCGACGACAGGACGTTCTTTCCCATCTACAACCCCGCGCTCACCCTGAACGGCAAGACGGCTGCTGAGTACCCCAGCCTGGTGAAGCTGCTCGACCCGGTCGCGGCCAAGCTCGACGACGCCACGTTGCGTAGGCTCAACGAGGAGGTCGACGTCAAGGGTGAGCTGCCCTCCAAGGTCGCCGCGGACTGGATGAGGCAGCAGGGTTTCATCGGGTGAGCACATGTTCGCTCGCGACAAGCAGGGCTGCGGTGGCGACGGCATCGGCCTGCTGTCCGGGTCACCCACGGCCCCCTGTGCGGATGCGGCCGGCTTGCACGTGATTCTTGGGCGGGCCGGCCATCCGCGATTCTGGGGGCGGGCCGGCCATCCGCGATTCCGCGGGCGGCCGGCCCGCCCGCGCGGGCGAGGTTATCGGCTGCGGTCCAGGGCGGTGAGAAAGCTGTCGGCCCACCGGTCGACGCCGTGAGTGTGCAGGTGGCGGCGCATGGCGCGGATGCGCCGGGCGTGCTCTCCGGGGTCGGTGCGTACCGCGCGGATCAAGGTGTCCCGCAGCGCGTCGACGTCGTAGGGGTTGACCAGGTACGCCTGGGGCAGCTCGGCGGCGGCGCCGGTGAACTCGCTCAGTACGAGCGCGCCGTCGCCGGCCAGCCGCGCGGCGACGTACTCCTTGGCGACGAGGTTCATGCCATCCCGCAGCGGGGTCACCACCATGACGTCGGCGGCCAGGTAGAGCGCTACGAGCTCCCGGCGAGACAGGGACTGGTAGAGATAGTGCACGGCGGGCTGGCCGACCTGGCCGTGGTCGCCGTTGATGCGTCCGACCAGGCCGTTGACGCGCTCCCTCAGGTCGCGGTAGTGCGCGACGCGTTCGCGGCTGGGGGTGGCGACCTGTACCAGCACCGATCCCGGGCTGCTGAGCTGGCCGCCGTCCAGCAGCTCACCGAAGGCGGCCAGCCGGTGCTCGATGCCTTTGGTGTAGTCGAGCCGGTCCACCCCGAGCAGGACCGTGTCAGGGGCGCCCAGCTCCGCGCGGATCTCCTTGGCGCGGGTCTGTACCTCCGGGTCGGCGGCGAGGGCTTCAATCTCGCCGACGTCGATGGAGATCGGGAAAGCGCCGGCCGACACGGTCCGCCCCTCGTACTCGACGCGGTCTCCGGCCGGCCGCAGGCCGAGTAGCTGGCGTGCCAGCCACAGGAAGTTACGGGCACCGCCGGGGCGCTGGAAGCCGACCAGGTCGGCGCCGAGCAGGCCGCGCATGATTTCGGTGCGCATCGGCATCCGCATGAACAGCTCGACCGGCGGGAACGGGATGTGCAGGAAGAATCCGATCCGCAGATCTGGCCGCATCGCCCGCAGCATGCCCGGTACCAGCTGCAACTGGTAGTCGTGTACCCATACCGTGGCACCGGGCGTGGCGAGGTCCGCGGCGGCCCGGGCGAATCGTTCGTTGACCGCCCGGTACGCCGCGCGCCACTCGCGCTGGAACACCGGATGTTCGACCGCGTCGTGGTAGAGCGGCCAGATCGTGGCGTTGGACTGGCCGTCGTAGTACTGGACGACCTCGTCGGCGCTGAGTCCGATCGGGCACAGCCGCATCCCGTCGATCGTGAACGGCTGCGGGGCGGTCTCGGTGTCACCGTCCCATCCGACCCAGGCGCCGCGCCGGGCAGCGACCACCGGCCGTAGCGCGGTGACCAGACCGCCCGGGCTGGGCCGCCAGCCGCCGGTGCCATCGGTGGCGCTGCCGCGGTCGACCGGCAGTCGGTTGGCCACCACCACCAGGTCGTACTGCTCGCCCATCCGGATCACCGGTCCTCGTGGCGGCGGGTCATCTGCGCCGTTCGGCCCGTGCACAACTGCTGACCGGACATCCGACCTCCAGTAATGGTCATGTGCTTGACCTATTGCTGTACGGCCGCCACAGCGGCGCGTCCGGTGGCGGCTTGCGCGTCGGGTCCCGGCTGGGGCGCAGCCAGGGGCGTGATGTCCAGCGGGTGATCCCAGTGGACGCCTTCCAGGATGTGGCGCACCCGTGGCGACGGGCACCGCACGGCGATGAGGCAACCCGCCTGCCAGGCTCGGCGATGCGAGTCGACAAGTAGCCCGATCACGGAGACATCGACCGAGGGGTAGTCGGACAGGTCGATCACGAGGTTTTGCGGCCGCTGTTCGATGGCGCAGTCCAGCAACACGGCCAGAGCGCGTGCCGCCACCGCGTCCAGTTCCCCTTCTACGGTGACGACGACGGTAGGTCCGTTGCCGAATTCCATCGTCGGACCCCGCATCGATATGCCCATCGGTCTTCTCCCCGCTCCGCGTCCTTCCCGGAATACCAACCTCGATCAGGCATGTGGCGGCGGACCCTCGAAAACATGACGAGTTGATGACAGATCAACTTTTGCCAGGCGCTGCGGGGCACGTACCGGGTCGACCTCGAAGCACGGTGACGACCGCCGCTCATTGGTCGGGGCCGGGAAAGCCCCGCCCGTTCAGGGCTGCAGGTCGGTGCGTGCGGCACCGGTCTGGGGATCGCACGGGTACGACAGGTGACGATGCATCATTGCCCAGCCGTTATCGGTGCGGCGGAATATTCGGGTTCCCGCGACCGGGTCTCGTCCGGCTTCCCGTCCGGCCCTTCGACTCGCACCCGGTTCAATCCCCAGGCGACGGCGAGGTTGCCCTGGGTGACGGCGGTCATGTCGGGTACCGGCCAGGACACCTCGCCGGAGCCCGAGCGTGAGCCGTATCCGGTGGTCGGGGTGTCGCGCGAGGTGATCCGGCATGCCGCAACGTAGGAGCGCGTGGGCGGTCACCAACCGCGGCGCCTTCCGCGCCTCCGACGATCCGCGTCACGTCAAGGTGCTGGTGACGATCGGGCAGCCGTAGGAGACCGTCTCCACGTCGTCGACGCCCGCCCGTGCCGACCGGCATGGCCGTCAGCCGGTGGGGTGCCCGGCCGCGCCCAGCTCGGCGAGCATCGGCCGTAGCCGGGTCGCCAGCGCCGGATCCGTGTACGCCAACTCCGTCGCCAGTACGGTCGCGGCGGCGGCCAACGCACGGCGCAGCTCGGCTTCGTCCAGCGACCGGACCAGTGTCGCCTCGAGCGGCGCGGTCAGCTGTTCCGGCAGCAGGTGCGCACCCTTGGCGTACTCGGTCGGGTGGCCCAGGCGTAGGCACGCCAGCGCGAGCACCTGGTCGCGGACCGCGCTGATCCAGTACTCCGCCTGCCACCACCTGCGTCTTTCGATGCACGCCCGCGCGTGCAGGGCGTGGTGCCATGCCAGGCCGGTCAGGTGGTCGCCCCTCGGCAGCGCGACGGGCTCGACCTTCGAGGGGCGGCCGAAGACGGCGCGCCAGTTCGGCCCGCGCGGTCCGAACTCGGCCGCCGGGGCGAACGCGATGTCGACCTCGAGCCATCCGGGCAGCAGGAACACCCGGTAGATCGTGGCGCCCGCGCGCAGGTCCCAATGGTGCAGGGCGGCGAAGTCGCCGTAGAGCCGCCGGGTCCAGCGCTCCAGAACCGCATCGAGGTCGCCCTCGATCGCGAAGGTCACGTCGATGTCCGACCATCGGTCGCTCCGGTCGGCGGCGTGCGAACCGATGATCGCAGCCCCGACGACGGCGGGGTCGGCCCTGGCCTGGTCGAGGAGGTGCGCGCGGATCCGGTCGCGTTCCTCGGTGGCGAACATCGCGTCACCCTACCGGGAGCGCGCGGGCGACGAGTCCTACCGGGAGCGTGCGGGCGACGACGCGGTGACCACCGGTCGGTACGGCAGCGGCCCGCGAGCCGTCGAGGCTGCCTCCCCGCCGGTGCGCCGGGCAGGCGCCGGCTGGCCGGCGAGCCGGCGGGGAGTGGGGACCACGACGTCAGCCGGCCGACACCGAGTAGCTGTTGGTCACGAAGTTCATGCCGCCGCTGGACGAGGTGATCTCGTACCCGAACTGGACGTTCCCCAGGGTCACATCGCCGAACCAGCCACGGTTCCTGATCCAGTTCAGGACGGCTTTGATATCGACGGAGCCGGAGTTGGTGTTACCGGTGCGGACGAACGAGAAGACCGCGTTCGACCCGTTGGAGCCCCGGTACACGTTCCAGCTGTGGCCGCCGACCGTCGCGCTCGCCTGCCAGGATCCCAGCGGACCGACGGCCCCCTGCTTGTTCATCCACAGCATGATTTCGTACGCGTTGTTGTCGCACCAGACGTCGTAGGCGGTCGTGTACGCGCCGCTGCCGGGAACCGTGACGTTGAAGCTGCTCGTCGCGCTGCCCAGCGCGCTCAGGCGCTTGTTCACGTTCCTGCTCGCGTTCGGGTACGACTTCACGCCGCCGGTGTTCGGGTGGTTGGCCCACACGCCCCAGTTGCTGTACGAGTTGGCCCAGATCGTCTGCGGGCCGGCGCCGCTGCCCCAGATGTTGTTGTAGAGCGTGTAGCCCCCGTTGGACCAGGACCCCCACTGGTCGGAGGTCGACCAGGTCGCGGCGTGGGCGGCCGTCGGGCTGAGCAGGACCAGGACGGCGGCTGTCAGGGCGGATACCACGATGCGAAGCTTTCGCATGAAGGACTCCTTCGGCGAGTACCGGGCGCCGACGCCGTGCCCGGCAGCCGCTGGACGAGCGCGCGCGGTACCCGGCCGGTGGCGCGCGCTCCACCGGCTTCACCGCGCCCGCTGGCCAGTTGTCCGAGGACCGGCGAGGCTAATCGAATCGCTTCGACAGTGCGGGCAGGCGTTGATGCGCATCGATGTGTTGTGTCCGTCACGATAGGAGCCCGAGCCGTCACGACGCAACGGCCGGATCGCGACCCGAATTGCCGATTGGTGGCAAGGAACTGGCCGATCGGCAGCTCCGCCGGACGGTCCCCGGCCGTGCGGTGAGCCGGGCGGCCGCTGCCGGTCGGCGGGGGCGCGGGTAGGCCACCACCGACGCCGTCAGTGCGGCGCGACCGGCTCCCGCTCGGCGGGCGTACCGGCGGCCTCGCGGCCGCGCGAGCGGTCGACCAGCGCGACCACCATGAGGACCGCGTCGAGCAGGATCAGTGCCACCATCCCGGGCAGGACGAAGGCAACCGGGATCAGGCCCAGGCAGACGAGCCCGCCGACGAGGTGGTCGACGCGCGGCCGGTGGCCCCGGCGGGTGCTGACGGCGCTGAGGCCGAGCAGGAACACCGCCGCGCCGCCGCCGAGGCAGACCGGATAGACGCCGTGCAGGTGCTCCAGCGGGTGCGCCATGACGCCCTCGAGCCCCACGGCGATCAGCGCGATGCCGGCGACCAGCGGCAGGTGCAGGTAGCTGAACAGGTCCCGGGCCAGGTGGGCCCGCCTGGGGCCGACCGCGCGCACCAGCTCGCGCTCGTTGAGCCCGGCTTCCCAGTCGAAGTACGCCCACCACAGCCCGCCCACCGCGGCCAGCGCCAATATGATCGCCGCGGCGAGCAACGGGGTGATGGCCGCGTGGCTCTGGAGCACGCCGACGCCGACGGCGACCACCGACTCGCCGAGCGCGATGATGATGAACAGCCCGTGCCGCTCGAAGAAGTGTCCGGCGTGGACGGTGAACCCGCCGACCCCGGTGATCAGCGGGGTGCCGTAGTCGATGGCCACGGCCAGGCACCACAGCGCGATCTGCACGCCGGACGGCACGAACACGCCGATCAGGAGCAGGACCGAGGCGGCCAGGTTGCCCGGTGCCAGGCGCAGGATGGCCGCCCGGTTGGCCCCGCCGGCCACCGCGTACAGCACCAGGTGCAGCACGCGGACCACGAAGTACCCGAGCGCGAACGCCAGCGCGTTGTGGCCGCTGGCCTGTGGCACCGCGATGGCCACCACCAGCATGGAGCCCATCGCGGCCAGGACGACCACACGCGAGGCGACGGTGGTGGTCTCCACCGCGTTGGTGAGCCAGGCGTACGCACCCCAGGTCCACCACAGCAGGGCGAGCACCAGCATGCCGCGGAAGGCCCCGGCGGCGTCGGGGTGTTCGAGGATCAGGGCGGTGACCCGCGTCAGCGAGAACACGAAGACGAGGTCGAAGAAGAGTTCGAAGGGCGACACCGGCCGCGGCGGCTCGGTGTGGACGGCGGGTGCCTCGCTCATGCCCTGATTCTGGCACGGTGGGCGCGATTCATGGGGTCCCGTAATGGCTTTCCGGCGCGGTATATCCCGTTGTCCGGCTGTGTTGTCGTGAACCTGACGAAGTACCGGTCGCGACCTGAAGAAATATGCCGCCGCCGGCGCCGACGGCGGCATCGTCCACATGCGATGACGTGCCCGTCGATGAGGTCCGTGATCCGATCCGGCGGGCTGGCGCCCGAGACTTGACGAAGATTGCCCGCGCATACCGTGGCGTACGGCGGGTGCCTTTTCCGGTCGTTGACTGCCCCGATGTGCCGGCCGCAGTATTCGGTATCCGAAAGCGCCGGCCGCTGGCTCATACGGAGCCATCGTCGCCGAATCCTCTGCGAACCGAGGAGTCGCCGTGACAAAGAAAATCCTCGTCCTGCTGTCCGAATACGGGTACTGGGGTGAAGAACTCGTCGGGCCGTTGACCGCGTTCGACGAGCGGGGGTACGAGGTCGTCTTCGCGACGCCCAACGGCCGCCGCCCGCGGGCCCTGCCGCCGAGCCTGGAGCCCGACTTCATCGACCCGCCGCTGGGCCGCAGCGTGGTCAGCCAGGAGGTGGCCAAGCTGGCCCGCGAGGTGGACGGGTCCGACCGGCTGGCCGGCCCGATCAGCCTCGCCGACTGGCTGCCCACCCGGCCGTACACCAGTGCCGACGACTACCTGCGCACGCTGGAGGCGTACAGCCGGGCGGTCGGCGAGAAGCTCGAGGCCGAGATCGCCGAATACGACGCCCTCCTGGTCGTCGGCGGCAGCGGCCCGATCGTCGACCTGGCCAACAACGGCCGGGTGCACGACCTGATCCTGGCCTTCCTTCGCAGCGACAAGGTGATCGGCGCGGAATGCTACGGGGTCGCCTGCCTCGCGTTCGCCCGCGACTGGGAGTACCGGCGCAGCATCCTGTGGGGCAGGCACGTCACCGGGCACTGCAAGGAATACGACTACAAGGACGGCACCGGGTTCCTCAACACCGATTTCAACATGGGCCCGCCGCCGTACCCACTGGAGTACATCCTGCGCGACGCGACCGGCCCGGACGGTGCCTACCACGGCAACTTCGGCCGGGAGATCTCGGTCATCGTCGACTACCCGTTCGTCACCGGACGATCGACGCTGGATTCGTTCCGGACCGGCGAGAAAATGGTCGCGATGCTGGAAGACGGACTTCGCCGCTACGGCTGGTGAGAAAGGGTACGTCGTGGCCAGGGCCGGTAAAGAAGCAATCATCGAGCAATTTCTCGCCGACGGCATCAGGTACATGTTCGGCAATCCGGGAACCGTCGAGCAGGGATTTCTCGACGCGTTGGAGCGGTTCCCCGATTTCCACTACATCCTGACGCTGCAGGAGACCGTGGCGGCCGGAATCGCCGACGGGTACGCCCGGGCGACCCGCGGGCCGGCCGTGCTGCAACTGCACAGCGGCGTGGGACTGGGCAACGGCATCGGCATGATGTACCAGTCCAGGCGCGGGCACACGCCGCTGGTCGTCATCGCCGGCGAGGCGGGCGTCGCGTACGACGCGATGGACGCGCAGATGGCCGCCGACCTGGTGTCGATGGCCCGCCCGGTGACCAAGTGGGCGACCCGGGTGGTCGACCACCGGTCCCTGCTGCGGGTGCTGCGCCGGGCCATCAAGATCGCTATGACGCCGCCGCGTGGCCCGGTCTTCGTCGCGCTGCCGATGGACGTGCTCGACGCGCTCAACGACGAGCCGGCCGTACCCACGGTGGTGCCGGACACCCGGGTCGTGCCGGCGCCCGACCTGGTGGCGCGGGCGGGCGCGCTGCTCGCCCCGGCGCAGCGGCCGGTGGTGCTGGTCGGCGACGGGGTGTCGGTGGCCGGCGCCGAGCCGGAGTTGGCCCGGGTGGCCGAGAAGCTCGGCGCGGACGTCTGGTTCGCCGACTCGTCCGAGGCGCACCTGCCGGCCGGGCACCCGCTGGCCCGTGGCGCGCTGGGGCACATGTTCGGCCCGGTGAGCCGGGCCGCGGTGGCCGACGCGGACACCGTGCTGATCGTCGGCACGTACCTGTTCCCCGAGGTCTTCCCCGATCTGACCAGCCCGTTCCGGCCGGACGCGCGGATCGTGCACGTCGACCTCGACGCGTACGAGATCGCCAAGAACCATCCGGTGACCCTGGGACTGGTGGCCGACCCGAAGCCCACCCTGGCCGCGCTCGCCGACACGCTGGACCGGCTGCGCACCCCCGAACAGGACACGGCGGCCGCGGCCCGGATCGCGCGACGGCGGGCCGAACGGGCCGCCGCGGCACGGCCGGGGGACACCCTGATCGACGCGTTCCTGGCCGAGCTGGCCCGGCGCGCACCGGACGACCTGATGGTGTTCGACGAGGCGCTGACCGCCTCGCCGTACGTGGTGCGGCATCTCCAGCCGAGCCGACCGGGGCACTACTTCCTGACCCGGGGCGGATCGCTGGGCGTGGGTATCCCGGGCGCGGTCGGCCTGAAGCTCGCCCACCCCGACCGGACGGTGGTCAGCTTCAGCGGGGACGGCGGCAGCCTCTACACCTACCAGGCACTGTGGACCGCGGTCCGGCACGACGTGCCGGCGTCGTTCGTGGTCTGCAACAACCACCGGTACGAGCTGCTCAACGAGAACATCGCGCAGTACTGGACCGAGCGCGACATCGCGGTGCACCCGTTCCCGCGCTCCTTCGACCTGTCGCATCCGGAGGTCGACTTCGTCGGCCTGGCCCGTTCCTTCGGCGCTGACGGGATGCGGGTCGACAAGCCCGACCAGGTGGCCGAGGCGGTCGACCGGATGCTCACCACCGACCGGCCGTTCCTCATCGACCTGCTCACCGACGACACCGTACGCGGGTGACAGCCGTCGCGCCGACCCCGCCGCACCACCGGCTCCACGAAGGAGGGACCGACATGCCGTTCACCGAAACCGCGATCCGCAACCTGGTCGACGACTGGTACTCGGCGCTCGACCGGCACGTCGACCTGGCCGAGGCGCTCGGCTACCTGGTCGACGACGGCCTGCAGATGCGCTTCCCGGAGACCACCTCGCGTGGCCACGCCGGCTTCGCCGACTGGTACAAGGCGGTCACCAACCGGTTCTTCGACGAGGTGCACACCGTCTCCTCGGTCGAGATCACCGAGTGGTCCGCCGGCCGGGCGACGCTCAAGGTCGTCGTGAACTGGCAGGCCAGGATCTGGAACCCGCCGGCGCCGAAGAGCCAGTGGCTCGGCTTCGACGCGTACCAGACCTGGGAGGTCGTGCCGGGGCCGGACGGCGCCCCGCAGATCAGGACGTACATCGTCGACGCGCTGCGGCCCATGCCGGGCTCCGCGTCGCTGTAGACCACCGACCCGCCGCGCCCACCGGCGGCTGCGCCGTGGTGAGCCGGCAACCGCCGCCGCGACCGCGGCACCCGCAGGACCCGCGTCCTGGACGGACCAGGACCGGCCACCATGAAGGAGGAACGTCATGGCCAACACCGATCTCGTGCTGAAGATGTACGAGTACTTCGGCAACGGCGACATGGACAAGATCAGGTCCGAGGTCTTCCACCCCGAGGTCACCTGGGCGATGCCGGGCCACCACCCGCTGTCGGGGACGATGAGGGGCGCCGACGAGGTGATCGCCTTCCTGGCCGACCTGTTCCAGGCCGGTATCACCGTCGACGACGTGCACTTCGGCGAGCTCGACGACGGCACCGTGGTCGAGAAGCACCACGGCCACGGCACCGCCGACGGCCAGGAGTACCTCTTCCCGACCTGCACCTCGTACGGCATCCAGGACGGCCGCATCCGGGCGGTGCAGGTGCACACCGCCGACCAGCACGGCGTCGACCGCTACATGTGGTCGCGCTTCCAGCTCAAGGGCGTCGGTGAGCGCCTGGCCGCGACGGCGGTCTGACATGGCGCTGACGAAGGAGCTGGTGGAGGCCGCCTACCAGGCCCTGGCCACCGGCGACCGCAGGCAGGTCGAGCGGTACTGGGCCGAGGACATGCGCTGGCTGGTCCCGGGCAACCACCAGCTCGCCGGCTGGTGGGAGGGGCTCGACGGGTTCTTCGCCTTCATGGAGCAGGTCGGCAAGCTCTCCGGCGGCAGCTTCGTGATGACCCGCTCGGCGATCCTGCTCAGCGAGGACATGTCGGCCGACGTGTCGCACAACGTCGGTACCCGCGTCACCGCGCGGGACGGCAGCGTCTCGCCGTACGACCGGCTGGAGATCGACGTGATCCACCTGCTGCGGTGGCGCGACGACAAGGTAGTCGAGGGTCGCGGGGCGATCTTCGGCGACGGCACGACGCAGTTCAACCAGTTCTGGTCGCAGCTGGCCGCCGACGCCACCCGCGTCGGGGTGTGACCGGCCGGCCTCTCTAAGACGCGGAAGGGCACTCATGGACACCAGGGACGTTGTGGACAGGTACTACGCGCTCGCCAACGCCGGGGACTGGGACGCCTGGTGCGACCTGTTCGACCCCGACCAGGTCATGGACGAGCAGCTCGCCGGCCACGTGGCCGGCCGGGAGACGCTCCGGGAGATGATGAAGGGCTTCCCGGACATGTACGCGAGCTTCGCCAACCGGCCGCGGCACGTCGTCGTCGACGGCGAGCAGGCCGCGGTGGTCTCGCACATCTCCGCGACCACCCCGACCGGGGGCCGGATCGAGGCGGACGTGGCGAACTACTTCCGGGTCAGCGGCGGGCGCATCACGTACCTGGCCAACTTCCACGACACGGTGCCCTTCCGCGCCGTCCTGTCCGGTACCGCCGCCGACGGAGGCGAGTCATGAGCGTCGAGGAGTACGACTACGTCGTCGTCGGCGGCGGTACCGCGGGGTCGGTGCTGGCCAACCGGCTGACCGAGGACCCCGAGGTGCGGGTGCTGGTACTCGAGGCCGGCGGCGGCTTCGTGCCGGCCAACGTGGACGCCGCCCCGCTGTGGTACACGCTGCTCGGCAGCGGCGTCGACTGGGGCTACCGGACGGTGCCCCAGCCGGCGCTGGGCGGCCGGCAGGTGTACGAGCCGCGCGGCAAGCTGCCCGGTGGCAGCAGCAACCTCTACATCATGATGCACGTCCGGGGGCACCCCTCGGATTTCGACAACTGGGCCTACCAGGGAGCGGCCGGCTGGTCGTACGCCGATCTGGCGCCGTACTTCAGCAAACTGGAGGCGCAGGAGGACCGGACCGACCCCCGCATCGGCACCGGCGGACCGCAGGTGGTGACCAACGCCGGCGGCCCGGACCACAACCCGGTGTCGCGGGTCTTCATCGACGCCTGCAAGGAGCTGGGCCACCGGGAGGTGTCCGACTTCAACGGGCCGGAGATGATCGGCGCCGGCTGGCACCACATCGACGTCAAGGACGGCGAGCGCCGCGGCGCGCTCCGGTCGTTCCTGGAGCCGGCGCTGGCCCGGCCCAACCTGACGCTGCGCACCGACGCGTACGCGACGAAGCTGGTGTTCGAGGGCACCCGCTGCGTCGGGGTGGACTACCGGCAGGAGGCGCCCGCGGCGCCGGCCGGGGAGGGCCGGCTGCTGCCCGGCATCGAGCCCGGCGAGCCCGGCCGGCGGCGGGTGCGCGCCACCCGGGAGGTCCTGGTGTGCCTGGGTGCCATCGACTCGCCCAAGCTGCTGCTGCTGTCCGGCCTCGGTGACGCGCGGCAGCTGCGCGAATTCGACCTCCCGGTGGTGGCCGACCTGCCCGGGGTGGGGGAGAACTTCCACAACCACGTGCTCACCGGCGTCATCGCGGAGACCGCCGACCCGGTGCCCCCGGGCCGGCAGAATCTGTCCGAGTCGGCGCTGTTCGCCGTCTCGCAGCCGGGCATGATCGCGCCCGACCTGCAGATCGCGTTCGTCCACGTGCCCTTCGACATCATCGTCGGGCGCAACCACCCGAACGCGGTGTCGATCCTGCCCGGCGTGGTGCGGCCCCACTCGCGCGGCAGCATCCGGCTGGCCTCCGCCGACCCGGCCGATCCGCCGCTGATCGACCCGAACTACCTGGGTGACCGGTCCGACCTGGAGCGCCTGGTCCAGGCGGTCAAGCTCAGCCGGGACATCTTCGCCACCGGCGCGTTCAAGGGCCTGCTCGCCGGCGAGCTGCTGCCCGGCCCGGACGTGCGTACCGACCGCGAGATCGAGCAGTTCGTCCGTGACCGGGCCGACTGCTACCACCACCAGGCCGGCTCCTGCCGGATGGGCATCGACGACCTGGCCGTCGTCGACCCGCAACTGCGGGTGCGCGGTGTCGAGGGCGTGCGGGTGGTGGACGCGAGCGTGATGCCTGCCGTGCCCTCCGGCAACTGCCACACGGCCATCGTGGCGATCGCCGAGCGCGCCGCCGATCTGGTCAAGGAGGCCCGGGATGGCTGACGTGGTGCTGCGCGAGGGGCCGCTGACCGGCGCCCGGATCGCGGTCCTGGTGGAGAGCGACTTCTTCGAGCCGGAGATCCACTACTACCAGCGCCGGTTCGCCGAGGAGGGCGCCGAGGTGCACTTCCTGACCCGGCTGTGGGGCCAGGAGTCGCTCACCTTCACCGGCCACGAGTGGCGCGCGCCGTTCACCGCGCACGAGAGTGTGGAGGGCGTCGACGACGCCGCGTTGCGGTCGTACGACGCGATGATCGTGCCGTCCGGCATGGTCTCCGACCGGTTGCGCTACACCGAGGACGTGGCGAGGCTGGCGCCGGCGGTCGACCTGATGCGCCGGGCCTTCGCCGAGCCCGGCATCCTCAAGGGAGTGATCTGCCACGGGTTCTGGCTGCTGGCGTCGATCCCGGAGACGATCCGCGGGCGGAAGGTGGTCTGCCACAACAACCTGGTCGGCGACGTCCGCAACATGGGCGCCGAGTACGTCGACGCCGACGTGGTGGTCGACGGCGACGACCTGGTGACCGGGCGGACCGGCATGCACGCCCACCTGTTCGCCCGGCAGATCATCGACCGCCTGATCGAACGGCGGCGACCGTGACCGCCCGGGCACCCGGCCTGCGCTGGTCGCACGTCGCGCTCAACTGCGCCGACCAGGCGGTGACCGAGGAGTTCTACCGGCGCTGGTTCGGATTCACCCGGGCCAGGGCGGTGCCGTTGGGGGACAGCGAGATCATCTTCCTCCGGCACGGCGACGTCTACCTGGAACTGTTCCACGCGCCGGAGGCGTCCGGCCTGGCCGTCACCGGTGACGGACCGCCGTACCGTGGCATCGCCCGGCATCTCGCGTTCCAGACCGACGACCTGGCGGCGTTCCTGGAGCGGGTGGGCGACGCTATCCCCGTGTCGCTGGGGCCGCTCGCGTTCGACGACGTCACCGCCGGCTGGCGCAGCGTCTGGCTCATCGACCCGGACGGCGTGGTGGTGGAGGTCAGCCAGGGCTATCGCGACACCGACGATCCGGTCGGCCCGGTCGCGCATACCCACGAGGATTCACGGTATCCCTGACGTTGCGCTGAAGCAGTAACCTCGGTCGGTCATCACCGGGGAAGCCAACCGAAGGGGTCGCACGTGAGGTACCGAACGCTCGGCCGCAGTGGCCTGCGGGTCTCGGAACTGTTCCTGGGCACCATGACGTTCGGCGAGGACTGGGGCTGGGGCGCGTCGGCGGAGGAGTGCCGCAAGCTGTTCACGGCGTACGTGGAGGCCGGTGGCAACGTCATCGACACCGCGAACAAGTACACCGAGGGCGCCAGCGAGCGCATCGTCGGCGACCTGTTGAAGGCCGACCGGGACCGGTTCGTGCTGGCGACGAAGTACACCCTGTCCAGCGACGGGTCGGATCCCAACGCCTCGGGCAACCACCGCAAGAACCTGGTCCGGTCGATCGAGGCGAGTCTCGCCCGCCTCGACACCGACCGGATCGACCTGCTGTGGGTGCACATCTGGGATCCGGCCACGCCGATCGAGGAGATGATGCGGGCGCTCGACGACACGGTGCGCGCCGGCAAGGTGCTGTACGTCGGCATCTCCGACACGCCGGCCTGGGTCGTCGCCCGGGCGAACACCCTCGCCGAGTGGCGGGGGTGGAGCCCGTTCGTGGGCCTGCAGCTGCCGTACAGCCTGCTGCAACGCGACGCCGAGCGGGAACTGCTGCCGATGGCCGACGGGCTGGGCCTGTCGGTCGCGGCGTGGTCGCCGCTGGCCCGCGGGCTGCTGTCCGGCAAGTTCACCCGGTCGACGTCGTCCACTGACAGCCGGGTGAACGCGGCCGAGGTCAGCGCGCGCGACCGGGCGGTCGCGCGCGAAGTGGACGCGGTCGCCGACGACCTGGGCGCCACCTCGTCACAGGTGGCGCTGGCCTGGCTGATGTCCGGCCGGCCGAACCTGCACCCGATCGTCGGGGCGCGCCGGTTGGAACAGCTCACCGACAACCTGGGCGCGGTCGACCTGACCCTGCCTGAGGAGGCGGTCCGCCGCCTCGACGAGGCCAGCGCGATCGAGCTGGGCTTCCCCAGCGACTTCATCGCGTCCATGCGGCAGTTCACGTACGGGCCGGTCGGGGCCAGGGTGGACCTGCCCGGCCGACCGTGAGGTGACCTGGCCGCCACCGGGCCGGGCGGCCAGGTGGCCAGGCCCGGCGCGGTGGCGTGGAGCGGGCACCGGACGTACCGGTGCCCGCCGCGTACGGTGCCCGCACCGTCTCATGCGGACCAGGTCATGTCGAACGCGGACTCCACCGCCTTGTCGGCGAGCGCCCGCAGGTCGTTGAGGACCCGGTAGGTGTAGGCCGCGGTGGCCAGCGTGACGTGGTGGTGCCAGCCGGCGAAGGTGCGCCCCTCGTAGTCGCGCAGACCGTACTGGCCGGCGAACTGCTCGATGCGCGGGCCGACCAGGTGCCGCTGCTTGGCCAGGGCGACCAGTTCGGTCAACGGTTGGTCGACCATGTTGGTGATCCAGAAGCCGCGCGGGCGTGGCTTGCCTAACGGCCACTCGCACAGCAGGACCCGTTGCGGTGCCGGCCCGGGCGGACGCCCGCCCATCCCGTCGGAGAGGGTGGCCCGGATCGGCAGGTGCAGGAACTGCGAGCGCAACGTGCTGGTGTGGTCGCGGCGCCACTCCACCGTCTCGCGCGCCAGGTTGCCGGCCCGGTCGGCCAGCTGGCCGACCGGGCCGTGCCAGGCCGGTACGGGCTCACCGGGCGGGTACCCCGTGGCGGCGCCGGCGCGTGCTGACCGCACGCCGGTGACGTCGCACCAGAGCCGCTGGGTGGGGGAGAGCTGGGCCAGGTACGGCTGACGGCGCAGCTCGAGACCGGCCAGGAACGGCTCGACGTTGCCCCGGTGCGCGGTGTCGACCACCACCGGTGCGGCCGGCATGCCCCACTCCAGCGCCATGTCGTCGAGGACTTCGAGCTGGTACTGCCAGTACGGCCGGGGAAGCTCATGGTCGGGCATCCGGGCCCGTGCCCGGCGCTCCTCGTCCCGGCCCCAGGACTCGGGCACCATGAGCCGCCAGTTGACCGGCACCGCGAGCTCCTCGACGGTGAGGGTGACCGCGATGGCCAGCTGGCAGTTGCAGACTCGGCCCAGCGACGGCACGTACTGCCGCTCCACGGCCGCCGAGAACCGGCCGTGCTTGGGAAAGTGGACCTCCTCGATCACCCACGCCGTCGGGCGCAGTTCCCGCACGAGGTGGCTGAGCAGCCGCTGCCGGATGGGCTCGGGGTCCCATGGGCTCTGGTTGATGAACTGCTGCAGGGACTGTTCGCTGCGCCCGGGCGCAGCGGCGACCAGGCGCCGGATGGACTTGCGTCCGGGTGCGTTGAGCAGCCCGTACAGGTATGTCTGCGCCGCGTGTCGTTGGTCGATACGGCTGAGCGTGGCGAAGATGTCGCCGCAGAACTCCTTGAAGCGTCCCTCGTGCGCTCGTGCGGTTGATCTAAACGATTCCGTCACCGTGCCTCTCCCCCGTGGTTGCCGATCCATGGATCATCGGTGATTCGATTATGTATTGGGCCAGGCTCTCGTAAAGTCTTCACTCGACGTAGTCCGATGTCGAGTTTCCAACCGCGTCACGGGTTCCGGTGGGAGATAAAACGCGCGACGTTCAAATACGACATTTCAGAATGGCCGCGCGCCCGGCAAAGGTGCAGGTACCGGCGGGGATTCCGATGGGGGCAACCTCGGCGTACGCCGATCGGCTGTCCGTTCGGGCGAGCGGCGATCGACTTTTCGTTACCGACGTCGGTACGAACGGGGCGATGCGAGCCGTCTGAATAGTCTACCCGGGCCGCGCACGCGGGTTGTCGTGGCGGGTGGGCGGGTGGAGATGGGTGGGCGGCCGACTGTGGCGCCGATTTCGGTAATGGCGCCGCCTGGGACGGTCAACCTCGACAAGGATAATGGCGAGAATGCATTTGCCGAGGGTTTTCGGCGGCAATACAGCGCTTTCCTGATCTGCCGGATGTCGGATGCCGGGTCGGGCGGTCGCGGCGGACGGTCGGGTGGGCCTCGCCGGGCGCGGCGGCCGATCTGACGTATTACGCGGGCGACTACACGTAGTACGCGGTAAATCACCGCGGGGGCGGTCGGCGCCGGAACGGCGTGCGAGACTCGGTGGGTCCCCTGAGTCCGGAACCGGTCACGTTGCATAGCCGGTCGGCGATCCGGGTCTCCCGCGTGACAGCCGTGGCGTCGTCGGTGACCGGACCGGCAGCGCGGGCACGCCGTCAGAACTCCATTGAGGACGGATCGTGTGGCCGCCACCGACCCGCGGAGGAAGCGCATTGACAACCCACGACCAATCCCCGGCCTCGGCCGACGCGCTCGTCATCGGCGGCGGCCCCGCCGGCCTGTCCGCCGCGCTCTACCTGGCGCGCTACAACCGCACCGTGCTGGTCTTCGACACCGGCCACGGCCGCTCGACCCACCACCAGAAGAACCGCAACTACCTCGGGTTCCCCGACGGCATCGCGACGATCGGCCTGCGCGAGCTGGCTCGGCGCCAGCTGGAGCCGTACGAGCAGATCCATGTCGTCCACCACGTCGTCTCGTCCATCTCCGGCGACGGCGAGCAGGGGTTCACCGCCGTCGGCCAGGGTGGGCGCAGCTGGCACGGTCGGGTGGTGGTGCTGGCCACCGGTGTCCTCGACCACTTCCCGCACTTCCCGGGCTGGGAGGCGTACGTCGGTCGCAGCATGTTCTGGTGCATCACCTGTGACGGGTACGAGAACCGCGGCCGTTCGATCCTGGTCGTCGGGCACACCGACGCCGCGGCCGGCGAGGCGATGCAGCTGCACAGCCTGACCGACCGGATCCGGCTGCTGACCAACAGCCACTCCAACGAGATTAGTCCCACGTTCCGCACCCGCCTCGACAACGCCGGCATCCCGGTGATCGACGACCACATCCGCTCCGTCGAGGGCGCCGACGGCATGATGACGGCCGTGCTGACCCGCGGCGGGCTGCGCCTCGAGCTGGACTCGCTGTTCAGCATCCAGGGCGCCACCCCGGAGACCGCGCTGGCCCGGCAGCTCGGGGTGAAGCTCGCCGCGAGCGGCTGGATCGACGTCGACACCGAGCAGAAGACGTCGGTACCCGGGGTGTACGCCGCCGGCGACGTGACCGCGCTGCACTCCCACCAGGTGACCGCCGCCGTGCACGAGGGCGCGCAGGCGGCTTCGGCCGCCAACTACTTCCTGTATCCGCCGGAGCTCAAGGCCGACTGAGTCGCCGTCACCGCGAAAGGGAACCGTCGAGATGACCGCATGGACCGTGGTCGGGGACGCCGAGGGCAATCCGACGTCGAAGACGTGCCACCACCTGCAGAACGCCCGCGACGTCACGCCGAGCACCAGCCGCGGCTGCGAGGACTGCCTGCGCGAGGGTACCCGCTGGGTGCACCTGCGCGAGTGCCTCGAGTGCGGACACGTCGGCTGCTGCGACAACTCGCCGCGGCGGCACGCCACCGCGCACTGGCGGCACACCGGGCACGCCCTGGTGCGCTCGCTGGAGCCCGGCGAGGAGTGGGGTTGGTGCTACCCCGACGAGCTGTTCCTCCTGCCCGGGGAGCAGGCGTGACGGCCGCACCGGTACGCGCCGCCCAGCGGCGCATCGTCCGCGACCACTGCCTGGCCCCGAGCCGGACCGTCGACGCCCCGTCGCTGGGCGCCCGGTACGACCGCATGTTCACCGCATTGCCGCCGCTGGTCACCGAGCCGGACGCGCTCTACGCGGCCGGTACGCCGGGCGGCCTGTGCGACGCCTCGCGGTTCCCGAGCCGCCCGGGGCACGCCCCCGACGACGGACAGGAGGCGGCCGGCTGGCCGTTCTTCGGACAGCTCGTCGCGCACGACATCACCGCCGACCGGTCACCGGTGGGCGTCCGCGCCGACGTGGCCGCGCTGCGCAACGCCCGGTCACCCCGGCTCAACCTGGAGATGGTGCACGCCGAGGGGCCGGTCGGCTCGCCGTACCTCTACGACGCGCAGGACCCGGCGCTGCTGCTCACCGCGCCCGACGGGCTCGACCTGCCGCGCAACTGGCAGGGTACGGCGCTGATCGGCGACCCGCGCAACGACGTGCACTGCTTCGTGGCCCATCTGCACCTGGCGTTCCTGCACGCGCACAACCGCCTGGTCGACCGGCTGCGCGAGGACGGGGTGGCCGAGGAGGACCTCTTCGAGGAGGCCCGCCGGGCGCTGGTGTGGCACTACCAGTGGATCGTGGTCGAGGACTTCCTGCCCCGGCTGGTGGGGCGAGAACTGGTCGACGAGATCCGCACCGCCGGGCCGCGCTTCTTCTCCCCGCCGCCCGGCGAGGCGTACATCCCGCTCGAGTTCGCCGACGCGGCGTACCGGTACGGCCATGGGCAGATCCGGCACCGCTACCGGTTGCAGCCGGGCGGCCCCGAGTACCCGCTCTTCCCCGACCTGTTCGGGCACGGACCGATCCCGCCCGAGCACCGCCTCGACTGGGCGGAGGTGTTCGACCTGCCCGGCCGGGCGCCCGCGCAGCGGGCCAAACGCCTCGACGGCGGCCTGCCGGCCAGCCTCATCGTGCTGCCGCGGGAGATCACCGGGGACGTGGCGGTGGCCGAGCACCGGTCGCTGGCGGTCCGCGACCTGCTGCGGGGACGGGCCACCGCGTTGCCGTCCGGGGAAGCGGTCGCCGACCTGTTCGGTGAACCCGCGCTGAGCCGCGACGAGGTGGGGGAGGAGTGGCGCGGCGGAACTCCACTGTGGCTGTACGTCCTCAAGGAGGCCCAGCATCGCGGCGGGGGCAACCGGCTCGGCCCGGTCGGCGGCCGCATCGTCGCCGAGGTGCTGATCGGTCTGCTGCGCGCCGATGCCGACGCGTACCTGACGGTCGACCCCGCCTGGCGTCCCACCCTGCCCGCCGCCGGCGTCCGGTTCGGCCTGGCCGATCTGCTCGTGTTCGCACAGCCGCCCCGGGCGGTCCCCTGACCGTCGGCGCACCGCGGGCCGTGGCCGACGATCGGCCACGGCCCGCGTCGTCGTGTCCCGGTTTCCGGCGTGCGTGCGACTGTCGGGAACCGGTGCGGCCTTCCGTAATAGGCAGGCAGATATACGAGGGACTTGACGAAGCCGGCCGGTCGATTTCATGACGC
This sequence comes from Planosporangium spinosum, assembly GCF_049999945.1. Taxonomy (NCBI): domain Bacteria; kingdom Bacillati; phylum Actinomycetota; class Actinomycetes; order Micromonosporales; family Micromonosporaceae; genus Planosporangium; species Planosporangium spinosum. The sequence goes on along the minus strand of NZ_JBLYUB010000030.1, from coordinate 46,564 downwards.
CCGGCCGGGCGGCCCCCGTTCTGTTGACGCTCTCCCCGTGAGCTGGCGACGATTTGGCTCTACCGCCTGCTGAACCCTGCCGGGGCCGTTTGCGGTCAGCATGCCTGTTGAGGAGGCCGACCATGACCGATGCCATGCGATTTCCCTTCATGGACACCATCGCGGGGAGCATCACCGAATTCAACCGCGAAAGAAGGGTATTTGGCCTGCGTACGATCGACGGCCGACATTTCGATGTGCGGCTGTCGGACGGCATGTCGGCCGAGCTGCTCCGCAATCTCGACGAGCCGTACGCCGACGCCAGCGAGCACGTCGACGACATGCTCACGCCGGGCCGCCACCTGTTCGCCTACGGCGTCTTCTACCCGGAGGGTGACGGGTACAACTACGAGGCCAAGCGCCTGGTCTTCCAGGGTCGCCGGGTCGGCGAGTACGGCTTCGAGAAGCCCGACTGGTGGATCAACCAGGTCAATTCGCTGGCCGGCTTCTACCGGAAGGCGCAGTTCGGCCGCGGCCCGATCGACTACAAGGAGTACCGGACCAACATCCGGCTCGGCGGAGAGAAGGCCGACAGCCACGTGCAGGAGACCGACACCATTTCCCGCATGGTGTACGGGATGGCGTCGGCGTACCTGCTGACCGGTAACGAGGAATACCTCGAGGTGGCCGAGAAGGGCACCGGGTACCTGCGCGACCACATGCGTTTCGTCGACCGCGAAGCCGATGTCGTGTACTGGTACCACGGCATCAAGGTGGAGGGTGACTACGAGCGCAAACTGTTCACCTCGGAATTCGACGACGACTACGACGCGATTCCGATGTACGAGCAGATCTACGCGCTGGCCGGCCCCACCCAGACCTTCCGGGTCACCGGTGACCCGCGCATCGCCGCCGATGTAGACGGCACGCTGCGGCTGTTCGAGAAGTACTTCCGCGACCACTCCGGCGGCGGCTACTACTCGCACATCGACCCGGTGCTGCTCAGCCCGCACCACGACTCGCTGCGGTTCAACCGGTCCCGCAAGAACTGGAACTCGGTGGGCGACCACGCCCCGGCGTACCTGGTCAACATGCTGCTGGCCACCGGCGAGCAGCGGCACGCCGAGATGCTGGAGCGCACCTTCGACACCATCGTCGAGCACTTCCCGGACTACGACGCCAGCCCGTTCGTCAACGAGCGGTTCATGGCCGACTGGTCGCACGACCTGGGGCACACCTGGCAGCAGAACCGGGCGGTCGTGGGGCACAACCTCAAGATCGCGTGGAACCTGATGCGCATGTACGCGCAGAACCCGAAGTCCAGCTACCGCGACCTGGCCGAGAAGATCGCCGGGATCATGCCGGCGGTCGGCTCCGACCAGCAGCGCGGTGGCTGGTACGACGTGGTCGAGCGGGTGCGGCAGCCCGGGCAGGACTGGTACCGCTTCGCCTGGCACGACCGCAAGGCCTGGTGGCAGCAGGAGCAGGCGATCCTGGCGTACCTGATCCTGTTCGGCAGCATCGGCGGCGACGCCAACCGGGAGCAGGCGCGGCAGGCGGCCGGCTTCTACAACACGTTCTTCCTCGACCACGACGAGGGCGCCGTCTACTTCAACGTGCTCGCCAGCGGCATGCCCTACCTGCTCGGCACCGAGCGGCTGAAGGGCAGCCACTCGATGAGCATGTACCACTCCGCGGAGCTGTGCTACCTGGCCGCGGTCTACACCAACCTGCTGATCACCAAGCAGCCGCTCCAGCTGTGGTTCAAGCCCCGGCCGGACGCCGCCCGTACCCTGCGGGTCGCCCCCGACCTGCTCATGCCGGGCCGCGTCAGGCTGGCCGAGGTCGAGATCGACGACAAGCCGTGGGAGAGCTTCGACCCGGTGGCGATGACCGTCGAGCTGCCGGAGTCCGAGGACTCGCTGACCGTCAGGGTTCAGCTCACCCCGAACGACTGAGAAGGACCGATCCGACCGGTGGTGTTGCCGGGTCCGGTGCCTGGCCGGACCCGGCAACCATGCCCCCACACCGGCCACCTCCGCAAGGAAGGAGCGACCATGCACGTCACCAGAGACACGTTGAGCGACGTCACCGTGGCCCGCATCGTCGGGACCATCGACAGCAGGTACGCCCAGGAAGTGCACGAGGGGCTCATGCCGATCCTGCTGACCCGCCAGCCCCTCCTGCTCGACTTCAGCGAGGTGCCGTACGTCTCGCACGCCGGGCTGCGCACCATGCTCGCCGTCTACCGTCAGGCCCAGGCCATCGACGGCAAGGTGTGCGTGGTGGGCCTCAACGACGAACTGCGCCTGGTCCTGACGGCCACCGGGTTCCTGCGTTTCTTCGTGGTCGCCGACGACCTCGACGGGGGCCTGTCGGCGCTGCGCGACGAGCCGGCCGCCGGCCGGGTCGACGGGAGCGCCGCCGCATGACCGCGCCCCTGCACGTGGTCCGGGACCGCATCGACTCGTACCCCACCCACGACATCGCCGGGTACGGGGTGCGGCTGGGCCACCACCTACCGTTCGGCGCCACCCTGGTCCCGGGCGGGGTCAACTTCTCGGTCTACTCCAGCTCGGCGGAGGCCGTCTCGCTGGTGCTGTTCCACCGCGGCGAGCACATCCCGATGGCGGAGATCGAGATCCCGCACGAGTTCCGCATCGGCGGGGTCTGGGCGATCACCGTCTTCGGGCTCGACTACGAGAACCTCGACTACGGCTACCGGGTGTACGGGCCGGCGACGCCGCACATCGCCGACCGGTTCGACCCGACGCGCATCCTGGCCGACCCCTACGCGCGGGCGATGTCCGGGCGGGACACGTGGGGCGCGCAACCGGACTGGAACGACCCGTACCAGTACCGCTCGAAGCTGGCGTTCGACGACTTCGACTGGGAGGACGACCGCCCGCTGCGCATCCCTAACGAGGACCTGGTCATCTACGAGATGCACGTGCGCGGCTTCACCCGCGACCGGTCCTCGGGGGCGGCCGCGCCCGGCACCTACGCCGGTCTGGTGGAGAAGATCCCGTACCTGAAGTCGCTCGGGGTGAACTGTGTCGAGCTGATGCCGGTGTTCGAGTTCGACGAGTTCGAGAACAGCCGCATCGATCCGACCACCGGTGAGCTGCTGCTCAACTACTGGGGCTACTCGACGGTCGGCTTCTTCGCCCCGAAGGCGGGGTACGCCGCGACCGGCCCCTTCGGCATGCAGTGCGACGAGTTCAAGAACCTGGTCAAGGAGCTGCACGCCGCCGGCATCCAGGTGCTGCTCGACGTGGTGTTCAACCACACCGCGGAGGGCAACGAGGACGGCCCGACCATCCACTTCCGCGGGCTGGACAACCGCACCTACTACATCCTCACGCCCGAGGGGTACTACTACAACTTCAGCGGCACCGGCAACACCTTCAACTGCAACCATCCGGTGGTCCGCAACTACGTGCTGTCCTGCCTGCGGTACTGGGCCAGTGAGTACCATATCGACGGGTTCCGGTTCGACCTCGCGGCGATCCTCGACCGCGGCGAGGACGGCGCCCCGCTGGCCAACCCGCCGCTGCTGGAGGCGCTGTCGTACGACCCGCTGCTGCGCGACTGCGTGCTCATCGCCGAGGCGTGGGACGCGGGCGGGCTGTACCAGGTGGGGTCGTTCCCCAACTACGGCCGCTGGTCGGAGTGGAACGGCAGGTACCGCGACACCCTGCGACGGTTCCTCAAGGGCGATCCGGGCCAGGTCGGCGACCTGGCCACCCGCCTGGTCGGCTCGCCCGACCTGTACTCGTTGCGTGGTGCCGCCGCCTCGGTCAACTTCGTCACCTGCCACGACGGATTCACGCTGGCCGACCTCGTGTCGTACAACGGCAAGCACAACGAGGCCAACGGCGAGGGCAACCGGGACGGCAACGACGACAACGCGAGCTGGAACTGCGGGGTGGAGGGGCCCACCGGCGACCCCGAGGTCCTCGCGCTGCGGATGCGGCAGATGAAGAACGCGATGCTGCTGCTGCTCCTCAGCCAGGGCATACCGATGATCTACTCGGGCGACGAGGTGGGTCGCAGCCAGGGCGGCAACAACAACGCGTACTGCCACGACAGTCCGCTGACCTGGTTCGACTGGACCCTGGTCGAGCGCAACGCCGAGCTGCTCGACTTCGTGCGTACCTGCATCGCGTTCCGGTCCGCCCACCCGGTGCTGCGCGGACCGCTGCACCCGACCGGGGAGGACCACGCCGGCACCGGCCATCCGGATGTCAGCTGGCACGGCGTCCGGGCCTGGCAGGCCGACTGGTCGCCCGACAGCCGCCTGCTGGCGGTGATGCGCACCGGCCTGGCCGCCGACGGCGGGGCGGACTTCGTCTACCTGGCGGCCAATGCGCACTGGGAGGGGCACGACCTCGAGCTGCCGGAGCTGCCGGACGGGGTGCGCTGGCACCTGTTCACCGACACCGCGGCCGGCGCCGCGCCGGTCGGCGCCGAACCGGTGCTGGACGACCAGCGTTCGGTCCGGGTGGGGCCACGGTCCTGCCTGGTCCTGGTCGGCCGCCGGTCGTGAGGGTGGTGGGCGGTGAGGTGCCGGTCGACGGTGAAAGGGGCCGGTCGGTGAGCTTCCGGGCCTCCCTGCGACGCAGCGGGACCGTCGTGGTGATCACGCTGGCCGGGGTGCTCGACGCGGTCAGCGCCCCGGAGTTCCGGCAGCAGGTCGAGCGGGCGGTGGAGTCGACCGTCGAGCACCTCGTCCTGGACGTGAGCGAGGTGGGCTACCTGTCCTCCGGCGGCCTGCGGATGCTGGCGTACACCCGGCAGAAGCTGCCGGCGGGCGTGTCGATCGCGCTCGTCGGCGCCAACGAGACCATCCAGCGCACGATCCGGCTGGTCGGCTTCCACTACAGCCTGGAGTTCAGCGATCGGCTGCCGGGCGGGCAGGGCGACGCCACCGTGTGAGGCGGGCGCGGCGGTTCGGCCCGGCGGCACCGGAGGGATCCGGTGCCGCCGGGCCGATCGTCGTTTCCCGCCGCTCGCTCTACCGATCTTTGCCCGTTGTCGTTTCCCGCCGTCGTTCCCCGCCGTCGTTCCCCGTCGTCGGTACGGCAGGGGCGGCATACGAGGAGGGCCGGTGCGTGCGTCACCACCCACCGGCCCTGCCCGTGTGCCCGGAGATGGGCCTCAGGCGACCTGCCGTTGCAGCAGGTTGCCGTCCGGTACGACGATCTTCGGCCGGCCCGGGCCGCTGACCGGTCCGGTCACCGCCGCGGTCGAGCCCGCGACCTGCCCGTACAGTCGGGCGGTGCGGGCCGCGATCGCGTCCCAGGAGTACCGGTCGATGACCACACGGTTGGCGGTGCGCGCCATGCGCCGGGCTCCCTCGGTGTCGGACAGCAGGCGCGACACCATCCGGGCCAGCGCGGCCGAGTCGCCCGGGATGAAGGTCATGCCGGTACGGCCCGGCTCGACGAACTCCTTGAGCCCCCCGGTGGACGCCGCGGCGACCGGGGTGCCGGCCGCGGCGGCCTCCAGCGCGATCATGCCGAACGGCTCGTACAGCGACGGCACCACCATGGTGTCGGCAGCCGCCATCACCGGTGCCAACCCGCTACCGAGGAATCCGGCGAACGACACCACCCGGTGCAGGTTCAGCCGGCCGACCTGCTCCTGCAGTTCCGGGCGGTGCGGCCCGTCGCCGGCGACCACCAGACGCAGGCCGGGGTGCAGCGCGCGCAGTTCCGGCAGCGCGGTGATCAGATCCTGCACGCCCTTCTCGTACACCAGCCGGCCGGCGAAGCCGAGCAGCGGACCGGCACCGGAGTAGCGTAGCCGCGCGGAGTCCACCGCGTGCTGATCGACCTGCCACAACTGCGGCTCCACGCCGTTGGGGATGACGTCGATCCGGTCGGGTGGCACGCCGAACAGGTGGTTGACCTCCCAGCGCATGTAGTGCGAGCAGACCACCACCCGGTCCGACTCGCCGGCCAACCAGGACTCCACCGAGTGGACCGACTTGTTGAGGTCCTTCGGCAGCCAGCCCTGGTGCCGGCCTGCCTCGGTGGCGTGGATCGTGGTGACCAGCGGGAGGCCGAGCTGTGCGCGCAGGGTTATCGCGCTGTGCGCCACCAGCCAGTCGTGCGCGTGCACCACGTCCACCGGGGTCTGCGCGGCGACCCGCAGCGCGACCCGGGTCAGCGTGTGGTTGAACGAGACCGCCCAGGTCAGCAGGTTGCTGTTGGTCAGCGGTACCAGGGGCGGGTCTTCCGGCACCCGCACCACGCGTACCCCTTCGCGGTGCTCGTCCCACGGTGCGCCCGGCGCGTGCCGGGTCACCACCGTCACCGTGTGGCCGGCGGCCGCCAGCGCCTTGGACAGGGCGTAGACGTGCCGGCCCAGCCCGCCGACCATGACCGGCGGGTACTCCCAGGACAACAGCAGGACGTTCATTTCTCGCTCCACTTCGGTCGCTCAGGTTCCTCCCGTGAGGGCGCCCGTCGGCGTTCGGGCGGACGGGTCGAGGTGTTCGGCCGCCGTCTGCCGGTGCAGGCCGAGCATGGTGACGTCGTCGAACTGCTCCGCGGTGCCGGAGTGGGTGCGCACCGCGTCCGCGAAGCGCTCCACGACCGCCGCGGCGGTACCGGGCTCGGCGAGCATCCGCCGCATGCGCTCCTCGCCGAAGAACCGCCCGTCCGGGCCCTTCGCCTCCGGCACCCCGTCGGTGTAGAGGAAGAGCAGGTCGCCCGGGTGAAGGGTGGCGCGGCCCAGTTCGAAGTGGGCGTCGTCCATCAGGCCGAGCGCCGGCCCGGTGGGCAGCAGAGGGTACTGGTCGCCGCGGGCGCGGCGCAGGATCGGCGGGTTGTGGCCGCAGTTGATGTAGACCAGGTCGCCGGTGCGCGGGTCGACCACCCCGAAGAACAACGTCGCGAAGTACGCCTGGTGCAGGTGGTTCGCGGTGAGATAGTCGTTGGTGGTACGCACCGCGTGCAGCGCGAGACCGGAGGTGGCCAGCGGCCACGCGGCAGGGCCGGGCGCGTCCGGGTGCGGTTCTTCGCGCACCGTCCGGTCGGCCATCGCGGCCTGTCGCAGCAGGCTGCGGATCAGCGCCATGAACAGGGCCGCGCCGATGCCCTTGTCGCACACGTCGGCGATGGCGAAGCCGAGGAAGTCGCCGTTGATGACGTCGTAGGCGTCGTAGAAGTCGCCGCTCACCTCGCGGGCCGGCTGGAAGCAGGCCGCGATGTCCCAGCCCGCGATCGACGGCAGGGTCTCCGGCAGGAAGCCCCGCTGGATCTCCCGGCCGATCCGTAGTTCCCGTTCCAGGCCGCGCCGGTCGGCCGTGGCCCGCATCTCGCTCAGCGCCAGGTTGAGGTCGCGGTGGTGACGGCTGGTGGCGAGCCGGCCGCGTACCAGGTGCGGCCGGAACGGCCCGATCAGGTAGTCACGGCCGTCCGCGACGTGCGTGGCCAGTTCGGCGCAGTCGTGCGCGGCGAACGACACCACGGCCGGCGGCCGGCCGATGTCCGCCACGATCCGCGCCACCAGGTCGCGGATCGTGGCGGTGTCTATCGCGGCGTTGACCAGCAGCGTGTCCGGTGTGCTGCCGACCGGCCACCGGTCGACGAGGAGCGAGTGCGGGGTGCGTAGCTGCGCCGGTATCCCGTCGTCGGTGAGGATCTGCCACAGTTCCCGTGCCGACGCGCTACACCCACTCACGATCAGTGTCGTCCCGACCATCGTCGTCCCACCCATCCCCGTCGTCGTCCCGCCCCCGCCACATGACGACGGTGGTCCGGTTGGCGCCATCGACGTACTCATGGGATGCCGCGTCCACGGCATGTCGGGTCAGATACAAGCCGAGTGCGCCCGGCTCGCGTTCCTGCAGTGGCCGGTCCAGTTCGGTCGGGGCCGGCGCCTGGAACGGATCGAACGGCGGTGCCCTGTCGATCAACCTGATCCAGGCCCGGTCCTCGGCCAGCCCGCCTTCCACGACGATCCGACCGTCCGGGTGCCGCCGGCCATAGCCATGTCGGACGATGTTGACGAACAGTTCCTCCGTGGCCAGCCGTAGCCGGTACGCCGTCGACGGGTCCAGTCCCGCGGCGGCGACCAGATCACGCACGAGGGTGTTGACCGGCCCCAGCGACTCGACCACGGCCGGCACCGTGATGGCCCGCATCCGCACTACTCCGGAAGGGAGTCCGTCAGCGTGACGCTCTGGTCGAAGCCGACCAGCTGGATCGTCTGGGTCACCCGGGGATTCGCGCCGACCAGGACGATCCGCACGTCGTCGTTCAATTTCTGCTGGGCGTAGACCAGTTGGCGCAGGCCGGCCGAGGAGAGGTAGTCGAGTTTCGTCAGATCGAGTACCAGACACTTCGGGTCCTGTTCCGCCGCCCGCTCGATCTTCTCCTGCAGAATGGGTGCGCCGGACGCGTCCAGATCGCCGTTGAGCGTGATGATGGCGGTTTCTTCCCTGGTGCTGAGAGTGGTTTCCAGAGGCATCGGGGTCTCCTTTTCTCGATGGTTCGCCGGCGGGGTGACGCGGATCATCCGGCGCGTAGTGCGGCAATTCCGCCCGGAATCGTCGAGGCCACCTCGAAGAAACGCAGGAATCCGGTGGCGGACAGGATGCCGCGCAGCGTCTCGGACGCTCCGACCAGGACGATCGGCGTGCCGGTGCGTTGGGCCCGCCGGTACACCATCAGCATGGTGCGCAGGCCGGCACTGGACACGTAGCCGACCCGGCTGAGGTCGAGCAGTGCCGGCGTGCCGTCGGGTAGGGCGCCGGAGAGCTGTTCCTGGGCCAGTGGTGCCGTCCGGGCGTCCAATTCGCCGATCAGACCCACCACGGTCACCGAATCGACCACGTGCTTGGTGATTCGCATTCCTTCCTTCCCGGGCGCGGGAGGGCAACATTCGCCGTGCGGTGCGGAAGAACCATCGCCCGAGCCGAGGTCAATTGATCCGAGGGTGAGGCCCGTCATGGTCGCTCCCGCCGCCGTGGCAAACGCTGCCAGTAATCCGTCGGCCGGGGACGGCCGACGTTTCCTTGGTTATTCGCCGAGTCTCACGGCGGCCGGCGGGAGCGTCAACGAATGTGATCGCGCCGGGGCGGTCCCGGCACAGTACGGCCGTAGTTTTCGTCAAGTCGGCCGAACACCGCGTGGTGCGGCGGCCGGGAAGTGCCCGGGTGGCACGGCAGGGCTGTCACCGACGCGAACGTCGGCCGGCGGGGCGCGCCGGGTCGCCCGATGGCGGTCAGCCGGGCAGTTCCACCTTGCCGAGCCGGGCGCAGGCGGCGAGCAGTCCATCCTGGACGGCGCTGTCGGATGCCGCCGGCGGCGGGTCCAGCAGGCGCATGTGGCGCAGGTACCGGCCGGTCATCCGGGCGGCCGGGTCGTCGGCGGCGGCCAGCCAGGCCTGGGTGGCCGCACCGGTGCGCAGGTCGGTCGGGGCGCTCGGCCCGCCCATCCGCGACCGTACCCAGCCCGGGCAGACCGCGTTGCTGAGCACCTGCGGACAGCGCCGGGCCACCGCGAAGGCCAGCGCCAGGTCGCAGAGCTTGGAGTCGCAGTACGCCCCGGTCGCGTCCCACCGCCGGCGTTCGCGTTGCAGGTCGTCGAGGTCGACGACACCGCCGGAGGCCATGCCGGAGGTGAGGTAGATCAGCCGGTCGGGCAGCGGCATGAGCGCGGTCAGCAGGTACGGGGCGAGCACGTTCACCTGGAACGTCTGCTCCAGCCCGTCTTCGGTGGTGGTGCGCCGGCGCGGTCCGGAGATGCCCGCGTTGTGCACCACCGCGTCGTAGGGGCCGAGATCGGTGGCGGCTGTGGCCAGGCCCCGGGTCTGTGTCAGTGAGGCCAGGTCGCCGACGGCGACCCCGGCGGCACCGGGCACCGCGGCCTCCGCCGCCGCGGCGCGCCGCTCATCGCGGGCGTGCAGCACCACCCGGTGCCCGCCGGCCACCAGGAGCCGGGCCGTCTCCGCGCCGATGCCGTCGGCCGAGCCGGTCACGAACACGCTCGCCATCGCCCGTCCCCCTGTCGGTCGGCTGCACCGCGCGTACGACTCAGCTCACCTTACGCGTCAGCCGCCGCCGGTAGGAGGCGCGGGCCATGGTGTGGCCGCACGCCGAGCGGTGCGGCTCCTGAGCAAGAAGCACCATGGTCCATCTCCGTCTAACGTGTCTATTCGGGGCGGTGCAGGGCAGGTTGACTCCTCGTCACGCCGGCTCAGACGTGACATGGTCATACTGTGCCGGCGTGGTGAGCCGGTGCCACCATTGACGATGGTAGAAACATGTCGATTCTTAGTTGCAGCAGTGATCCTGATGGCAACGCCCGCGCCCGGCTGACCGCGCACACCGTCCGCCGGCTGGAACAGAATGACCGGCGCCGGCCGCGCACGGCGTCGGTGCGGATGCTCAGGGAGGCGCTCGGCCTCGACGACGCGGCAGCGCCCGTCACCGACGCCGACCTCACGTCGCTGCATGTCGCGCCGTCCGGGAGAGTGATCACTTGACCGGGCGGCGCTGGTGGCTCGCCGGCTGGGGGATCGCCCTGGCCACCGCGTCGCTGAGCCTGGTGCTCGTCGTCGGGGCCGGCCCGTCCGTCACCCGGTCGCTGCCCTACGGCGCGGAGCCGGTCACGCGACTGCTCGCAGCCGTGGCGGTCACCGTCGCGGTCTGCCATCTGTGCGGTGCGCTCGCCACCCGGCTGCGCCAGCCGGCCGTGGTCGGCGAGATCGTCGGCGGCCTGCTGCTCGGCCCGTCGGCGCTGGGCGCGCTCTGGCCCGCCGCGGCCGACTGGCTGTTCGGCGGCGACGTGGCACGCACCGAGAACATGGCCGCGCAGCTCGGACTCGTCATGTTCATGTTCCTGACCGGGCGGGAGCTCGGTGCAAGCGCGACCCGGCTGCCGGACCGCGCCATCGGCAAGGGGGTCGCCGGCTCGATCGGACTGCCGGCCGTGGTCGGTGTGATCGCGGGGCTGCCGCTCTACCCGGTGTTCGCCGGCCCGGATTCCGGGCGTGTGGAGTTCGCCATCTTCTTCGGGCTCACGATCGCCGTCACGGCGCTGCCGGTGCTCGCCCGGCTGCTCGCCGACACCCGGGCGACCGGGAGTGCGGCCGGTCGGCTCGCGATCACCTGCGCCGCCGTCGGCGACGGCGGCGGATGGTTGGTGCTCACCGCGTTGCTCGCGGTCCGCGCCTCCGGCTCCGGCCGGCAGCTGGCGCTCAGCGTCAGCCTGATCGTCACCGTCGCCCTGCTCACGGTGCTGGTGGTCCGGCCCGGGCTGGCGCGCCTGGTCCGCCGTCTGGAGCGGCGCTCCGGATCGGAGCGGGCACGCCGACCCGACGGCGGATCCGAGCCGGGCGCGGGGCCCGATCCCGAGCGGAGCGCCGACCTGGTGCCGATGCTGCTGGCCATGGGGGCGATCGGGTTCGCCGCCGTGACCCAGCTGATCGGCCTGCATGCGGCCATCGGCGCCTTCGGGTTCGGCGCGATCCTGCCGCGCCACAGCGCCGCGGTCGACCGGGGCGTCGACCGGCTCCGCGGCTTCGTCGGCGCGGTGCTGCTGCCGCTGTTCTTCGCCAGCGCCGGCCTGCACACCGATCTGGGCACGCTGGGCCTCGACGCACGCCACTGGTGGCTGCTCGGCCTGCTGCTCGTGGTGGCGGCGGCCCCGAAGATCCTCGGCGGCACGCTGTCGGCCCGGCGCATCGGCCTGCCGGCGAAGCAGGCCCTGTACTTCGGCGCGTTGATGAACTGCCGTGGCGTCACCGAGATCATCATCGCGACGGTCGGCATGCAGAACGGGCTCATCAACGGCACCGGCTTCACGATGCTGGTCCTGCTCGCGCTGCTCACCACCGCCACCACGGCGCCGCTGGCCCGGGCGCTGTCCGCAGCGCCGTCCGCCCGGCGCTGGGCGCGCCGACGGCCGGGTGCCGGCGACGGTGATGCGGTCGATCATCCGCGCGCGACGTCCGCACCGCCGGATGGATGCCGCGATGCGGTACCGGCTCGAGACCGGTCACGCCGGCCCGAGGCCGACCGTTGACACTCTCCGCCGGTGCCGGTGAGGTTCCGGCCACGCGCTGTCGTGGGCGGGACGGCGGTCGGCGTCACCGGGCGGAGGGAGGGCCATGGCCGGGCGAGGCAGGTGGCGCAGGCCGGTGTACCGGACCCGGGAGGGGGAGCGCGGTGCGGTCAGTTCGCGAGGTGCGGCAGGTGCCTCGTCACGTCGTTGGCGCCGGGCATCCAGGCCGACCCGGACCGCGCGGGTGGCGGGTTCGTCGGCGCACCGGGCGGGGTGGTCGGGTACGGCACACCGGGCGGGGCGGTCAGGTAGCGGCGCATGACCTTGCCCGTCGCGTTGCGCGGCAGTTCGGCGACGAAGTACACGTCGCGCGGGACGCTGAACCGGGCCATCGCCCGGCGCACGTACTCGCGCACGGCCTCGGGGTCGAGGTGCTCGCCGGGGTAGAGCTCGATCCAGGCGGCCAGGCGCTGCCCGTACTCGTCGTCGGCGACGCCGACGACGGCCACGTCGCGTACCTGCGGCAGTTCGGCGATGGTGTTCTCCACCGCGGACGGGTAGACGTTCTCCCCGCCGGAGACGACCATGTCGTCCACCCGGCCCACCACGTGCAGGAGCCCGTCGGGCGTGAGGTGCCCGAGGTCGCCGGTGTCGACCAGCCCGTCCCGGGACTCCCGGCCGGCGTCGCCGTTGGTGTACCCGTCGAAGACCATCTCGCTGCCGACGAGGATCCGGCCGATGTGCATCGGTGGGAGCGGGTTGCCGTCCGGGTCGAGGATCAGCACCCTGGTACCCGGTGACGGGCGGCCCGCGCAGGTGGGATCGGCGCGCAGCTCCGGGGCCGTCGCGATGGTCGCCGAGCCGGCCTCGGTCGAGCCGTACAGGTTGTAGAGGACGTCCCCGAACACGGCCAGCAAGCGCGGCACCAGCGGCGCGGGCAGGGCCGATCCGCTGCTCGCGACGACCTTCAGCGGTGAGGCGAACGGGGCCGCCGGTACCGCGTCGAGCAGCCGCTGCAGCATCACCGGTACGGCCAGCAGGGTCCGGCAGTCATGCTCCCGGATCGCGGCGAGCGTCTCGGCCGGCTCGAAGCGTCGACGCAGCGCGACCGTCGCGCGCAGTGCGAGGGCGACCTGGAGGCCGGAGTAGCCCCAGGTGTGGAACAGGGGCGCGGCGATGAACATCCGCTCGTGCACGCGCATCGGGATGCGGCCGATGACCGAGGCGAGCGCATCGAATCCGGGGATCGGCCGGCGCGCGCCCTTGGGCGTGCCCGTCGTGCCGGACGTGAGGATGATGGTGCGCCCGGGCCGTGCCGGTGGCGGCAGGTCGGGGTCGACGGTGCTCGCGATCAGACCGGCCACCGTGGGGCTCGTCCGCCACGCGCCGCCGTCGGCGCTGACCCGCGCCACATGCGGTGGTACGGCCGCCAGCAGTTCGAAGAACTCGTCGTCGTGGATGAGCACGCGGATGGCCTGGTCGTGCAGGACCGCCTCCAGTTGGCCGGGGCCGAGCCCGGTGTTGATCATTACCAGGTCGGCGCCGATCGCGCTGGTGGCGAGCATGGACTCCAACATGGCGACCGAGTTGCGGCACAGGATCCCCACGCGGTCGCCGGCCCGTACACCGAGCCGGCCGCGTAGGCCGTTGGCCAGCCGCTGCGCCTGGTCGGTCAGTTCCCGGTAGGTCAGCGGGCCGGTCTCGTCGATCACCGCGATCCGGTCGGGGTCGCGGGCGGCGGCCGAATACAACTGGCCGGCGAGGGTGAAACTCCATCGCCGCAAGGCGTTGAGCTGACGGACCACCTTGTCCGGCCGGCCGGGCCTGAGGACGCCGCGCCGACCGAGGGTTCTCAGCAGGAAGGTTGTCTCCACGTCATCTGCCCATCGTTCGTGACCCCGATCACGGTAACGTGCAACCCCCTGTTCCATTGATGGCTCTTAGTCCATACGTGGTCGGTCATTCAGCGGATGCGGCCGCCGGGTCCGCTGTGCGATGTCACGTTGGGAGCGTCCCGATCCTCCGGGCGGCCCCGTCCGGTCCTGTCGGCGCGCCGAAGACACGGAGAGTGAGCGGCCGCGCGTGCTCACGGGCGCGGCGCCCGGGGTTTGCCGGTACCCCCGTCCGTCGGCGGCCAATGGCCAAAGTGAGCGTTAAGTCCGGAGGCGGCAGAGAATTTGCATCCAGCCATGTCGTGGCCAATGGTGAAGTGGCCGTACGTCTTGTTTGGCGACCTTTAGCAAATTGAGCCGGGATGCGTCCGGTGGCGTATCTGATCGGTGTGCTAAATCGTTGACCCGCGATCTCGCGCACCCCGTGCCGCCGCGTCGGCGGCCGCGTCGCGCGGGAACCTTCTCCGGTGGTCGACCGCGATCCGGGGCAGCCCTATTCAGTACCCTCGATGGATCGGGGGCGAGCGCGCATCGCATTGACGCCAACCAAATTTGATGGAACGTTTCTCGGCACCGGTATCCATGTATGTCGAACTGGCGATGCGGTGTCCGCGGGTGGTGTTGCGGAGAGGAGTGGTCTTCCCGGCGGACCGCCCGCCTGTTTCGTCGGTGCCATGTTGCCGGCTCACCCCCCACCCCAGGTGTGGCGCCCCGGACGGTTCGCCGCACCGCCCCGGAACAGGAGCGCACCCTTGAAAGTATCGTTACGCGTCGTGACCGTCGCGGGAATGTTCGCGGCGGGAGTGGTGGTCGCCGGTACCGCCGCCGCCGCACCGGCCCCGCCGTCGCCGAACGCCCCCGACGCGGCCACGGCCCGCTCGCTCGCGGTGAAGTCGGCGGCCTCGCTGGTGGCCAGTCGCCCGAATTACCTGCACGCCAGCGCCCGGGACGGGTTCATCCAGCGCCCCGTGATCTCGTCGCACGGGCTCCAGTACGTCCCCTACGAGCGGACCTACGCCGACCTGCCGGTGGTCGGCGGTGACTTCGTCGTGGTCACCGACGGCACCGGTCAGACCAGGTACACCTCGGTCGCCCAGCAGCACACGATCACCAACCTGTCCACCACGCCCGCGCTCGGCGCCGACCGGGCGGAGGCCACCGCCCGCGGCCTGCTGCGCACCGTCAACGAGGTCGAGAACACCCGCCTGGTGGTGTACGCCCTCGCCGACACCCCGCGGCTGGCCTGGGAAACCACCCTCACCGGCGCCGGCGCCGAGGGCTACAGCCGGCTGACCGTCGACGTCGACGCCACCACCGGCGCGGTGTTGGACAAGCAGGAGCACGTCACGGACGTCACGGGCACCGGCACGGGTTGGATCTACGGCTCGGTCAGCCTCAACACCACCCAGTCCGGCAGCACGTACAGCCTCAGAGACCCGTCGGTCACCAACCTGAGCTGCCAGGACGCCGCCAACAACACGACGTTCAGCGGCTCCGACAACGACTGGGGCAACGGCGTCGGCACGAACAAGGAAACCGGCTGCGTCGACGCCCTCTACGTCGCGCAGCGGCAGAACGCCATGCTGTCGAGCTGGCTGGGTCGCAACGGCCAGAACGGCAGCGGCGGTGCCTGGCCGATCCGGGTCGGCCTGAACCAGCAGAACGCCTACTACGACGGCACCCAGGTGCAGATCGGCAAGAACACCGCCGGGCAGTGGATCAGCTCGGCCGACGTGGTGGGTCACGAACTCGGTCACGGCATCGACGACAACACCCCCGGCGGCATCTCGCGCGGCAACACCCAGGAGTTCGTCGCCGACACCATCGGCGCGGCGACCGAGTGGTTCATGAACAACCCGAACGACCCGCCGGACTACCTGGTCGGTGAGGAGATCAACCTGGTCGGCAACGGCCCGATCCGCACCATGTACGACCCGTCCCGCAACGGTGACGACAACTGCTACTCCAGCAGCACCCCGGGCGAAGAGGTGCACGCCGCCGCCGGCCCCGGCAACCACTGGTTCTACCTGCTCGCCGAGGGCAACAAGCCCACCAACGGCCAGCCGGCCAGCCCGACCTGCAACGGTGGCAACGTGACCGGCGTCGGCATCCAGAACGCTATCAAGATCATGTACAACGCGATGCTGATGAAGACGTCGAGCAGTTCGTACCTGAAGTACCGCACCTGGACGCTGCAGGCGGCCAAGAACCTGTACCCGTCCAGTTGCACCGAGTTCAACGCGGTCAAGGCCGCCTGGGACGCCGTCAGCGTGCCGGCGCAGTCCGGTGACCCGACCTGCAGCGGCGGCACGCCGTCGCCGACCCCGACAGCCTCGCCGACCCCGACAGCCTCGCCGACCGGTGGCGGTTCCTGCTCGGGTCAGAAGCTGGCCAACCCCGGCTTCGAGTCCGGCAACACGTCGTGGACGGCCAGCAGCGGGGTGATCGGCCAGTTCGGTTCGCAGGGCGAGCCGGCCCACTCGGGTACCTGGAGCGCGTGGATGGACGGATACGGTTCCAGCCACACCGACACCGTCTCGCAGTCCGTGTCCATCCCGGCCGGTTGCCGCGCGACCCTGTCGTTCTGGCTGCACATCGACACCGGTGAAAGCGGTAGCACGGCCTACGACAAGCTCACCGTCAAGGCCGGCTCGACCACGCTGGCGACGTTCTCGAACGTCAACGCGGCCTCCGGGTACGTGCAGAAGAGCTACGACCTGTCGTCGTTCGCGGGCCAGACGGTGACGGTGACGTTCACCGGCACCGAGGACAGCTCGTTGCAGACCTCGTTCGTCGTCGACGACACCGCGCTGACCCTGAGCTGACCCGCCCACCACCGGCCGGTCGCCGCCTCACCCGCGGCGGCCGGCCGGTGCCAGCTGATCGGCCGGTCAGACCAGCGACAGCACGTGCCCGAGCCCCCGCGGGCCGGTCCGCGCCGGAGGTGGCAGCAGGAACACGTGCATCCCGGCGCCCACCGCGCCCGAGTCGGTCAGCGGGTTGTCGCCGACCATCAGGGTCCGCTCCGGACGGACCCCCAACTGGTCACAGGCGGTGAGGAACGGCTTGGGGTCGGGCTTGCAGACCCCGTACTGGTAGGACATCACGACGGTGTCGAAGAACGGCGACAGGCCCAGCCGGTCCAGCGCCGGGCGCAGGTCGAAGCCGGTGTCGCTGACGACACCGATCCGCAGGCCCCGCTGGCGCAGGGCCTCCAGGGTCGCCGGGGTGTCCGGGAACGCCTCCCAGGAGCCCGCGTCGACGGTCAGCTCGTACAGTTCCTCGCTCAGCCCGGGGGCCAGGCGGTCGCAGCCGGCCGTGCGGTACAGGTCCGTCCACACCTCGCGGTGCCGGGTGTTCGACAGGTCCCGGCCCTTGGCCAGCTCCTCGGCCGTGCTGCTGCGGCCGAGCACCCGCCGCCACACCTGGGCGACCTCGTCGGCGTCGAGCGGGCCGGCGCCGAGCCGGCCCGCCGCCCGGTGCAGCAACGTCTCGCCGCTGCCGGAGAGTCGGATCAGCGTGTCGCCCGCGTCGAACAGGACAGCCTCGAACTGACTCACGTGCCTCGTCTCCCTCATCACGGCCCTGACCGGGGCTTCACGCTACGCGGCCCATGGCGGGCCGCTTGCGTACCCGGGTACCCGACCCGCCCCAGGACGGCACCGCCTGACGCCGGTGACCGAGCCGGGCGGGGCGGGGCCGCGGGACCGGGTGGTGCTGCCGGGCGGGACGGTGCGCCGCGGCGGGGCCGGGCTGTGCGGCGGGGCGGTGCTGCCGGGCGGGACGGTGCGCCGCTGCGGAGCGGTGCCACCACAGCCACAGCACGTCACGGCCGAACGACTCGACGAGCAGGACCAGCGCCGCGAACAGCGCGACGGCGGTCAGCGGCCGGGGCAGCAGGTCGGCGGTCGCGACCACGAGCGCGACGCCCTGGGTAGCGGCGACGACCTTCCGCCAGTACCGCGGCGGCAGGGTCGCACGCATCCAGGGCAGGACCCACATCGCCGCGACGAACGCGTACCGCATCGCGCCGATGGCGAGCACCCAGCCGCCGGCCGGGCGTGCGACGTGGACGCTGAGCACCAGCAGCAGGAACGCGTCGACCTCCATGTCGAAGCGGGCACCGAACGCGGAGACGGTACCGGTACGCCGGGCGACCCGGCCGTCGACCGCGTCCAGCGCGAGCGCCACGCCGGTGAGGGCGACCAGCGGCCCGACCGGTACCGGCCGGGCGAAGAGGTCCGCGGTCAGCGCCGCGACGCCGCCGACGAGCGTGGCCCGGGCGAGCGTCACCCGGTCGGCCGGGCCCAGGCCGCGGGCGCCCGACCGGGACAGGCCCCGGACGAGCAGGGCACAGGTGACCAGCCCGTACCCGACGCCGGTCAGCCACCCCGCAGCGCCGAGACCGCAGGTCACGGCCAGGGCCGCCAACACAAAAACCTGGACAATCAGCCCGATTATCGGACCTCTTCGAACCGCGGGCACCATGCCTCCGTGACTAGGGGGTGCAACTTGATCGTGTTCACGGAAGAATCGGCCGTTCGGTTCAGTCGACCCGGTCCGAGGCGGGGGCGACACGGTCCGGGACGAGGTCGACACGGCTCGGGAAGAAGAGGAGGACGCCGATGACGCGCGAGGGCCACGCCTTCTGGCTGCGCTCGCCCGGCGCGGGCGAGATCCGGCCGGTGGCGCTGCCCGCCCCCGGCCCGGACGAGGTCGCCGTGCGTACCCGGTACTCCGGCATCAGCCGGGGCACGGAGACCCTGGTCTTCTCCGGCCAGGTACCGGAGAGCCAGCACGACGCGATGCGCGCGCCGTTCCAGGAGGGCGACTTCCCCGCGCCGGTGAAGTACGGCTACCTCAACGTCGGCGTCGTCGAGCAGGGGCCAGCGGAGCTGCGCGGCCGTACCGTCTTCTGCCTGTACCCGCACCAGACCGCGTACGTCGTCCCGGCCAGCGCCGTGGTACCGGTACCCGACGGCGTCCCGGCCGCCCGGGCGGTGCTGGCCGGCACGGTCGAGACGGCGGTGAACGCGCTGTGGGACGCCGCGCCGCTGGTTGGCGACCGGGTCACGGTGGTCGGCGCCGGCATGGTCGGCTGTTGCGTCGCGCGGCTGCTGGCCCGGTTCCCCGGCGTGCGGGTCCAGCTCGTCGACACCGACCCGGACCGGGCGGGCGTCGCCGCCGCGCTCGGCGTGGAGTTCGCGCTGCCGGCCGACGCCGAGCCCGGCCGCGACCTCGTGGTCCACGCCTCCGCGTCCGCGGCCGGGCTGCGGCGTTCGCTGGAGCTGCTCGCGCCGGAGGGTACGGTCATCGAACTGAGCTGGTACGGCGACCGGGAGGTCAGCCTGGCCCTGGGTGGGTCGTTCCACTCCGGCCGGCTGACCATCCGCAGCAGCCAGGTGGGTACCGTCTCGCCGGCCCGCCGAGGTAGCCGGACCTTCGCCGACCGCCTGGCGCTCGCCCTGGAGCTGCTGCGCGATCCCGCGTTCGACGCGCTGATCACCGACGAGTTCCGCTTCGCCGAGCTGCCCCACGTGCTTTCCCGCTTGAGCTCGGGCGACCTGCCCGGGCTGTGCCACCTCATCACCTACGACGGAGATTGATCAACGTGTTCAGCGTGACGGTCCGCGATCACATCATGATCGCCCACAGCTTCCGCGGCGAGGTCTTCGGCCCCGCGCAGCGCCTGCACGGCGCGACGTTCGTGGTCGACGCCACGTTCCGGCGCGCCGAGCTGGACGCCGACAACATCGTCGTCGACATCGGTCTGGCCAGCCAGCAGCTGGGCGACGTGCTCGGCGAGCTGAACTACCGCAACCTCGACGACGAGCCCGCGTTCGCCGGCGTCAACACGTCGACGGAGTGGCTGGCCCGGCTGATCGCCGACCGGCTGGCCGAGCGGGTGCACGCGGGCGCGCTGGGCGAGGGCGCCCGGGGACTGACCGGGATTGCCGTCACGCTGCACGAGTCGCACGTCGCCTGGGCCAGCTACGAGCGGTCACTATGAGAGGCGAGCGGTCGCGATGAGAAGCGAGCGGTCACTATGAGAGGCGAGCGGTCGCGATGAGAAGCGAGCCACGAGCGCTCGCCACGACCGAGGTCCACGTCGTCCTGCCGAACGACATCGACGATCCGGCGACCCCGAGCGGAGGCAACGCCTACGACCGCCGGGTCTGCCGGGGCCTGGCCGCCGCGGGGTGGACGGTGCGCGAGCACGCCGTATACGGCGCCTGGCCCCGGCCGAGCGGCGCGGAGCGCGCCGCACTCGCCCGCGTCCTCGCCGGCCTGCCGGACGGCGCGACCGTCCTGCTCGACGGCCTGGTCGCCTCGGCCGTCCCGGACGTGCTGGTACCCGAGGCGCTCCGGCTGCGTCTGGTCGTCCTTGTGCACCTGCCGGCGGACGATGACGCCGAGAGGCGGGCGCTGGCGTCCGCGCGCGCGGTCCTCACCACGAGCGGCTGGACCAAGGCCCGGCTGCTCGACCGCTACGCGCTGGCGGGCGACCGGGTACACGTCGCGACCCCCGGGGTGGACCCCGCGCCGCTCGCCTCCGGATCCGACGCCGGTACGCGGCTGCTCTGCGTCGCGGCTGTCGCGCCGCACAAGGGGCACGACGTACTGGTCGACGCCCTGGCAAAGGTCGCCGACCTGAGCTGGGGCTGTGTCTGCGTCGGCACGCTGAACCGGGATCCCGGCTTCGTCGACCGGCTGCGCCACCGGATCGACGGGTACGGGCTCGCCGACCGGGTCCGCCTGGTCGGCCCGCGCGTCGGCGGCCGGCTCGACGCCGCGTACGCCGCCGCCGACCTGCTGGTGCTGGCGTCGCGCGGCGAGACGTACGGCATGGTGGTCACCGAGGCGCTGGCGCGCGGCGTCCCGGTCCTGGCGACGGCCGTGAACGGGCTGCCCGAGGCGCTGGGCCGCGCACCGGACGGCAGCCTGCCGGGCATCCTCGTCACCCCGGACGCTGGACCGGCCGCCGGCGGCCCGGTCCCCGCCGCCGCGCTGGCCGACGCGCTCCGCCGCTGGCTCACCGAGCCGGACGTGCGGCGCGAGCTGCGACGTTCGGCCCGCGCCCGGCGCGACACGCTCACCGGTTGGGCGGTCACCACCGACATCGTCTCGCGAACCCTCATGGAGGTCTCCGCATGACCGTTGACGTACCCATCGTCACCCCGGAGTGGCTGCGACTGCGGGAACCGGCCGACGCCGCGGCCCGCGCCGCGGACCTGGTCGAACCGCTGCGCCGGCGGTTCTCGGGCGGCGACCGGCTGGTCATCCACGACCTGGGCAGCGGTACCGGATCGATGGCCCGCTGGCTGGCCCCCCGGCTGCCCGGCCCCCAGCACTGGGTCCTGTACGACCGGGACCCCGACCTGCTGGCGCACGCCACGGCCGGCCCGATCGGTCCGGCCGCCGACGGCGCACCCGTCACCGTCGAGGCGCGGCAGCGCGACATCACCCGGCTGACACTCGACGATCTCCACGACGCCTCCCTTATCACCGCATCGGCGCTGCTGGACATGCTGACCGCCGACGAGGTCGAGCGGGTCGTGGCGGCCTGCGTCGAGGCCGGCTGCCCGGCGCTGCTGACCATCTCGGTGATCGGCCGGGTGGACCTGACACCCCCCGACCCACTGGACGCGGCGGTCGCCGCGGCGTTCAACGCCCATCAGCGCCGGACCACCGGCGGCCGGACCCTGCTCGGACCGGCCGCGGTCGACGCGTGCGCCGAGGCGTTCCGCCGGCGCGGCGTCGGCGTCGCGGTCCGGTCCAGTCCGTGGCGGCTCGGCGCGGACCAGGCCGACCTGACGGCCGAGTGGTTCCACGGTTGGCTGGGCGCGGCGTGCGAGCAGCAGCCGGAGCTGGCCGGCCCGGCGGAGGCGTACGCGGCCCGCCGTCTGGCGGAGGCCGCGGCGGGCCGGCTCGGCGTCGTGGTCGACCACCACGACCTCCTCGCCGGCTGTGTGTGAACCGGCTGCGGGTGGGCCGGCTGTGCGTGAACCGGTGCCGCCGGCGGTGCGTGTCTGGCAGAAGACGCTCATCCCAAGGAGGCCCGTTGCACGGCGTACCGGTACCGACTCTCCGATCCCGCTCGCACCAGGGGCGGGTGCCCCGGTGACGCGGTCGTTCTGGGTCTGGGCCCGCCCGCTCGCCGGGGTGGGGATCCTCACCGTCCTGCTGTGGCGTCTCGGTACCGGCCCGTTCCTGGCCGGGCTGCGCGAGATCGACGCCTGGGCGCTCGCCGCGGCGCTCGGCATCGGCGCGCTGACCACGGTCTGCTGTGCGTGGCGCTGGAGTCTGGTCGCCCGTGGCCTCGGCGTGCGGCTGCCGTTGGGTACGGCGGTGGCGCACTGCTACCGGTCGGTGTTCCTCAACGCTACGCTGCCGGGCGGGGTGCTCGGCGACGTCCACCGGGCGGTGAGCCACGGGCGGGACGCCGGCGATGTCGGCCGCGGCATCCGGGCGGTGGTCTGGGAACGTACCGCCGGGCAGGCCGTCCAGCTCGCGATGGCGGTGGTCGTCCTGACGGCGTTCCCGTCGCCGGTGCGGGCGTACCTGCCGGCGGCCGTCGCGGTCGTGGTGGCGGTCGGGCTCGGTGCCGTGCTCCTGTTCCTGCTGTCCCGGGCCGCGCCGCGCGGTGGGCTGCTGTCGCGCCTGGCGACCGGCGACCGGTTCGCGCGCCTACCGCGCGCGCTGCGTGCGGCCCGGGCGGACCTGCGCGAGGGGGTGCTCGCACGCGGCACCTGGCCGGGCATCGTGCTGGCGTCCGTCGTGGTCGTGGCGGGTCACCTGGCGACGTTCGTGATCGCGGCGTACGCGGCGGGCGCCACCGCGCCACTGTCCCGGCTCGTACCGTTGACGCTGCTGGCACTGCTGGCGATGGGACTGCCGGTGAACGTCGGCGGCTGGGGGCCCCGCGAGGGCGTGGCCGCCTGGGCCTTCGGCGCGGCCGGCCTGACCGTCACGCAGGGCGTCGCGACGGCTGTGGCGTACGGGGTGCTGGTCCTCGTGTCGAGCCTCCCCGGCGCCGGTGTCCTGATGCTGCCGCGGATCGGCCGGGTGTGGCGGAGCTGGCGGACGCCCGTGGTCGCCGGCCGGAGCCGGGTACCCGTCGCCGTCGGTCAGAGAAGCCCCGTGTGAAGGAGGATACGAATGGATGAGACGCTGCCGGTCGCAACGATCCGGACGCAGGTGACCGTACCCTTGCGATTCCCCGACGGATACGCCACGACCGCGCGCGTGTTCTCCTTCGACGGGTTGGTGGACGGGCGGGAACACCTCGCGATCGGCCTGGGCGACTGGGCCGGCCCGCCGGAGGCGTACCCGGTCGACGGGCCCGCGCCGCTGGTCCGCCCGCACAGCGAGTGCCTGACCGGAGACGTGCTCGGCAGCCAGCGGTGCGACTGCGGCCCGCAGTTGCGCGAGGCGGTCGAGCGCATCGCGGATGCCGGCGGCTTCCTGCTCTACCTACGGCAGGAGGGTCGGGGCATCGGGCTGTACGCGAAGCTCGACGCGTACGCGCTTCAGGACGCCGGCCTGGACACCTACGAGGCGAACCTGGCGCTCGGCCGCGGTGAGGACGAGCGCGACTACACCGCCGCCGCGCAGATGCTCGCCGCCCTCGGCGTGGAGCGCTGTGCCCTGCTGACCAACAACCCGGACAAGGACGAGCAGCTCAGCCGGCTCGGCGTGAAGGTGACCGAGCGGGTACCGACCGGCGTGTACCTGTCCCCGGCGAACGCCGGCTACCTGGCGGCGAAGGCCAGCCGGGCCGCCCGCAAACCCGATCTCCCATTCGCCTGCTGACCGGAGCGGACCCGGGACAGCCACCAGCCAGTAGCGGACCGCACGCAGAAAGGATCTCGCGGTGTCGTTCTTCACGCACCTTCGTGGGCGACCGGCGCCGGCCGGCGCTGCCGGACCGGGTCACCCGACGGTGGACGGCGACAGGGCCCCGGGGGACGAGCCCGCGGGTGACGGGGCCACCGAGGACAGTGCCGCGGGTGACGGGGCCACCGAGGACAGTGCCGCGGGCACCGGGGCCGACGGTCGTACCGGAGCGCGTCGGGTCGTCGCTCGGGTGACCACCGTCCTGGCCGGCCTGTTCGTGTTCGTCGCCCTGGTCCTTCCCGACCAGCTCGTACGACTGCGGCCCGGCGCGCTCGTGCAGATCCCGCTGGAGGGGGTCCTCGGCGTCGCGCTCCTGCTGGTCCTGCCGGCGACGGCGAGACGGGTGGGCGCGGCGGTCGCCGGGGTGGTCCTCGGACTGCTGACCATCCTGAAGCTCACCGACCTGGGCTTCTACGCGACGCTCGGCCGGCCGTTCGACCTGGTGCTCGACTGGGGCCTGCTCGGTGACGCCGTGGGTACGCTCGGCCGGTCGACCGGCCGGGTCGGCGCGGCCGCCGCCGCGGTCGCGGTCGGGGCGCTCGCCGTCGCCGTACTCGTCCTCATGGCCCGGTCGGTGCAGCGCCTGAGCCGCCTCGCGGCCCGGCACCGGACCGTCGCGGCCCGCGCCGTGGCGGTGTCCGGGGTCGCCTGGATCGCCTGCGCCCTGCTCGGCGCGCAGCTCGTCCCGGGCGTTCCGGTCGCCTCCCGCAGCACGGTGGCGCTGGCCTACGGCAGTGCGCGCCAGGCCCACACGAGCCTGACCGACCCGCGGGTGTTCGCCGCGCAGCGGGCCGTCGACGCGTTCCGCGACACCCCGGGTGACCAGATGCTGACCGCGCTGCGCGGCAAGGACGTCATCTTCTCTTTCATCGAGAGCTACGGCCGTAACGCGGTGGAGGATCCGGCGCTCGCGTCGATCGTCGGCCCGGTGCTCGACGACGGAGCCCGCGAACTGGCCGCCGCCGGGTTCGCTTCCCGCAGCGCCTTCCTCACCTCGTCGACGTACGGCGGCGCGAGCTGGACGGCCCACGCCACGCTCCAGTCCGGCCTGTGGATCAACAGTCAGCAGCGCTACCGCGCGCTCACCGCGAGCGACCGGCTGACGCTGGCCAGCGCCTTCCGGCGCGCCGACTGGCGAACGGTCGCCGTCATGCCGGGCACGGCCGGGGCCTGGCCGGAGGGTGCGTTCTACCGCTTCGACCAGATCTACGCCGCGCAGAACCTCGGGTACCGCGGCCCGGCGTTCACCCTGGGCACCATGCCGGACCAGTACACCCTGTCGGCCTTCCAGCGCCTCGAGTACGGCCGGCCGGACCGGGGGCCGATGATGGCCGAGATCGAGCTCACCTCCAGCCACGCGCCCTGGGCGCCGGTACCCCGTGCCATCGACTGGAACGACGTGGGCGACGGCTCGGTCTTCACTCCGATGGTCAAGGAGGGTGACCAGCCGGACTACGTGTGGCGCGACCAGTCCCGGATCCGCACCGCGTACGCGCGCTCCATCGCGTACTCGGTGGGCACCCTCATCGACTGGGTGAAGAACTACGGCAACGACAACCTCGTGCTCGTCTTCCTCGGCGACCACCAGCCCGCCGTCGTCACCGACATCGGCGCCAGCCGGGACGTACCGGTCACGATCGTCGCCAAGGATCCGGCCGTGCTGGACCGGATCTCCGGGTGGGGCTGGCAGGACGGCCTGAAGCCCGGTCCGGGAGCCCCGGTCTGGCGGATGGATTCCTTCCGCGACCGGTTCCTGACCGCGTTCGGGTCGCAGGGCGGCCCCGTCCGGTCACCGGCGGGGTCGGTACGGTCGGCGACCCCGCCGGTCCGGTGACCGTCGGGATCGCGGCCGGCCGGAGCCGGCCGCGTTCCCGGTAGCCGTGGTCCCTTTCAGCAGCCACGTCCGGCGCACCTCCCGCCGATCATCGGTGGCCGTCACCGTCCGATGGGGACGACGTGCGGGTTCTAGCCGGCAGGAGCGGGCGGCGCCGGGCGGTCAGCCCGCCTCGCGGCGGGCGCGGGCCCGCCGTCGGCCCTCGTGCATCGCCTGTACCCGGGCGGGTGGGATCGTGTGACCCTCGGCGACCAGGTCGGCGTCCAACGGCTGCGGCCGGAGTGCCGGGCCGGCCCACGGGTCGTCACCGGCGACCAACCCGGGCACCGTGCGGACGGTGAAGTCGGCGGGGGTCACGCGGTCGAGGTCGTCCCAGGCCACCGGGAACGACACCGGCAGGCCCGGCCGGACGCGCGGACTGTACGCCGCCACCACGGTCGCCCCGCCGGCCCGGGTCGAGTCGAGGAACACCTTGCCGGCCCGGTCTTCCCGGATGAAGGCCGTGGTGGCGAGCGCGGGGTCCAGGCGCTCGGCCCGGGCCGCGACCGCACGGGTCGCCGCGGCCACGTCGTCGGCCGCCCACCGCGGGTCGACCGGCACGAACACGTGCACGCCCTTCGCACCGCTGGTCTTGACCAGCCCGGCCAGTCCAACCTCGGCCAGGACCTGGCGGACCAGGTGGGCGGCGCGGACGGCCAGCCCGAACGACCCGTCCGCCGGCGGGTCGATATCGAGCACCAGGTGGGTGGGGGAGTGCGGGCGGTCGGTGCGGACCAGCGCCGGGTGGTACTCCACGGCGCGCTGGTTGGCGAACCACAGCAGGGTGCGGCGGTCGTTGCACAGCGCGTAGGACACCTCGCGCTGCGACGCCTCCGCCCACAGCGGCACGGTCGGTACCCAGGGCGGGGTGTACCGGGGGACGTTCTTCTGCATGAACGGCGCCTGGCCGCGCAGCACCCGGACCACCGACAGCGGCCGGTCCCGCAGCTGCACGAGGATCCGTTCGGCTACCGCGTCCAGGTAGTCCACCAGGTCCCGCTTGGTCGCGTCGGCACCGTCGAACAGCGGCTGGTCGAGATTGGTCAGGGTGACCTCGTCGCGTACCTCGTCGCCGCCCGGTTTCCTGCTGCCCATCGGGTCACCTTCCCGGCCGGCGGACCGGCCGTCAACTCCGCCCGGGGCAGGGCCGGGAAAACCGGTTGGCCGGCCGGTAGCCCGGCCCTACGGTAGATGCCATGTTCGCCGTGATCGGTATCGCGCACCCGGCAGGTTCGTGCCTGCCGGTCGTTGCCGTGCCGGCCCGGCTGGATAGCGGCGCGCGACGCTGACCCTCCTCCCGCTCCAGCAGAACCCACGGAGGAGGGTGGCCTGAGTCCCGGAGCCGCCCCTCGGGTGCGGTCCGGGCCGCGCGGTTCTGGCGCGATCCTCCGCGGAGTGGCACCCGCGGCGCGTACCTCCCGCCCGCCGACCACGTTGCGTCGCAAAGGACGTCACCATGGCCAAGAGCCAGTTCATCCGTACCAAGCCCCACCTCAACATCGGCACGATGGGGCACGTCGACCACGGCAAGACCACCCTGACCGCGGCGATCACGAAGGTGCTCGCGGAGCGTCACCCGGCGGTCAACCGGTTCGTGTCGTTCGACGGCATCGACCGCGCGCCGGAGGAGATCGCCCGCGGCATCACGATCAACATCGCGCACGTCGAGTACGAGACCGCCAGCCGCCACTACGCGCACGTCGACATGCCCGGTCACGCCGACTACGTGAAGAACATGATCACCGGTGCGGCGCAGGTCGACGCCGCGATCCTCGTGGTGTCGGCGCTGGACGGGGCCATGCCGCAGACCCGCGAGCACGTGCTGCTCGCCCGGCGGGTCGGTGTGCCGTACCTGGTCGTCGCCATGAACAAGGCCGACGCCGTCGACGACCCCGACCTGCTCGACCTCGTTGAGCTGGAGGTGCGGGAGATGCTGACGGAGTACGGGTTCCCCGGCGACGAGGTACCCGTGGTGCGGGTCTCCGCGCTGCGCGCGCTGGCGGGCGACCCCCGGTGGGTGGCCTCGGTCGCGGAGCTGCTCGACGCGGTCGACCGGTACGTGCCGGTGCCGCCCCGGGAGCTGGACCAGCCGTTCCTGATGCCGATCGAGAACGTGCTCGCGATCACCGGGCGCGGCACGGTCGTCACGGGCGCGGTCGAGCGCGGCTCGCTGCGGGTGGGCGACCCGGTCGAGGTGGTCGGGCTCGGCCAGACGCTGTCAACGGTGGCGACCGGGCTGGAGACGTTCGGCAGGTCGCTGGAGCGGGCCGAGGCGGGTGACAACGCCGCGGTGCTGCTGCGCGGCGTCAAGCGCGACCAGGTGCAGCGCGGGCAGGTCGTCGCGCTGCCCGGGACGGTGCGCCCGCACCGGCGGTTCACGGCGCGGCTGTACGCGCTCACGGCGGCCGAGGGCGGCCGGCACACCCCGTTCTTCGGTAACTACCGGCCACAGTTCTACTTCCGTACCACCGACGTCAGCGGTGCGGTCGACCTCGGCGAGCTGCCGATGGTCCGGCCCGGTGACACGGTCGTGCTGGGGGTGGAGCTGAGCCGGCCGGTGGCGATGGACCCCGGGCTGGGCTTCGCGGTCCGCGAAGGCAACCGTACGGTCGCCGCCGGCACGGTCACCGAACTGCACGACTGACCGTCCGTTCCGCAAGATCCGTGCAATGTCGCGAACACTGCTGCGTCGGCCCGCCCCGATGCCGCAAAGATTGCGACATTGCACGGATCATGGGCGCGACGCGCACCATGCGCCACACGGGCGGGTTCGTGCCGGCGCGAACCGGGCAGGAGGTACCCGTGGTGACCGTGCCGCGGGTGACCGCCAAGCGCGTCTACGACGAGCCGGACGACGCCGACGGCGCCCGGATCCTGGTCGACCGGATCTGGCCGCGCGGCCTGCGCCGGGACGCGGCGCGGCTGGACGACTGGCTGTCCGACGTCGCGCCCTCCCACGAGCTGCGCCGCTGGTACGGCCATGATCCGGCCCGGTTCGCGGAGTTCGCCGACCGGTACCGGGCCGAGTTGGCCGACGCGGAGCACGCCGCGGCGGTGCGGCGGCTGCGGGAGTACGTCGACGCCGGCCCCACCACGCTGCTCACCGCCACCCGGGATCTCGCGCACGCCCAGACGGCGGTGCTCGTCGACCTGCTCACCGCCGGCGGCCGGTTGGTCGACGCGCGGGAGAGGCATCAACGGCGACGGCCCGGGTAGCTCACCGCGTTCGGACACCCTCGCCGAGGAGTTCACTGATGGCCGGCCTGCCCACCGCGGTGGACGTACGACTCGCCCCTGTGCTCGACGCCGACCGGGTCTGGAACGCCGTCACCACCACCCGCGACGAACGGACCTTCGTCGGCTTTCCATCCGCCGACGGCCCCGGCGTCCAGGTGGCCGAGGTGACGTCCGACGGCGGGATCACACCGTACCCGGACGAGTCCTGGAACGCCGTCCGCGACGACCACAACCCCGACGGGGCGTACGTGCGGGTGAACGCGCTCCGGACCGGCCCGGACGGCCGGCTGTGGATCGTCGACGCCGGGGCGCCGGGCATCGGCGCACCGGCGGTCCCGGGTGGCGCCCGGCTGATCGTGGTCGACCTGACCGCCGACCGGGTGGCGCAGATCCACGATCTCGGGCCGGCGACCCGGGACACCAGTTACGTCGACGACCTCCGGTTCAACGGCGACACGATCTACCTCACCGACGCCGGGGCGCCCGGCCTGATCGTGTTCCACCCCGGTACCGGCACCGCGCGCCGCGTGCTCGACGGCCATCCCAGTACGGTCGACAGCCGCCCGCTGTACGCGGACGGGAAGGTGCTGCGCGGCCCGGCCGGCAACGAGGCGCGCGTGCACGCCGACCAGCTCGAGGTCTCACCCGACGGGCAGTACCTGTACTACCAGCCGGCGTCGGGCCCGCTGTGGCGGATCGGTACCCGCTGGCTGGACGACCCGGAGGTGCCGGCCGATACCCTGGCCGGCCAGGTGGAGCTGTGGCTGGACACGCCGACCACCGGCGGTACCGCCATCGACGCGGCCGGCGTCATCTACCTCGGCGACACCAACAGCCGGCGCATCCTGAGGATCTCGCCGGACCGCCATGTACAACCCCTGATCGCCGACCCGCGGCTGATCTGGCCGGACGCCATGTGGATCGACAGCGACGGCTTCCTGTGGGTACCGGCGGCGCAGCTCAACCACACGCCCGGGTTCAACGGCGGCAAGCTGGCGGTGGACTACCCGGTCTGGATCTACCGGACGCGCATCGACACCGGACCGGCGCCCAACGACCACCCCTGAACCGGCCCCGACCGTCCGTCCGACCGACTGTCCGTCCGTCCGGCCGGCTGTCCGGCGGCCGGCCGGCTGTCCGGCGGGCCGACCGGCGGGCCGGCTCAGGCGGCGCAGGCGGCGTCCTGCTCCAGCTTCCCGGACAGCTCGGCGGCGCTCAACGGGCGGCTGAAGTGGTAGCCCTGCGCATACCGGTAACCCAGCTCGTAGAGGATCTCGGCCTGGTCCCGGGTCTCCACGCCCTCGGCCACGGCCCGCAGGTCGAGGCCGGCCGCGATCTCGATCAGCGCGGTGGCGATGACGACCGACTCGCCGGCGACGGCGATCTCGTCCACGAACGACTTGTCGACCTTCAACACGTTGGCCGGGCAGGTGCGCAGCAGGCCCAGCGACGAGTGGCCGGTGCCGAAGTCGTCCAGCGCGATCCCTACCCCCAGCCGGTCCAGCGCGCGCAGCGTCTCCAACGCGGTACCGCTGTCGAAGACCGCGGTCTCGGTCACCTCGACGACCAGCGACTCCGGCGCGATCCCGGTCTCGGTGAGTACCTCGGCCACGGTCTCGGCGAACCCGGGGTCGCGTAGCTGCCGGGCCGACACGTTGACGCTCATGAGGTCCGGCGCGCCCGCGCCGAAGCGGGTCCGCCACTCCACCGCCTGCCGGCACGCCTCCGCCAGGATCCAGCGCCCGAGCGGCAGGATCAGGCCGTTGCGTTCGGCGACCGGGATGAACACGTCCGGGCGTACCGGGCCGCGTTCGGGGTGATACCAGCGGATGAGCGCCTCGACGCCGGCCACCTCGCCGCCGGGGAGCCGCACGATCGGCTGGTAGGCCAGGGACAGCTCGGCCTTGCCGAGGTGCGGCAGCCGGCAGCTGTCGAGGGCCTGCCGCAGCTGCGCGCCGAGGCGGGCGTCCTCGCTGCTCTGCGCGTCCATGGACAGGTCGTACCGGGCCGAGCGGCTCTTGCCGCGCTCCTTGGCCGCGTACATCGCCACGTCCGCGCGGCGCAGCAGTTCCGCCGGGTCGGCGTCGTCGTCGGCGTCCGCGACCCCGATGCTGGCCTGTACGAGCAGGTCGTGCCCGTCGGCGGAGACGGGCCGTTGCAGGTCCTCGGCGAGGCGGCCGAGCAGCTCGTCCGCCTCGGCATGGGTACGGCCGGACAGCAGCACCGCGAACTCGTCGCCGCCCAGGCGGGCGACGGTGTCGCCGTCGCGGACCCCGTCGCGCAGCCGGCGGGCGATCTCCACCAGCAGGTTGTCGCCGACCCCGTGGCCCAGCTCGTCGTTGATGAGCTTGAAGTCGTCCAGGTCGATGAGGGCGACGTGCAGCCCCGCCGCCGTGGCCCGGGCCGCAGCCAGCCGCTCGCTGAAGACGGCGCGGTTGGGCAGGCCGGTGAGTGCGTCGTGGGTGGCTTCGCGGTGCAGCCGTTCCTGCAGTACGCGGGCCTCGGTGACGTCGCGGGCGTTGCTGACGTAGCCCTCGACGCTCGGGTCCGCCAGCAGGTTGGTGTTGACCACTTCCAGCCAGCGCCAGCCGCCGTCGGCGTGCAGGTAGCGGGCCTGGTACGTGATCGAGGCACCGGGGGTGGCGGTGATCGCCGGGAACCGCCGGACCAGCACCGCGTAGTCATCCGGGTGCAGGAAGCGGACCACCGGCGCGCCGATGACCTCGTCGGGCCGCCAGCCCAGCGTGCGCTGCACGGCCGGGCTGGCGAACGTGAACCGGAAGTTGGCGTCGAGCACGGTGACGATGTCGGAGGAGTGCATCAGCAGCGAACGGAACCGCTCCTCCTGCCGGCTCATCCGCAGCAGGCTGGCGTCGAGCTGCTGAATCAGGTCGATGTTGTCGGCGAGGCTGACCAACTGGCGTACGACCACCACCGTGGTGATGCCGAACACCCCGGCGAGCCCCAGCCACGCCCGCGCTCCCAGGTCCGCGGGGAGGATCACGATGAGCGCGCCGTACCCGACGGCGACCGCGATGTACGGCAGCGCGCTGTAGTGCCGGCGGGTACGCCGATGGTGCTCGCCGGCCCGGACCGTCAGCTCCTGTACCCGGAAGACCGCGACGATCAGGACCGACGGCAGCAGCCGCAGGCCGACCACCGCGCCGTTGCCGTGGAGGTGGGGTACCGCGGACAGGTAGATTCCCAGCCCCTGCAGCAGCGCGTCGCTCAGGCCCAGCAGGGCCGCCGGGCGGCCCATCGGCGCCGCCCCGCTGAGCAGCAGCCGGGTCGCCGACAGCGCGATGGTCAGCATCAGCGCCGCGCAGAGCAGGATCGTGCCGGTACCCGCGCCGGTGCCGACGATCGCCAGCGCGAGGACGCCGGCGCCGAGCAGGACCGTGCCGGAGTCCAGCCAGAACCGCAGCCCGGCGTGGGCACCCTTGTCGACCCGGGGGTAGGTGAGCATGACGAGCAGGATCAGCGCCATCCCGGCGGCGAAGAACGTGGTCTGCGCCGGCCCGGCGGTCAGGCCGCCGACCGGATGGCGGACCGCGGTGAGCACCGCCTGGACGGTGTCGCCGACCGTGAACAGCGCCAGGGCCACGGCGAACGCCAGGTGCAGGCGGCGGGACGGGCGCGGGGTGGCGGGCAGCCGGGCCACCCGCAGCGCGAACCAGGCGCTGGCCAGGTCCAGCGGCGGCTGCACCACCCAGAACGCGACGGCGCGGGCGTGCGGGGTCTGCGGTACCAGTGCGAACCAGGCGAGCGACCCGACGCTGAGTACGGTGAGCAGCACCAGTGTCGGGTCCCGCCATGGTGGTACCCGCACCAGGTCATTTCGGTCACCCACGGTTACGGGGGCGCGGCGCTGCACAGATCCTTCTCCCGCCTCGAGCCGGTACCCGTAGATCGGCCGGTTCGGCGGTGACCTGAGGATTGATGGCGAGAGCGCGGCTCCGGTGGCGGGCTCCCCGGGCGGGTACGATCGGCGTCCGGTGCTACCCGTTATGCGGTTATATATCCCGACGGTCTCTCAGGCCGGTGTCGCCGCTCAGGCCGGTGTTGCCACGGTGCCTGTTGCCACGGTGCCTGTTGCCACGACGTCCTGGCCGGCGCGGTCGGCGTCACTGTCGGTCGGCGGTACGCCGAGGATGCCGGCCAGGCCGACGGCCTCCAGCTTCTGGCGCATGAAGGGGCTGGGATCCGCCATGCCGAACCGGGTGTTCTGGCGGCTGGCCAGGCGGTAGGCGCCGACCAGCGCGCGCAGCCCCATGGAGTCCATGAAGGTCACCCCGGCGACGTCGACGATCAGCCGGTCGGGTCGCTGCCGGGTGAGCGCGTCGACCAGGGCGCCCCGCAGCAGGTCGGTGGTGCGCAGGTCGAACTCGCCCCGCGCGGTGACCACGACAACGCCGTCGGGCCGCCGGCGGGTGCTCACATGGGCGAGCGTCGACATCACGACCTCCTCGTCGGCGTAGCAGAGTTATGGCCCACGCATCGGCAACCCTAAACATCACGACGCCGTGCGCCGTCCCGGCGCGGTACGTTCGGCAGCACGGGTGCGACCCGGGTTGACAAGCCGCGACGAGAGGAGCGCCGCCGTGAGCGACACGCAGGAGAGCACCACCTCCGGGGCCTTCCCGCGGACGACATACCTTCGGGTCGACGGAGGACGGATCGCCTACGACGAGGCGGGCCACGGCCCGGCGGTGCTGTTCTCACACGCCGGCATGGCCGATCGACGCATGTGGGAGTCGCAGTTCCGGGCGCTGTCCGCGAACTGGCGGGTGATCCGGTACGACTGGCGCGGCGTCGGCGAGTCGGACACGGCGGTCGGCCCGGTGTGCCACTACCAGGACCTTCTGGCGGTGCTGGATGCGCTCGCCGTCGACGACGCGGTGTTGGTGGGTTGCTCGATGGGCGGCGCCTATGCCCTCGATGCCGCCCTCGCGGCGCCGACCCGGGTCCGTGGCCTGGTTCTGATCAGTTCAGGACTGTCGGGGCACGTCTGGCCGGCGGAGATGCGGCGGTACACCGGGCAGGCCGTGCGCGCGGCGGTGCCCGCGGAGCGGCTGGCGCTCTACCAGGCTCGGGCGGCCGACGAGGCGCGCGCCGAGGACGTCGACGCGATGGCCCAGGCCCAGGCCCGGCTGCTGGTCGCCGGCCCGAACCGCAAGCCCGCCGACGTGGAGCCGGCCACCTGGCAGTTGGCACTGACCATGCTGCGGGACCTGTTCACCCGCGAATGGTCCGCCCCTGCTGTCGCCGAGCGGCAGCTCGAACCTCCGGCCGTGAACCGCCTGGCCGAGGTGCGAACGCCGACGGTCGTCGTCAACGGAGCCGAAGACCTGCCCTGGCTCCAGCAGGTCTCCGACCTGCTCGGCGCCGGCATCCCCGGGGCCCAACGGGTCGACCTCGCGGGCACCGCCCATCTGGCGCCGGTGGAACGCCCGGATGAGGTCACGCGCGCCATCCAGCGCATCCTGTGAGGAGGGGCGTCACGACCCGGCATTGGCCGTCGCGGCAACGGAAACGTCGCGTTGCCGCGCCGGCCCTTCCGCCGGCCGGGGCAGCCCGCGCATGCTGGACCGGTTCGGGAGGAGGGCCATGACCGGTACGGTGGATCGCGGCGCCGTCGGCGAGGTGGTCGCCGCGCTCGGCGCGCCGGCCGGGCAGGCCGATCCGTACCCGATCTACCGGCGGCTGCGGGCGTGGGGGCCGGCGGTCACCGCACCGGACGGGACGCTGTTCGTCACCGGGTACCGGGCCTGCGCGGCGCTGCTGCGCGACCACCGGCTCCGCAAGGAACCCCAGCTGCGACTGGCGGCGGCGGGCTATCCACAGTGGTGGGACCGGCCGTCACTGCGCCTGCTGTTCACCAGCATTCTCACCATCAACCCGCCGGAGCACACCCGGCTGCGCCGCCTGGTCTCGACGGCGTTCACCCCACGCCGGGTCGCCGCGCTGCGACCCGCGGTCGAGGCGATCGTCGCGGAGCTGTGCGAGCGGACCGCCGGCGAGACCGACTTCGTGACCGCGTTCGCGTTCCCGCTGCCGGTCACCGTCATCGGTGAACTGCTCGGGGTGCCCTCCGGCGACCGGCCGATGTTCCAGGACCTGGTCCGCGACTGGACGGCGGTGCTGGACACGCTGGCACCGGACAGGGTCGGCCGGGCCGACACGGCCGCCGTGACCATCCGCGACTACCTGGCCGACCTGGCCGCCCAGCGCCGTGCCAGCCCGGCCGACGACCTGATCTCGGCGCTGGTCGGTGCGACCGGCGCCGGCGCGGACCGGCTGACCGCCGACGAGCTGACGACCATGGCGGCGCTGCTGCTGGCCGCCGGGTTCGAGACGACCACGCTGCTGCTGGCCAACAGCCTGGTCGCGCTGCTCGACCATCCCGAGCAGGCCGCCCGGCTGCGGAAGCGGCCGGACCTGGCCGAGGCCGCGGTCGAGGAGTTGCTGCGCTACGACTCGCCGGTGCAGTTGCTGTCCAGCCGCAGCTCACCGGTTGACGTCGAGATCGGTGGGGTCGCCCTGGCGGCCGGGCAGCAGATCGTCACGCTGCTCGGCGCGGCCAACCGGGATCCGGAGGTGTTCACCGATCCCGACGTGCTCCGGCTGGACCGCGCCGAGGCGCCGCCACTGTCGTTCGGCGGCGGCGTCCACCACTGCCTGGGCGCCCCGCTGGCCCGGCTGGAGACCAGGGTCGCGCTGCCCGCCCTGCTGACCCGGTTCCCGCGACTGGCGCTGGCCGGAACGCCGGAGTCGCGCGAAGGGCTGGCCCTGCACGGCTACTGCCACCTGCCGGTGCACGCGCGGTAGGTTTCCGCCGCCCGGCCGTGGTCAGGAGGCCAGGGTGAGTCATCCGCTGCCCGGTCCGCTCGCCCATGCCGCGCCGCTGCTGGACCGTTACGGGTACGCGGTGGTCGCCATCTTCGCGTTCGTGGAGGGTTTCGGGGTGCCCGTCCCCGCGGTGACCGTGCTGGTCGCCGCGGCCGTCTACGCCGGTGCCGGCCACCTGAGCGTCGCCGGGGTGGCCGCCGTGGCCGTCGTCGGGGCGATCCTGGGCGACAACGTCGGGTACGGCCTCGGGCGGCTGCTCGGCCGCCCGGCGGTCCTGCGCTGGGGTCATTACGTCGGGCTGACCGAGGCCCGGGTACGGCGGGCCGAGGGATTCCTGTGCCGGGGCGGCGGCAACATCGTCGTCGTGGCGCGCTTCATCGACGGGCTGCGCCAGACGGTGGGCCTGGTCGCCGGTACGGTCGGCATGCCCTGGCGGCGCTACTTCGTCCGGGACGCGATCGGCGGGGTGCTCTGGGTCGGGGCGTGGCTGACGCTCGGTTACCTCACCGGCGAGGACATCGGCCGGGTGTACCCGCTGGTCACCCGATACTTCTCGTACCTCGTCGCCGCGGCCGTCGTGCTGGTGGCCGGGGTGGCGGCCTGGCACCTGTGGCGGCGCCACCGGCACGCGGTGCGCACGCGCCGGCCCGCTGCCTGAATGACGGTCCGCCGGCCGGACTGACGGTCCGCCGGCGTCCTGAGCGCCGCCCCGCCGGCGTCCTGAGCGCCGCCCCATTCAGGACTCGGCGGCGACGCGGTCGAGCCACTCCCGTACCAGGGCATCGAACAGGGCTGGCTGATCGATCTGCAGGTTGTGCCCGGCCACGTCGACCACCGCGAAGCTCGCGCGCGGATAGTGCGGCAGCAGTGCGAACTGGTCGACGTAGCCGACGCTGTCGTCCTGGCGGCCGGTCAGGATAAGGGTCGGCCGCTCGAACGGCGCGCCGCCCTCGGGATCGTCGGTGAGCCGCCAGCGTCGCTCGATGCGCGCCATCGCGCCGGTGTCGGCGAGGTCAGCCGAGCATCAGCCGGTGGTCGGGGGTCCATCCGTGCAGGGCCAGCACCGGCGTGCCGGCCCCCTTCTCCACGAAGTGCAGCGGCACGGACGTACGTTCGGGCATCGCGGATCCTCACCTGACTCGGTCGCGGCAACGGAGCGGGCAATGATCCCATCCGCGCATCCTGCCGGTGGGTACCGACAATTTCCGGCCCTCGCCCGAGCGGTTACTTTGAAGACAGTTAACTGATAGCATTCCTTCCTGTCGATGGGTTGGGGGATGCCATGAGCGCTCGACGTCGGGCTGTTGCCCTGGTGGCCGGTGCGGCGATGGCCGTCACGATGGGGCTCGTCCTCGCGCCGAGCGGCCGCGCCGCGCTGGTCGGCGGCTCCGCCGGTACGGTGCTCGCGGCCGGCTCCACCGGCACGGTGCTCGTGGCATGCTCCGCACCGGCGTGGGCCGAGGGCACCAGCTACGCGGTGGGCGCCCGGGTCACCTACAACGGCCGGCTGTACGAGGCGCTGGTGGCGCACACCGCGTACCCGGGAACCGGATGGAACCCGGCGAGCACGCCGTCGCTGTGGAGGGACCTCGGCGCCTGCGACGGCGGCGCCCCGTCACCCACGGTCACGCCGACGCGCTCGCCGTCTCCGTCCCCGTCGCCCACCCGGTCACCGTCGCCGTCACCCACCGCCACCGGTGCGCCGTCGCCGACGTCCCCGCCGCCCGGGTCGGCCACCTGTGCGGTCAAGTCGAGGCCGACGGGCAAGGTGCTCCAGGGGTACTGGGAGAACTGGGACGGCGCGGCGAACGGGGTGCACCCGCCGCTCGGCTGGATCCCGATCACCGATTCCCGGATCCGGGCGCACGGCTACAACGTGATCAACGCGGCGTTCCCGGTCATCCGCTCGGACGGCACCGTGCTGTGGTCCGACGGCATGGACGCGGGCGTGAAGGTCGCCACGCCGGCCGAGATGTGCCAGGCCAAGGCGGCCGGGGCTACGATCCTGATGTCGATCGGGGGCGCGGCGGCCGGCATCGACCTGAGCTCCACCGCCGTCGCCGACCGGTTCGTGGCGACGATCGTGCCGATCCTGAAGACGTACAACTTCGACGGCATCGACATCGACATCGAGACCGGGCTGTCCGGCAGCGGCAACATCAACCAGCTGTCCCCCTCGCAGGCGAACCTCATCCGCATCATCGACGGCGTACTCGCGCAGATGCCCGCCAACTTCGGCCTGACGATGGCGCCCGAGACGGCGTACGTCACCGGCGGCAGCGTCACGTACGGCTCGATCTGGGGTGCCTACCTGCCGATCGTGAAGAAGTACGCCGACAACGGCCGGCTGTGGTGGCTGAACATGCAGTACTACAACGGCAGCATGTACGGCTGCTCCGGCGACTCGTACTCGGCCGGCACGGTCGAGGGGTTCACCAAGCAGACCGACTGCCTCAACCGGGGACTGGTCATCCAGGGCACGACGATCCGGGTCCCCTACGACAAGCAGGTACCCGGACTGCCGGCGCAGCCGGGCGCCGGTGGTGGGTACATGTCACCGTCGCTCGTGTCGCAGGCCTGGAACAGCGAGTCGGGTCAGCTCAAGGGCCTGATGACCTGGTCGATCAACTGGGACGGGTCGAAGGGCTGGACCTTCGGTGACAACGTGAAGGCCCTCCAGGGGCGTTGACGCCGATGGATAAATGCGGTGCGGGGCGGTTCCGGTCTGGGTAACGTCGGCGCGCATGACGAATTCCCGTAGCCGCCCGCCCTTCGTGGCCGACGAACGGACCCAACTGCTCGGCTGGTTCGACCTGCAGCGCGAGATCATCCACTACAAGTGCGAAGGGCTGTCCGAGGCGGACGCCCACCGGTCCGTCCTGCCGGCCTCGCCCCTGATGACGGTGGCGGGTATCGTCTCCCACCTGCGCTGGGTCGAGCACGCCTGGTTCGAGGTGCTCTTCCTCGGCGGGTCGGCCGAGCACAACCCGCAGTTCGCGAAGGAGCCCGAGGACGCCGAGATGCGGGTCGAGGGCGTCCCGCTCGCGCGGCTGCTGGAGGAGTACGAGCGGCAGTGTGCGGTATCGAACGAGATCATCTCGGCTCATTCGCTGGACGAGGTGGGCAAGCACCCCGACTTCGGCTCCGCCGCCGCGACCCTGCGGTGGATGGTGATCCACATGGTCGAGGAGACCGCCCGGCACGCCGGTCACCTGGACACCATCCGCGAGCTGCTCGACGGGCGGAAGGGCTACTACTGACCCGGATCGGCTACTGACCCGCACCGGCTACTGACCGGCACCGGCTACTGACCCGCACCGGCTACTGACCCGCACCGGCTACTGACCCGGATCGGTTGCTGAGCCGTACCGTCGCGGCTGCGGCGCCGATCCCCGGCACGTCGTCGCGTGCTCTGCTATGGCGCGGTGTGCAGCGCCCCGCGGACGAGCGCTTCGGCGAGTGGGCGGACGAACTGCGGCGTCGCCGCCTCCGGTGGCCCCGTCACGAGGGCGAACAGCGCGCCGCCGTACATGATCATCATGATGGGGACCGCCGCCGGGGGGATGGGCAGGCGGTGGGCGGCGTGGTGCTCCGCGGTGAAGACCGCGGTACCTTCCATCATCGCGTCGATCTCCGCGGCGAGCGCCGGGCGGCGCAACCCTTCCAGGCGAAGTTCGAAGATGGCCAGGTAGCGGCGGCGGTGCACGGTGGCGGCGAGGATCAGGGACTCGGTGATCAGGTCGATCGCCTGCTCCTGCCACGGTGCGTCGGGGTCGGCGACGCGGGCCGTGTTCATGTCTGCCTGATGCTGCGCGACCACCCGGCGGACGACCGCGAGCAGGAGTGCCTCGCGGCTGCGGAAGTAGTTGGAGGCGGTACCGGCCGGCAGTGCGGCCCGACGCTCCACGGACCGGTGGGTGACGCCGTGGACGCCCTCGTCGACGAGCAGTTCGAGGGCGGCGTCGGCGAGCTGCGCCCGGCGCTGGTCGTTCGGTGGCGGCATGCCCTCAGCATATGGCAGCATCCGTAGTACTACGATCGTAGTTAATAAATTGATGTGGATGGGTGGCGGCATGGACGTTGTCGTGGCGGGCGCCGGTGTCGGCGGCCTGGCGCTGGCCCGGGGCCTACGGGCGGTACCCGGCGTGGCGGTGCGGGTGTGGGAACAGGCGCCGGAGGCCCGTACCGGCGGGGCGGCGGTCACCATCTTCAGCAACGGCGCGGCGGCTCTGGCCGGCCTCGGCGCCCCGCTCGGGGAGCTGGGCGGCCGGATCGACACGCTGCGGTTCCTGACCTCGAAGGGGCCGGAGTTGATGACCGTCGACCTGACGGTGATGGCCCGCCGGACCGGCTTCCCGGTCGCCACGGTGCCCCGGGACCGGCTGATCGCTCATCTGGTCGCCGGGCTTCCGTCCGACACCGTCCAGTATGGACGCCAGGTGGCCGCGGTCGTGCCGCACGACCAGGGTGTCACGGTCGTCGACGGGCGGGGCGATCGCCACGAAGCCGACGTGCTCGTGGGTGCGGACGGACACCGGTCCGCGGTACGCCATGCGATCCTCGACGGCGCCCCCGCCCGGTTCTGCGGCTGGACCACCTGGCAGGGCCTGACCCCGATCGTGCCGGAGGTGGCGTACGGGCGTACCGGCGTCTGCGTCGTCGGCCCGGCCGGCCTGTGCGGTCTGATGCCGGCGGGCGAGGGTCTCCTCCAGTGGTGGTTCGACGTTCCCGATCGGGTCGGGGAACCGACGATCGCCGAATCGCCGGTCGCCGTACTGCGGGACCGGTTCGCCGGGTACGCCGGGCCGGTGCCGGCCGCGCTGGACGCCATCAAGGACGCCGACATCGAGTCCTTCCCGCACGTCCTGCACGAGGTGCCCGACCGGTGGGGCAGCGGGGCGGCCACCCTGCTCGGCGACGCCGCCCACGTCTTCCCGCCCTCGCAGGCGCAGGGAGCCAACCAGGCGCTCGAAGACGCCTGGTTGCTGACGCGGGCACTCGCCGCGGGCGGGCGGGAGATTCCCGCCGTGCTTCGCCGGTACGAAGCCAAGCGGGCGCCGCGGGTCCGCCGGGTGTCCCGGATGGCCGCCCGTGAGACGACGAACAAGGAGGTCAACCCGCTGGTCGCGCGGGCCGCCCGGCTCGTGCCCGCCGGGGTCGCCGGCCGCGCGCACACCCGTCTCATCCGGAGTTTCAGCAGCGTGCTCACCGACGAGCGGATCTGATCCGGCGGCGGTCCGCTCGGGTGTGCGGATCGCCCGATCGCCGCGATAATGCGATGGGCGCTGATCCGGGGGAGCCCATTTCCCCCGGATCAGCGCTCACCTAGGCCGGAGTCACCGGGCCGGGGCCAGGCTGAACCGCTGCTTCTCGGTGTCGATCTCAAGGATCTTGACCGAGACGCGGGTGCCGACCGGCCAGGACTGCTGGTGCGCCAGACCGGTGAAGCCGTCGGACTCGACGAACGAACCGAACGGCACCTGCTTGGTCACCACGCCTTCGATCACGTCACCTACCTGGTGACGGGCGAGGAAATCCTGCCAGCTCATGCTTGTCACCTCCTTCCGTTACGAGTGGCGGTACGCACGTCTCGCAACGGGGGCGGGCCTCTCGCCCGCGCGGTGATCAAGCGCCGGCCGGGTGCCCGTTCTGTGTGCGGCGCATGGCCGACCCGGCAGTCATGGGCCCGATCCTAACCGACCTGGCGGGAGATCCGAAAGGGACAGTCGGCGGCGCCCGGCGTTGTCATCCGGTCACGTCGCGTACGGCCAGCAGCTCGATCTCCGCGCCGGACGACTCCAGCAACGGGGCGCCCGCGGCGCGGCGCGGGTCGGCCCGGTAGGCGGCGAAGTGCTCGTCGCTGGGGAAGGAAACCACGTGCGCCTCGATACGGTCGTCCACCGTGCGCAGCCGTCGCTCCAACCGCCCGCCGTGCTCGGCGAGCAGTGGAAGAACCGCGTTCTCGTAGGCGTCGAAGGCGTCCAGGCTTCCTTCCGGGAGCCGGGCGACCATCAGGTACGTGACGGTCATGTGAACCCCTTCAGGCGCGACACTGGCTGGGTTGGGATGCGGTCACGGTACGGCGACGTCATGGCGTTCGTCGGCCGGGAGCGGGTCGGGGCGGCGCATCTGGCGCCAGGCCGGGAAGACGACGGGCGCGAGCGTGGTGATCAGATACGCGGCGCCGAACACCAGTAGTGCCGTGTGCACGTCGAGGGCTTCGACGGCGTACCCGCCGACCAGCGCCCCGAACGGGGTGCCGATCCAGGCGCTGGCCCGTACCGCACCGAGGACGCGGGCCCGTAGCTCCTCGGGGATCCGCTCGTACGACGTGGTCCCGATCACGGCGTTCAGCGAACCGGCGAACACCTCAGCGACTCCGACAACGGCGACGACCGGCGACAGCGTTCCGGTCATGGCGAGTACGAAGAACCGTGGTGCGCCGCCGAGGATGAAGCCCACGGTGTAGAGCGCCCGCCGGGACACCCGAGGCCCGAGCCATGCGCCGACCAGGTTGCCCAGGACGGCGCCCAGGCCGCCGACCCCGACGATGACACCGAGCGCCCCGGCCGACCCGACCTCGTCGCGCACCCAGACCGGAAGCATCACCTCTATCAGGCCCTGGTCGAGCAGGTTGGTCAGGGCGACCATGGTGATGATCCCGAGCAGTAGCCGGTCGCCCGCGACGAACCGCAGCCCGGCCGTGAGGTCGTGCCAGTAGCGGCGCAGGGCAGGCGCGGCTTCGGTGTCGGCTTCGACCGTGGGTTGCTCCGCGACACGTACCCAGATCGCTCCGATCGCGGCGGCCGCGGCGAAGGTCGCGGCGTCGACGGCGACCGCCACCGGCGAACCGGCGAGCGTGACCAGCACACCGGCCAGCGGTGCGCCGAGCAGCAGCGCGGTGCGGTGGGCCGCCGCGTTGACGCCGGCCGCCCGCTCCAGCGTGATGCCGCCGACGCCGGCGGTGGCCGGGACCAGCGCGCTGTTGGCGCAGTCGGCGGCGCCGCGGACCAGGCCGGCCAGCGCGACGAGAGTCAGCAGCGCGGGCAGGGTGAGGCCACCCGCGGCATACAGCACTGGGATCGCGCCGACCACGACGGCGGCCACGCTGTTGCCCCAGACGAAGGACCGGCGCAGCCCGATACGGTCGACCAGCGGACCGGCCAGGGCCTGCGCGGCAACGTACGGCATCATCGTGGCGAACCCGACGAGGCCGGTCTTGGCCGCGCTGCCGGTGGTGGTCAGCACGAGCCACGGGATCGCGATCGCCGACATCGAAGTGCCGGCCACCGAGATGACGAGCGAGGTCTGCAGCGCCACGAACGGCGCGCGGCGCCTCACGACGGATCCTCCTCGGACGGCAGGTCGTCGGGCAGCATCTGGAACTGGAAGGTGGCGCGGTGCGTTCCGGGGCGCCGGCCGACCGTGCCGGGCGCGCGGCGATAGCGGTCGATCAGCGTGTGGACCTCCGCCGCGAGCGCCCGTGCCTCGTCGTGGGTCAGCTCGATGGCCTTCTCGGCGAAGGTCCACGGCAGCGTCGGCAGTTCGTCGAGCCGGCCGGCGAGGCTGTTGACGTAGGAGAGCATGCGCTCGTAGTACGTGCCGATCACGATGCGCATGTACTGCTCGGCCACCTCGGCGGTCTCCGGGTCACCGGGGTCGTCGGGGGAGCGGAAGCTGAACGCGGAGGACCGGTACGTCGTGCGCCACCAGCGGTCGCGCCCGTTGCCGCGCGCGGTGTCGTCCTCCACGAAGCCGAGGTCGGCGAGCATCCGCAGGTGGTAGCTGGTCACCCCGCTGGACTGGCCGATCCGGCGGCCGAGCTGCGACGCGGTGGCCGGGCCGTCGGTCTCCAGCAAGGTCAGCAGCCGCACCCGGATCGGGTGCACCAGTCCCCGCAGGCGTCGCGGGGTGAGCATGAGGTCGCGGGACGGGTCGAACGGGAAGGGCCAGCCGCCGGGCGGGGGAGCCGGTGTGGCGCCGGGCTCGTCCGGCAGCCCTGATGATTCAGCCTCATCCATGTGGTCACGGTAGACCGCAGAGGTTATTTTGCAAAGGTATCTCTGCGGTCTGTTGCGGGTGGAGCTGGCGACCACGACGTCGGGCGCTGGTCACCGTCGTGCCAGTGAGACGCCACCGGCGGATCCTGGCCGCCAGCCACCGTGGCCTGCCCGAATCCGCTGCCGCGTGCGATGCACGGCGCCGCGAGCGAGTGCCGTCAACGTTTCCCTGCGCTCGCGACCGGACCGAGCCAGGGCGAACGCAGTGACGCGTCACGACATACGGCGTCACGGTCCTCGCGGCGAGGGTTGCGGAGATCAGTCTGCGCCGCGCATGAGTGCTTCCTGTACCGCGTCCACCAATCGTTGCGTCTCGATCAGGTCCGGAATGACGCGATCGGCTCCCGCCCTGCGCAGCTCGTCCTCACTGTCACGGCCGGATGCGACCGCCACGATCTGTGCTCCGCCCTGACGGGCTGCGGTCACGTCGCTCGTGGTGTCGCCGATGATCACCGTGTTGCCGTCGTCGAACCGGGTTCGGTACTTCGCCCCTGCGCGATCCTGTGCCACCGGCACCAGCTTGGCCCGCTCGCTGTCGTCCTCACCGTATGCGCCGACCTCGAAGTCAATGGGCGTCGCCAGGTCGAATACCCGCAGCTTCGTGAACGCTACTTCCCTCAGGTTTCCGGTGAGGACGGTCTGCACCGTGCCTGGTACGGCGGCCAGAGCGGTCAGCGCCTGGCCCGCGCCGGGTAGGGCGCGTCCCGTGTTCCGCAACAGGTCGGCGTGCTGCTCGTACTGCCTGGCCAGTTCGACCGCGTAC
The DNA here is from genome assembly GCF_049999945.1 of Planosporangium spinosum. Classification (NCBI taxonomy): domain Bacteria; kingdom Bacillati; phylum Actinomycetota; class Actinomycetes; order Micromonosporales; family Micromonosporaceae; genus Planosporangium; species Planosporangium spinosum. The sequence continues at coordinate 1,994 of NZ_JBLYUB010000030.1, read as the reverse complement.
CGCTTCTGGTGATCATCCGTGGGTTCGATGCGGTGCATGCGTAATGTCTCGGTCAGGATGGCCTGCTCGGTCTTGCCGGTCACGTCCGCCTGCTCGACCATTTCCCGATTGGTGATTGTTTCGAAGGCCGCCCGATAGAACCGACTGCCCAGTCCTGCCGTTTCGATCAGGGTATGGTCGATGTCCCACAGCACCAGGGAGCGCCTGGATGGATGAGTGGCCATGGCCCGAGTCTTCCACGTTCGGCGTAGCCTGCTGACAAGCGCGCGTACGACTTTCTTCAACCGGCTTCATCCCGTGAGGCAGTGGTCATGGAAATCGACGAGTGGATGCTCGGGTACCGCATCGCCAGTCACCGGGTTCGGCGTGGACTGACCCAGGAAGAGCTCGCTGGACTGGTTGGCATCTCCCTGTCCATGATGAAGAAGATCGAGTCAGGCGACCGGTCGGTAACCCGCTTCTCGCAGCTTGTACTGTTCGCGCGCGCACTCCGCCTTACGGACCTACGCGAACTGACTGGCGTGCCGTTCTCGCTTCTGCCGGCGGAGCGCCACAGGCATCCCTCCTCCGACGCCGTCTACTCCGCGCTCATGGATCAAGGTGTGCACGCCGCCGAACCTCCGGATCTCGATGGCCTGGCGGGCAGGATAGAAGCAGCGTGGCAGGGGTGGCAGTCACCATCGGCGTTCCGCTATGACGCAGTAGGTCAGCAGTTGCCGGAACTCATCAGGCAGGTTCAGGGGGCGGTTCGGCGCCATGTGGCCGGCGAGAGACGACAGGCGCTGCGATTGGCTAGCAGGCTGTACCAACTGGCGCGAACCTGGACCAAGCGCGTCGGTGAGCATGACCGGTCACTCCTAGCGGCGGACAGAGCGGTATCGTGCGCGCTCGATGCCGATGATCCGGAGTTGGCGGCCGCCGCAGCCTGGAACTTGGGCATGATCCTGTCCGCCCAAGGGAGGACGGCGCAGGCACGTGAGGTCGTCCGCCGCGCGATAGAAGATCTGACGGGACGCATGGTCAAGGCTTCACGTGTACGCCTGGCCGTGTACGGCAGCCTGCACCTCCTTGGGGCGGCTGAAGCCTCCCGCGCTGGCGACGACGCCGAAGTCCACCGGCTGCTCGGGACTGCTACGCGGGTAGCGAACGCCACGGGCGAGACGAACTGCTTTCGGATGGTGTTTGGGCCTACGAACGTTGCAGTACACCGGGTGGCAGCGGCGGTCGAGCTTGGCCGTACCGGAGAGGCGCTGCGACTGGCGGAGCGAGTACCGATCAGCACGGCACCCGCAGTCGAGCGACGGCTCACTTTCCACCTGGACGCCGCTCGCTGCTATGTCTGGAAGCGAAACAACGTGGCCGCGGTCCACATGATTCAACGCATCCACCAGGAGTCGCCTGAAGAGTTGCGCTTCAACACTCAGGTACGCGACATGCTCCGCGAGCTTAGCGGCCAGGCCAAGCCTGCCGTGGAGGCGGGTCTCCGGCCGCTGCTTGAGGCAGCGAACATGCAACGCTAGTCGATCCTCGACCGGTCCGGGTACACCCCGCGTGTCCTCCACACGGGGTGTCCTGTCGTTTCTGTGGACCCCCATAGCGTCGCCAGTCGTAGCGAACCGACGTTGACTCTCGCCACAACTGGCCGGATGTGCCGCACCCGCCCAGCAGCCGCTTGTGCCGGGCCAGCAACCCACGCCCGATGCCGGGCTCGTCGTGGTGGGATCCCTACCCAATGGAGCTGGACGCATGGCACCGGTACCTCCGCCATCCTTCGATCCGGACCAACCACCACTCGACCCACCGGACGGCTGTCCGCGCCCTATGGTGTGGCGGCTGGCGCGCGGCCTCTGGCAGGCGCACCAGCCGTCGGTCACGTCCCGCGAGATGGTGTAGATCGCCTGCGTGAGGCTCTGTGCGCTGTTCAGTTTTCCGGTCGATAACCGGCTGGGCAACGGGTGTGGCTATGCGGCGGCGAGTTCGGTGGTCGTGGCGGC
>NZ_JBLYUB010000029.1:0-92797 GCF_049999945.1 Planosporangium spinosum | reverse complement strand
GTACCGGGCCGGCTCCGGCCGGCCCGGTACCACGACGATAGTGCCGCCGGAAGGTCGATGTCCCCGGTCGATCCCCGGTCAGCCGACCGCGCGGGCCCACCCACCGGTACGGGCGACCCCGCACCGGTGGCCCGGTTCCGATCGGCCCCGGTGCCGTACCCGGGTCGGAGGGTTTCCGGCGGGGGCGCCCGCCGGTCGTCCGTGCCCGCTGGTCGTCGTCCGTGCCCGCTGGTCGTCGTCCGTGCCCGCCGGCGGTCCCTCGCGTCCCGGTGTCGCGAATAGGGACGGTAACTGTCAATGACGCCAATGTGACGCGCGCTGATATCCATTCTGCCAGGCGGTAGGAGGGTGGCGGTGGTGCGACTTTTCTGACCGTTCGGTGCGTGTTTCTTCGCCCATTCCTTTGGCAATCCTTAATTCGCCGTCGTGCAATTTTTTATCGATCCCCGAGGCCTTGTCAGAACCGGCGGTCATGGCCGATCGTGGGGCGGGGGTCGGTGCCGGTCTCGATCCGTTCGGATGAGGCGCGGCGGATCTTCGCTGCGCCGGCTGGGCACCCGCTCACAGAGGGGGAGCGCAATGGCCGTCGACAGGCAGCCGCCGGCCCGGCCGGCCCGGCCGGTCTACCGTGGCCAGCACGTGGACGAGATCGACGAGCAGGCGGTCGGCGAGCGCACCCGGACCATCCTCCTCACCGTCGCCATCGGTGGGCTCGGTCTGGTCCTGACCGCCGCCATCCTGTCCCCGCTGCGGGGCGACGACGCCGGTCTGCCGGCTCTGCCCGCGCGGGTGAGCCCGTTGCCGCTGGTGCCGGTGCCCCGCCAGCCTCCGCCATCGCGTGGCCCGGCCGCCCCGACACCGACCGTCGAACCGGCCCCCACCACCCCGTCGGGGACCCCGCCGCGCCGTACGTCGTCGCCGTGGCTGCCCGCGCCGTCCCTGCCGCCGGTGGCCCCGATCAGCTTCGAGGCCGAGGCGGCGGCGAACGTACTCGGTGGGGACGCCCGGGTCCGGGCTGTGGCCGGCGCCTCCGGCGGTCAGGTCATCACCTCGGTCGGCGGCGCCGCGGCGAACTCGTTGCGGTTCGGCCGGATCAGCGTGCCCTTCGACGGCGTGTACGTGGTGGTCGTCCACTACGTGTCCGACGTCGACCGCAGCGTGATCATCAGCGTCAACGACGGGCCGTTCATCCGGCTGGACGTCCCCGGTACGCAGGCCGGCGACCGGGTCGGCGCGCTGGTCCTGCGGGTCCGGCTCGACACCGGTCTCAACAGCATCGAGTTCAGCAACCCGGCGTCGCGCGCCCCGGACATCGACCGCATCGTCGTCAGCTCCTGAGACCGACGGGCCGCCACCGCTGTGCGCGGGTCGGCGTCGGCCCACGCGGTCCCGCGCGGCCACTGGTCCGCGTGGTCCCTGTCCGGCTGGCCCCGTGTCAGTCCTCTCCTGGCCCCTCTTCTGGCCCCGGGGCCGCGCGAGTGGCCGCCCTCTGAGTTCGCTTCTGGCCCCTCCCGATCGCCGCTCCGGCTGGTTGGCTCCCCGCCATGGACGCGATGAGACCCCAGCGGTTCAGCCTCGTGACCGCCCTGCCGGTGGACGGCTCCGCCCGTGAGGCGCTGGCCGAGCGCTGCCCGGACGTGACGGTCACTCCCGACCCGGACGGGCCGGGCGCGCTGGTCGGCTTCGAGCGGGACGCGCCGACGCTCGTCGACGCCGTGGTGTCGGCCGTACGCGACCTCGACGCCGTCGGCGTCCAGGCCCTCGGCGTACGCGACGACGACCTGGTGACCCTGGCGGAGATAGCCGACCGGATCGGCCGCTCGCGGGAGGCGGTACGGCGGTGGGCGGCCGGGCGCACCGGCCCGGGTGCCTTCCCGCCGCCCGCCGACGTGCGGGTCGGTACCGCCCACTACCGGTGGACCGAGGCGGCGCCCTGGCTGCGGCAGCGGCTCGGCGTCCCGGTGCCCGACACGGAGGCCGCCCTGGCCGCGCTCGACCTCGCGCTGCGGCTGCGGGCACTGGCGCCGCGGGTGGCCCGGATGGACGCGATCCGGGCGCTACTGGCGGCGTGACGAGGGGGCAGGCTGGAATGCTGGCACGGACACGGCAGGATGGGCGCCATGCCTAGCCTCACCCGAGCCGAGGCGGCCGAGCGGGCCGCGCTGCTGTCGGTCGACGCGTACGCGATCGATCTGGATCTGACGACCCCGAACGAGGAGTTCGAGGCGACGACGGTGGTGCGGTTCCGCTGCGCGCGGCCCGGCGCGGAGACCTTCGTGGAGATCCGGCCGGCCGCGCTGCACTCGGTGACGCTCAACGGCCGGGCGCTCGACCCGGCGGCCCTCGACGACAACCGGCTGCGGCTGACCGACCTCGCCGCCGACAACGAACTCGTGGTGCGCGCCACGATGACGTACTCCAACAGCGGTGAGGGGCTGCACCGCTTCGTCGACCCGGCCGACGGCGAGGTCTACCTGTACGCCAGCGCGGGTCTGGACAACGCGCAGCGCATCTTCGCCTGCTTCGACCAGCCCGACCTGAAGGCGGCGGTCACGCTGAGCGTCACCGCGCCGCCCGGCTGGACCGTGCTGGCCAACGGCGCGGGCGACCGGGTGGCGCCGGGCCGGTGGCGGTTCGCCCCGATGCCGCCGCTGTCGACGTACCTGGTGACCCTCGTCGCCGGGCCGCTGCACTCCCGGTACACCGAGCACGACGGCATCCCGCTGGGCCTGCACTGCCGGCCGGCGCTCGCCGAGCACCTCGACCGGGACGCCGAGGAACTGTTCGAGATGACGGCCCGATGCCTGGACCGCTACCACGAGCTGTTCGCCTACCGGTACCCGTTCGGCAAGTACGACCAGGCGTTCGTGCCCGAGTTCAACTGGGGCGCGATGGAGAACCCGGGCTGCGTGACGTTCCGGGACGAGTTCGTGTTCCGGTCGGCCGTCACCCGCGCGCAGCGCGCCACCCGGGCGATCGTGGTCGCGCACGAGATGGCGCACATGTGGTTCGGCGACCTGGTGACCATGCGCTGGTGGGACGACCTGTGGCTGAACGAGTCGTTCGCGGAGTACCTGGGGGTACGGGTGGCCGGTGAGGCGACCCGCTTCACCGATGTCTGGACCGACTTCGCGATCAACCGCAAGACCTGGGGGTACGCGGCGGACCAGCGACCCTCCACGCATCCGGTCGCGCCCGAGCGGGTCGACGACGTCGCCGCCGCGCTGCTCAACTTCGACGGCATCTCGTACGCCAAGGGCGCCGCCACGTTGCGCCAGCTCGGTGCGTACCTGGGCGATGAGGCCTTCTTCGCCGGCCTGCGGCGGTACTTCGCCGACCACGCGTACGGCAACGCGACCCTGGCCGACCTGCTCGCCGTGTTCGGTGTGGCCAGCGGCCGGGACCTGTCGGAGTGGGCGGCGCGGTGGTGGCGCGAGAGCGGGGTCACCACGCTTCGCCCGGTCGCGACGGTCGGTCCGGACGGGCGGTACACCGCCGTCACCGTGGTGCAGTCCGCGCCGCCGGCGCAGCCGGTCCTGCGGCCGCACCGGCTCGTCCTCGGCCTGTACGACCGCGACGCCGACGGCCGGGTCACTCGCCGCGAACGGGTCGAGGTCGACGTCGACCCGGTGTCCGACCACGGACAGACTCCGGTGCCGGCGCTGGTCGGCCGGCCTGCCGCGGCGCTGCTGCTGGCCAACGACGAGGACCTCACGTACGCGAAGGTGCGCCTGACCGACACCGAGCTGGCCGCGCTGCCCGACCTGCTGCCGCGGGTCACCGACCCGGCGCCCCGGGCGCTGCTGTGGAGCGCCGCGTGGGAGGCCACGCGGGACGCCGAGACGCCCCCGGCGGCGTTCCTGGACCTGGCCGTCGCCGGGCTGCCGTCCGAGCCGGACATGGCGGTGTTCGCCCAGGTGATGAGCTTCGCGGCGGAGGTGGCGGTCGGCCAGTACCTCCCGCGGGCGCAGCAACCGGCGGCGCTCGCGGCACTCGCGACGATGTGTGAACGGGTCCTCGCCGTCGCGCCGCCCGGCAGCGACCGGCAGCTCGCCGCCGCCCGCGGGTACGCCCAGTGCGCCGACACCGACGGCGCCGGCACGCTACGCGACTGGCTGGCCGGCAAGAACGTGCCCGACGGCCTCGCGGTCGACGCGGAGCTGCGGTGGGCGCTGCTGCGGCGGCTCGTCGTGCTCGGTGCGGCGGACGTGTCCGAGATCGACGCCGAAGCCGAGTCCGACCGCAGCGCGCACGGCGTCCAGCACGCGGCGTGCTGCCGGGCGGCCCTGCCGGACGCCGAGGCCAAGGCGCGGGCCTGGGACGCGATCGTCGCCGACGACGCGCTCTCCAACCGGCTGCGGTTGGCGTACGCCGAGGGGTTCTGGCAGCCGGAGCAGGAGAGCCTGACCGGGCCGTACGTGGCGCGGTACTTCGCGGACATGCCGGCACTGGCCGCCCGGCGCGACGCGCAGATGGTCAACCAGGTGGCGGGTGCGGCCTACCCGAGGTATGCGGTGGCGCCCGCCACGGTCGAGGCCGCCCAGCGCCTGCTCGACCGGGCGGACCTGCCCGCGGTCCTGCGCCGGGTACTGCTGGACCGCACCGACGACCTGCGGCGCGCCATCGCGGCCCGCGCGGCGGCCGGTGGCTGATGCGTGACCGGTGGCCGGCCGGCGGCGTCGGAGCGGCCGGCTACCATGCGCCGGATGGAAAAGCCTCGTCGAGTCGGGATCATGGGCGGCACCTTCGACCCGATCCACAACGGTCACCTGGTCGCCGCGAGTGAGGTCGCCGACCTGTTCGACCTCGACGAGGTCGTCTTCGTGCCCACCGGCCAGCCGTGGCAGAAGTCCGACGCGAAGGTCAGCCCGGCCGAGGACCGGTACCTGATGACCGTGATCGCGACGGCGTCCAACCCGCGGTTTCACGTCAGCCGGGTCGACATTGAGCGCCACGGGCCGACGTACACCGTCGACACGCTGCGCGACCTGCGCGAGTCGTACGGGCCGGACACCGAGCTGTACTTCATCACGGGCGCCGACGCCCTGGAGAAGATCCTGTCGTGGAAGGACGCCGACCAGATCTTCTCGCTGGCCCACTTCGTGGGGGTCACCCGACCGGGGTTCGAGCTGAGCGACGCGCATCTGCCCGCCGACACGGTGAGCCTGGTCCAGGTGCCGGCGATGGCGATCTCGTCGACCGACTGCCGGGAGCGGGTCGCTGCGGGTAAGCCGGTGTGGTATTTGGTCCCCGACGGAGTGGTGCAATACATCGCAAAGCGCCATTTGTACCGGTAGGTCCCAGATATCGAAGCGGCACTTCAGGCGTACACGTGAGAGGCTTGAACCTCGGGCGGTGCTGGTGGCCGCCGATGGGGGCCGACCACCCACCGCCCGCACTGCGCTGAACGGCGCGAACGTTACGACGAGAGGAGTCCGGTGCCCGCAAACGAGCGCGCCCGCGAACTGGCCCTGGCCGCCGCACAAGCGGCCGCCGACAAGAAGGCACAGGACATCGTGATCCTGGACGTGGGCGACCAACTCGTGATCACCGATGCGTTCCTGCTCGCGTCGGCGCCGAACGAACGTCAGGTTCTCGCGATCGTGGACGCGATCGAGGAGAGGCTGCTCGAACTGCCCGAGAAGGCCAAGCCGGTACGCCGTGAGGGGGAGCGCGCCGGCCGCTGGGTGCTGCTGGACTACGTCGACATCGTGGTGCACGTCCAGCACACCGAGGAGCGGGAGTTCTACGCGCTCGACCGGCTGTGGAAGGACTGCCCGACCATCCCGTTCGTCGACCGGGACCTGGTCTCCGCCGAAAGCGGCCGTGGCGGCGCTGCCGCCGAGGGAGGTCGCGGCGACACCGCCGGAGAAGCGAACGGGACGGCGTGACCCGGCTCCTGCTGTGGCGGCACGGGCAGACCGAGTGGAACGCCGCCGACCGGATACAGGGGCAGTCCGACGTCGATCTCAGCGAGGTGGGGCGGGCGCAGGCCGAGGCCGCCGCGGTCCGGCTCGTCGACCTGCACCCCGACCTGATCGTCGCCAGTGACCTGCGCCGGGCGGCCGACACCGCCGCGGCACTCGCCGCCGTCACCGGTCTCAGCGTCTCCTACGACCCCCGGCTGCGGGAGCGTCACTACGGCAGCTGGCAGGGCCTGACCAACGCGGAGATCGCCGCGCGGTGGCCCGAGGAGCACGCGCGGTGGCGCGCCGGGCAGCCGATACGCGAGTTCGGCATCGAGGACCTCGACGAGGTCGGCAAGCGGATGGCCGACGCGTTGCACGACGTGAGTGCCGCCGCCCCGGGCAGCACGATCGTCGTGGCCAGCCATGGCGGCGCCATCCGGCGTGCCGTGGTCGCGATGCTCGACTGGCCGGACCCGGTGCTGCGTACCCTCGGCATCCTCACCAACTGCCACTGGGCCGAACTGCGCCTGGACCCTCGGCGAGGCTGGCAGCTGCGGTCGTACAACGCGGGCTGACCTCTCCGGCCCGCCGCCGTTCCCCGGGGCCTTGTTCCCCGGGGCCTTGTTCCCCGGGGCCTTGTTCCCCGGGGCCTTGTTCCCCGGGGCCTTGTTCCCCGGGGCCTTGTTCCCCCGGGCCTTGTTCCCCGGAGCCTTGTTCCCCGGAACCGGCAGCCGGCCGGTGGCGTCCGAACAGGCATGGGAGTCCGTCGCCGCTTCGCCACCAGCCTGCTCGTCCCGCTGTTCGCCGCCGGTCTGATGACCGGATGCGCCTCGGGCACCGGGACACCGGGCACCGCCGCCAGCGGAGAGTCCAGCGGATCCGTGTCCGCCCCCGGCTCGGTACCCCCGACGGCAACCCCGTCCACCGGCCCGTCCGGCGCTCCGTCCGCAGGCGCCGGCCCGTCGGCCGGGGCTGAGTTGACCCTCTCCGGACAGGTGGAGGCCGGTGTCGAGCCCGGATGCCTGCTGCTGCGCAGCGGCGGGCAGAGTTACCTGCTCATCGGCGGCGACCGGACCGTGGTGAAGGCCGGCAACAACCTCGTCGTCCGTGGCCACATCGCCGATGACGTCATGAGCCACTGCATGCAGGGCCGGCCGTTTTGGGTCGACGAGGCCCGACCGGCGTGAGCGCGACGCGTTTCTGATTCGCCCGCGATCGGTTAACGTGCCGACATGGCCGGTACGTCAGAGCACATCGCTGTGGTCACCGACAGCACCACCTACCTGCCGGACACGCTCGCGGTGGAGGCCGGCCTCACCGTCGTACCGCTCACCGTCGTCATCGACGGCGTACCGGGCCTGGAAGGCATCGACATCACCCCGGCCGACGTCGCGAAGGCGCTCGAGACCCGGCGTACCCATGTGACGACGTCCCGGCCGGCGCCGGGCGCGTTCGCCGAGACCTACCGGCAACTGTTCGACGCCGGTGCGGCCGGTGTCGTGTCCATTCACCTGTCCGCGCAGCTGTCGGGTACCTGCGAGGCCGCCCGCCTGGCCGCGGACGAGTTCGACGGCCGTGTCGAGGTGATCGACTCCTGCTCCGCCGGGATGGGGCTGGGCTTCCCGGCCCTGGCCGCCGCCGAGACCGCCGCCGCGGGCGGGACCCTCGCGGAGGTACGCGATGCCGCCCTCGCCGTGATCGACCGCACCGGCGCCCTGTTCTACGTCGACACGCTGGAGTACCTGCGGCGCGGTGGGCGTATCGGAGCCACCTCGGCGCTGCTCGGTACGGCGTTGTCGGTCAAGCCGATCCTGCGCCTCGCCGATGGCGGGATCGTCGTCAGCGACAAGGTCCGCACCGCCAGCCGTGCCCTGAGCCGGCTCGCCGACCTGGCGGTCGAGTCCACGGCGGACGCCGACGTCGACATCGCCGTGCACCATCTCGCGGCCACGCAACGGGCCGAGGAGTTGCAGCGGTCGCTCACCACACGGCTGGGCGAGCGGGTCCGCCGGGTGTACGCGACCGAGGTGGGCGCGGCCGTCGCCGCCCACACCGGTCCCGGCCTGATATGCGTGGTCGTCAGACGCCTGTAGCACATCCGGCCGGGACGCCTTGGGTTGTCCACAGGCACCCTCGCTGTCCACAGGTTCCCTGCCGGGGACGGCGGCGATGGCCCCGTCCGTCCTAGGTTCCGGCGCATGTTCGCATCGCACCGAGACAGCATTGACGACGTACGGGAGCGGTTCATCCGGGTCGTCGGCCTGCCGGAGGGCGACGACGCCGACGAGTCACCGCCCGCCGGCCCGCCCGCGACCGGCCCGGCGCCGTCGGTGGCCGGCCCGGTGTTCCGGCCTGGCGACGCGGGGCACGCGGCGCCGCTGTCGGGTGGGGCAGGACCGGTCCCGGCCGTGTCGGCGTGGCCGGCCGAGGACGGGCAGCCGATACCGCCGGTCCCGGCCGGCGGCCTGCGCGGGGTGCTGGGCGCGTTCGACCCTGGCCGCCGAGGCGTCCGCGCACTCGCCGTCGTCGCGCTGGTCGCGGTGGCCGTGGCGGGCGTTCTGGCCTGGCGGGCCAGGCCCCATGTGGAACCGGTCGCCACCCGGCTCGAGCCGTCGTCACCGGCCGCGGGGTCTGTCGGGCCCTCCGGTGTCGTCGTGGTCGCGGTGACCGGTCGGGTACGGCAGCCCGGCCTGATCCGCCTGCCCGCGGGGGCGCGGGTCGCCGACGCGATCGACGCGGCCGGTGGGGCACTTCCCGATACCGACCTGTCGCTGGTGAACCTCGCCCGCAAGCTGGCCGACGGGGAACTCGTCGCGATCGGGATCACCCCGCCGCCCGCTGCCGCCGGGCCGGCCGCTGCCGCCGGCCCGGCCGGTGGCGGATCGCCCGGGCAGGGAACCGGCCCGCTCAACCTCAACACCGCAACCGCGGCCCAGCTCGAGGCGCTGCCGGGAATCGGCCCGGTACTGGCGCAACACATCATCGACTACCGAACCGCGCACGGACAGTTCCGTTCGGTCGACGAACTACGGCAGGTCGACGGCCTCGGCAATGCCCGGTTCAACCAGATCAAGCCGCTGGTGACGGTGTGAGCGCGGGGGAGTACCCGGATCTGCGGCTGGCCGGCGCGGCCGTGGGTACCTGGCTGGCCGCGTTCGCCGGGCTGCACCTGTCCTGGCGGGCCGGAGCGGTGGTCGGGCTGGCGGCCCTCGTCGCGGCCCTCGCCACCGTGTCGGTCGGCACCCGCCCCGTGTCCGCCGGCTCCGGTGCGGGCTCCGAGGCCGTCCCCGGTGCGGGCTCCGACGCCGTCCCCGGTGCCCTGACCGGTGTGCTGATCGGTGTCCTGATCGGTGTCGTCGCGGGCGCCGGGGTGACCGCGTGCCGGGTGGCGCTGCGGGACGCGGACCCGGTCACCGCGCTGGCCCGCGAACGTGCCGAGGTCCGAGCCGACCTGGTCGTCACCGACGATCCGCGCCTCGCCCGGGGTGTCGCCGGCCGGCCCGGTCAGTACGTGGTCGCCGCCGACCTCACCCGGCTGGAGGTGACCGGCCGGCCGGCCCTGCGCCTGTCGGTGCGGGTACTCGTGCTCGGCGGAGACCCCGCATGGCAGGGAGTGCTGCCCGGTCAGCGGGTCGTGGCCGAGGGCCGGATCGGTTCGGCGCGCGGCGGGGACCTGCGCGCGGCTGTCCTGTCGGTACCGGCCGCACCGCGGCTCGTCGGCCGGCCGTCCTGGGCGCAGCGGGCGGCCGGTACGCTGCGCAGCGGCCTGCAACGGGCCTGCGCCCCGCTTCCGGACGAGCCGGGTGGGCTCCTGCCCGGCCTGGTCGTCGGCGACACCACCCGCCTGGAGCCGGCGGTCGCGGAGGACTTCCGTACCACCGGCATGACGCATCTGCTCGCGGTCAGCGGGTCGAACGTGGCGATCGTGCTCGGCGTCGTGCTCGGGCTGGCCCGTTGGTGCCGGGCCGGTCCCCGGTTGGCCGCTGCCATCTGCGCCGTCGCCCTGGTCGGCTTCGTGATCCTGGTCCGGCCGTCGCCGAGCGTCCTGCGTGCGGCGGCCCTCGGCGCCCTCGCACTACTGGCCCTGGCGAGCGGACGACCGCGTTCGGCGGTACCCGGGCTGGCCGCCGTCGTGATCGTGCTGGTTCTCGTCGACCCCCAACTGGCCGGCGAGCCGGGCTTCGCTCTCTCGGTGCTCGCCACGGCGGGTCTGCTGCTGCTCGCGCCGGGGTGGCGGGACGCGCTGCGCCGCCAGCGGGTACCGGCCGGGCTGGCGGAAGCGGTCGCCGTACCCGCCTCCGCCCAGTTGGCCTGCGCCCCGGTGATTGCCGCACTGTCGGGCGGTGTCGGGCTCGCGGCCGTACCGGCCAACCTGCTCGCGGTACCGGCTGTCCCGCCGGCCACCGTGCTCGGGGTCGCCGCCGCACTGCTGTCACCGGTCTGGCCGGCCGGCGCCGGTTTGGCCGTGTGGCTGGCATCCTGGCCGGCCCGCTGGATCATCCTCGTCGGCCACTACGGCGCGCAGACCCCCGCCGGGGTGGCGCCGTGGCCCGCCGGGGCGGTGGGTGGCCTGCTGCTCGCGGCCGTCCTCGCGGCGCTGCTGGTAGCCGGCCGGTACCGGCCGGTGCGCCGGTTGGCCGCCGTGGTGACGGTCGCGGCCGTCATCGGTACCGTGCCGATCCGGCTCGCCGCCCCCGGCTGGCCGCCGCCGGGGTGGCTGCTCGTGGTGTGTGACGTGGGGCAGGGCGACGCGGCGGTGCTGCCGGTCGCGCCCGGCCGGGCGGTCGTCGTCGACGCCGGCCCCGAGCCGGCCGCCGTGGACGGTTGCCTGCGCCGGCTCGGCATCCGTGAGGTACCCCTGCTGGTGGTCAGCCACTTCCACGCCGACCACGTCGGAGGCGTGGACGGCGTGTTCCGGGGCCGTCGGGTAGGTGCCGTGGTCACCACCGCCCACCCGGAACCGGCTACCGGTCGCCGCCAGGTGCTGGCCGCCGCCGCGGCGCATCGGACGCCGGTACGGCAGGCGATGCCCGGTGAACGATATGCCGGCGGGGACCTGCGACTGGTTGTCGTCGGCCCCGACCGGACGCTGGTCAACACCAGGTCAGACCCCAACAACAACTCCCTGGTCCTGCGCGTCACGATCGGCCGGCACTCGCTGCTGCTGGCCGGCGACGCGGAGGAGGACGAGCAGCAGAGCCTGCTGGGCGCCCAGGTACGCGTCGACGTGCTCAAAGTGAGCCACCACGGGTCGGCCTTCCAGAGTCCCGCGTTCCTCGACGCGGCCCGGCCAGCGATCGCATTCGTCTCGGTCGGCGTGGGCAACGTCTACGGCCATCCCAACCCGGGCGTACTCGACCGGCTGGCCCGGGGTGGGGCGCGGGTACTGCGTACCGACCGGTCGGGCGACCTGGCCGCCGTCGACGCCGGCGGCCGGCTGGCCGTGGCGGTCCGCGGCGCGCCGGGCGGCACCGGCCAACGCCGCTAGTCGTCCTCGCGGCCGGGGTACGGCGGTCATCACCGCCCGGCGCGGGTGCCGTCGCCGCTCAGTGCAACGGACCGGGCGGCCGTGCGACGATGGCTGCCGTGCGACGATGGCTGCCGTGCCGCCACAACTGTCCGCCGACGTACGTCTCGTCCTCGGTGACGAGGAACTCCTCGTGGCCCGGGCGGTGAGCGAGGCGATCGCCGTCGCCCGCGCCGCCGAACCCGACGCGGAGGTACGCCAGTACGCCGCCAGCGATCTCGTGCCCGGCGAGTTGGCCGAGATGACCAGCCCGTCGCTGTTCGGCGGCCGGCGGATCCTGGTCGTCCGCGGCGGTCAGGACGCCAAGAAGGACCTGGCTGCCGCGCTGCTCGCATACGCCCGCGACCCGGACCCGGACGTGTCCCTGGTGATCACGCATGCCGGCGGGGCCAAGGGCAAGGCCCTCGCCGACGGGCTGAAGGCAGGCGGCGCCAAGGTCATCCCCGCTGGGAAGATCACAAAGCATCGGGAGCGGGTCGACTTCGTCCGGGCCGAGGTGCGCCGACTCGGCGGAAAGTGTGCGGAGGACGCGGCCGAGGCCCTGATCGCTGCGGTCGGCAACGACCTGCGGGAACTGGTAGCCGCCTGCTCCCAGTTGGTGGCCGACACCGACGGGCGGATCGACGCCGGCACCGTCGCCCGCTACTACCGGGGACGGGCCGAGGTCAGCGGCTTCACCGTGGCGGACGCGGCCATGGTCGGTGACGTACCCGCCGCGCTGGAGGCGCTGCGCTGGGCGCTGCACGTGGGGGTCGATCCGGTACCGATCGCGGACGCGCTGGCCGACGGCGTGCGGACGGTCGCCCGGGTGGCCTCGGCCGGGCGCGGCAACGCCTACCAGTTGGCCAGCGCGCTCGGCATGCCGGCCTGGAAGATCGAACGTGCCCAGCGCCAAGCGCGTGGCTGGACTCCCGACGCGCTCGTCGACGCGATGCGGGTGGCCGCCGAGTGCAACGCCGCCGTCAAGGGCGGATCCGAGGACCGCGGGTACGCCCTGGAGCGTGCGGTCTTCGCGGTCGCGGCGGCCCGGAACGGCGCCGCGGCGCGGTGAGCACGGGTGGCCGCACGACGAGCGGCCACCAGGTCAGCAGCCCACCGGCTCACCGGCTCACCGGCTCACCAGGTCACCGGCGTCCCCGGCAGGTCATCGGCGCACCAGGTCACCGGTAGGTCACCGGCCCGCCAGGTTAGCGGCTCCCAGATGAGCGGTCTGCCTGGCCTGCCGCATGACGATCCGCCGGTTGGCAGCACCGCCAAGTGGGTGGCTCTGATCGGCCGATTGCAGGTACGCCAAAACGCCGCCGGGCCCAGAGGGCCGGGCGGCGTTGCGAGGCGTCGAACGGTGGGTAGCTCAGGCAGCCAGCGACGACAGCCGCTTGGCGATAGCGGACTTGCGGTTGGCCGCCTGGTTCTTGTGGATGACGCCCTTGCTCGCGGCCTTGTCCAGCCGGCGCGCGGCGTCGCGCATCAGCGCGGCCGCCTGCTCGGTGTCACCGGCGGCGGCGGCTTCATTGAACTTGCGGACAGACGTCTTCAGCGCAGACTTGACCGACTTGTTACGCAGCCGGCGCTTCTCGTTCTGCCGGTTGCGCTTGATCTGGGACTTGATGTTCGCCACGCGACAGCCTCGTCAAGGTAGTTCGGGTTGGAATCAAACGCGCACATTGAGGCAGCGCCTCACAGCGCGCGAAAAGCCAGGCTATCAGGTGCGGCGGCGGCGGGCCAAAACGGCGGCCGCCGTCGGGCTGGGCCTGCCCTGGGCGGCCGTCGGGCTGGGCCTGCTCCGGGCCCCGTCGCCGGCCCGTCACCGGCCCGCTCTGGTTCACGGGCCGGTAGCGGCTCAGGACGCAGAGGGCTGCGCCGAGGGTTGTGCCGAGGTCGACCCGCTCGCGGCGGCATCCGGTCCGCCCGGGCTCATGGGTCGGGGGAGAGCACTGCCCTTGAGGTACTCCTCCCAGCTGACGTTCCAGTCCGTCCAGCCGTCACCCCAGTCCAGGCCGCGCTCGGTGCCCTTGACGATCACCGGGTCGCCGATGTGCGTCTGGTGCCACAGCCAGTCGGCGTTCTCCGTGGACACGTTGGTGCAGCCATGCGAGACGTTGCGCTGGCCCTGGTCGGCGACCGACCACGGAGCCGCGTGGATGTACTGTCCGCCCCAGGTCAGCCGCTGCGGCCAGAAGACCTTCGTGCGGTATCCGTCAGCCGAGCCGACCGGTACGCCGTAGGTGGACGAGTCGAACCACTCCCACTCGTTCTTGACCATGACGATCATGTTGCCGCTGGACGAGGGGGCGCTCGGCTTGCCCAGGCTCACCGGCATCGTCTTGACTTCCTGGTCGTTGCGGGTGACCGACATCATCTTGGTCGCGTTGTCGATCGTCATCACGAACTTGTCGCCGATGGAGGCGCGTACGGTGATGTCGGCCGCGCCGTATGCGCCGCCGCCGAACGGCAGGCCGCCGGTGGCGAGCCGGATCGACAGTTTCGTGCCCGCCTTCCAGTACTCCCGGGGCCGGTAGTGCACCTCGTGGGCGTTGAACCAGTTCCAGGCACCCTCCTGGGCCGGCTCGCTGGAGACGAAAAGTCGCTTCTCGACGTTGGCCCGCTGGTCCGCGGGTACGTCGCTGTCAAAGTTGATCACCACCGGCATGCCGACGCCGTAGATCATGTCGTCGCCGAGTTGGCTGCGTACCGACACGAAGCTGCCGGGCCGGTCCATCGTGGTGAACGCCACCGTCTTGGTGGCCTGTTTGCCGTCGGCGCCGACGGCCGAGACCGCGGCCGTGTACCGGGTGGAGTACTTCAGTTGGGTGCCCGGTACCCACGACGAACCGTCAGCCCGCAACGCGCCTTCGACCGCCGCACCGGCGGCGTCGGTGAGGGTGACGGCGGCCGACTGCGCGTTCTGGGTGGTGAAGGCGATCTCCGCCGAGGTGGGCACGTCCGTGGCGCCGTCGGCGGGGAAGCTGACGGCGGCGGTCGGCGCCGGTGGGGTACTGGGTGACGAACCACCGGGGCGCGGTGTGCCCTTGGCGCCCGGCGAGGCCCGGTCGGAGCCGCACGCGCCGACGGTCAGGAGCGCGACCAACGCCACCACCGTCGCGATCCACCGTTGCCCTCGGATTGCCGACTGCCCCATGTTCATCTCCCCGGTCCCGTACTCGGGAGTAATGGTGCCCCAGTCGCGCACTCCCGTGGGCTCCCGTCCGTGCCCGCCCGTGGGCTCCGTCCGTGCCCGTCGGCGGGGCACGCGGCGGGATGAGGGGAACTGATTGGGAGGTGCTGGAGAGGGCGTGCTATGGTTCTCTCCGTTCCGGTGAGCGCCGCTAGCTCAACTGGCAGAGCAGCGGACTCTTAATCCGCGGGTTCGGGGTTCGAGTCCCTGGCGGCGCACCACAGGAAACAGGCCCTGATCTGGCGATACGTGCCAGATCGGGGCCTGTTTTGTATGTGCCGGCTGCAGGTGGGTGCTCGGGAGCGGTTGGACCAGCGGGTGGCTCGGCACTACCCGCCCGACTGGACGGCGAACATGCCGAGGGAGGCGGCTGACCTGCCGGGCCGCCCGAGGGTCAGGCGGCCGAGCCGCGGCGCTCCTGCTGGGCGTCGTAGCGGGACCGGGCGGCGAGCACATCGCCGAGGTGGTCGGTCGCCCACGCTTCGAGTCCGGCGACCAGGTCGAGCACGCTGCGGCCCAGGTCGGTCAGGGCGTAGTCGACCCTCGGCGGCACCGAGGCGTGCACGGTACGCGTCACCAGCCCGTCGCGCTCCAGCCCGCGCAGTGTCTGGGTGAGCATCTTCTGGCTCACCCCTTCGATGCGCTGCGCGAGCTCGCTGTACCGCTTCAACCCGTCGGCGAGCATGATGACGACGAGGACGCTCCACCGGTCGCCGATCCGGTCGAGGACCTGCCGGCTTCCACAATTCTTGGCGTACGGACTGGGTTCCACCTGTTTACTTTCCATCAGAAAGTAACAAACTTCAAGGTGCCTACTCTCCAACGGGAAGTATTCGTCGCCGCTCCTGGTTGCTGACCGGCGACAGATCATTTCGGTAGTCCGTGAGGGAGTTCCCCATGCCCATCGTCGTCACCGGCGCGACCGGTCACCTCGGCCGCCTCATCGTGGAGTCGCTGTCGCGCCGCGGCGTCCCGGCCGATCAAATCGTGGCCACCGGCCGGGACGTGGCCAAGATTTCCGACCTCGCCGAGCGCGGCGTGGTCGTGAAGCAGGCCGACTACAACGACATCGACTCGCTGCGGGCCGCGTTCGCCGGCGCCGACAAGCTGGCGTTCGTCTCCGGCAGTGAGGCCGGGCAGCGGGTGCCGCAGCACCGCAACGTCGTCGCCGCGGCCAAGGACGCCGGCGTCGGGCTGGTGGCCTACACCAGCATCGCCAACGCCGAAACCTCGAGCCTGATCCTCGCCGGCGAGCACAAGGCGACCGAGCAGGAGATCATCGCCTCCGGTCTGCCGTACGTGTTCCTGCGCAACAGCTGGTACATCGAGAACTACACCCCGCAGCTGCCGACCTACCTCGAGCACGGAATCGTCGGGGCGGCCGGCGATGGCAAGGTCAGCGCCGCCACCCGTGCCGACTACGCCGAGGCCGCTGCCGCGGCGCTCACCACCGACGGCCACGCCAACAAGGTGTACGAGCTGGGCGGCGCGCCGTTCACCATGGCCGACCTGGCCGCCGAAGTGTCGAAGCAGAGCGGCAAGCAGGTCACCTACACCGACCTGCCGGTCGAGAAGTACACCGAGGTGCTGGTCGGCCTCGGTCTGCCCGAGCAGTTCGCGGCTGTCCTCGCCGACGGCGACCGCGGCCTCGCCCAGGGCGAACTGTACGTGGAGGACAACGACCTGGAGCAGCTCATCGGCCGCAAGCCGACCTCGCTCGCCGACGCCATTCGCGCCGCGCTCTGATCTCCACCGCCCGTGCCCTCTCCATCTCCGGAAGGGCACGGGCGGGGCCGTCCGCGCTGCCTTCCTGGCAAACACGCGGGAGGTCGGCGACCCGGAACAGGTGGCTGAGGCGCTCGGTGACGATGCGGCTGCGTCCGGGGCACGAGGCTGGTGGTGGCGCCGCCTCCACGTAGATCTGCTTGGTGATGGTGGGGGAGCTGTGACCGAGCACGTCCTGGATCTTCTCGATCGGCACGCCCTGCTCGTAAAGCAGCGTGGCGAAGGAGCGCCGCAGATCGTGGAAGCGGACGTGCCGCAAGCTGGCCCGGCCGAGTAGCCGGTATAAATGCCGGTTGAGGTTGCGCGGCTCGATCGGCGTACCAATGGTCGTGGTGAACACCAGCCCGGACTCTTTCCAGTCCTTCCCTGCCGTCTTTCGTTCGGCGTCCTGCGCGGCCCGGTGCTGACGAAGCGCGGCCAGGCAGGGAGCGGGCAGACCGATGGCGCGTTCCGACTCGTCGGACTTGACCGGGCCGAACACGAGCTGGCCGCCGAGACGTTGCAGCGTTTGCCGAACAGAAATGACACCGTCGACCAGGTCCACGTCCTGCCACCGCAGCTCGAGCGCTTCGCCCCGACGCAACCCGGGCGCCAGCGCGACCGCATACAGCGCGTAGAGCCGGTCGTCCCGCGCCGTCTTCAGCAGCCGTTTGGCCTCCTCACCGGTCAGGGGGAGCGAACCGCGGCCGGTACCGGTGTGCCAACTTGAGGTTATGGGGCGGGTCCTCCGCCAGGAGCCCGTCCACCACCGCGTCCGGTAGCGCTGCCCGGATCATCCGGTGCAGGTGCCGCACCGTGCCGTCGGAGGGGAACGACTCGCAGCACTGACGGGGACGTTTGGCGCAGCAACGGGCCGATCCACCGGTGGCGACCCGGTGCCCGCGCCCGCGCCGCGTGACGCCTTGGCCCAGTCGGGGAGCGGCAACGCAGTACCGTCTCCGGCGTGACCGACCGCTTCCGTCACGCGATGCGGCTCATGCGACGCCACGACCCGCAGTCGCAAGAAGACGGCTTCGCGCTGCTCCGGACCCACGCTGGTGAACACCTCGACCAACTCATCGCCGAATTCCACCAGGAGCACGACCAAGGCTTGCGCTGCTGGCTGCTCGAACTCATCGGCGCCGCCCGCGATGAACGTGCACTGCCATTGCTTGCCGAGCAGCTGCACAGCCCGGATGAGTCACTGCGGTCGTGGGCAGCCAGCGGGCTTCGGCGACTCAACAACCGCCAGGCGCGCCGACTGCTCTACGAAGCAGGGCTCTACGAAACCAAGCCGCAGCTCGACTGAAGCACGTGGACAGCTCCAGTCACACGACGCGTGAAGAGCCAAAAGCAGGGGCCTTAAGCTCCGGGATGGCGGGACGGGCACCAGGTTGGTGGGTGGCTGGGAGAGAAATCCATCGCACCACCATCGACCCAGGCAAGCCGAGCAGACCGTCACCGGGGCAACCGGGCCAAGCCGCTTCGCGGTCGCCTACGGCGAGCCTGGCGACCTCGGCACCGGCCCGCTCCCGGGACGGTGGGCCGACGGTGACGGGATGGATGGGCGGTAGCAGCGGCAGGCACGGGGGCCCGACCATGAGGCTCGACTGGCGATTGGGTGACGGCGGTATTCGGACCCAGGCGGGGTGTGTTCGGGGCCGTTCTCGTCGAGAGCGTTGAAGACCGTTATCTGTGCTTCCGCGAAGGTGAAACCGACCGCGATGCTGCCATTGGCCACGTCGTTGCCGATCCACTCAAGCAGCAGCGTCGGCCGACTTCGCCAAGGGCCGGAAAGAGTACGGGTGGGACGTTCACACATAAGCCCCGCTACGTAGCTCCCGCTCGGCGGTGTTCATGCCACCCAGCCCAGGCTTCGGTGTCCGGCTGGAGGACGGCCGCACCCTGCGGTTCCCGGTCCATGTCGACTGCGGCCCGTTCGGTGACGCTGTCGCCAACCACGTGCAGCGCGCGCCTCCGGGCTGGACATCCTGCTGGCCGGGTACCGGCACACCGACCGGTGGGGGACGGTCAACGCCGGGCCGGCGGCCCTCGTCGAAACGGAAAGAAAGAGGGCCGGGTCAATGCCCGGCCCTCTTCTCGCGGTAGCGGTCAGCGCTTCTTCGCCGCTGCGCTCTTCGTGGCCGGCGTCGCCTTGGCCGTGGTGGCCCGGACGGTCGCCGTCTTGCGGGCCGGCGTCGCCGCAGCCCTGGTGACCTTGGCCGGGGCCTTCTTGGCCGGCGCGGCCTTGGCGGCGGACTTCGCCGGCGCGGCCTTCTTGGTCGGCGCGGCCTTGGTAACCGACTTGGCCGGGGCCTTCTTGGCCGGCGCGGCCTTGGCGGCGGACTTCGCCGGCGCGGCCTTCTTCGCCGGCGCGGCCTTCTTCGCCGGCGCGGCCTTGGTAACCGACTTGGCCGGCGCCGTCTTGGCAGCAGCCTTCGTCGCGCGCTTCACGGTCGCCGTCTTGGCCGGCGCCGCCTTGACGGTCGCCGTCTTGCGGACCGGCGTCGCCGTCGCGGCCTTGGTCGCGGTCGCCTTGGTGGTCTTGGCGGTGGTCGGCTTGGTCGCGGTCGCCTTGGCGGCGGTCGGCTTGGTCGCGGTCGCCTTGGCGGCGGCCGGCTTGGCGGCGGCCGGCTTGGTCGCGCTGGCCTTTGCGGTGGTGGTCTTGGCGGTGGTCGGCTTGGTCGCGGTCGCCTTGGCGACCGTCTTCGCAGCGGGGGCGGCCTTGACCGCGGTCTTCTTGGCGGCGGCCGGCTTCGGCAGCTTGCCGCTGGCCACCAGCTCACGGAAGCCCGTGCCCGGCCGGAAAGCCGGAACATTGGTCTTCTTGACCTTCACGGCTTCGCCGGTGCGCGGGTTGCGCGCCGTTCTAGCGGCACGAGCCTTCTTTTCGAAGACACCAAAGCCGGTAATGGCAACCTTGTCGCCCTTGGTGACGGCGTGCTGGATCTCGGTCAGCACGGCGTCGAGCGCCTGCGTCGCCGTACGCTTGTCACCGAGGCGGGCCGAGAGCGCATCGATGAGCTCGGCTTTGTTCACGATTTCCTCCTGTAGTGGACTCTGTGCGAGTCGATCTGCGCACAACATCGGTTCCGTTTGCCGGGATACAAGAAATTTCGGGCAAAAGAAAACGTTGCGGTACAACGGATCCGGCCGGGGCTGAAAACGATGTCGTTGGGCCCGCTGAGAACGAGCTGTCCGGGAACCCGTCAACGGCTGAATTCCAAGGGCTGAAGCGTCGAGCGGGAAGGTTCGAACATCCCGCCGGCACGGACTTCCCAGCCGCCAGGTCAACGGTGACCGCTCAGGTGGGACTGGCGGGGATTGCGTTACCAGCCACCAGTTGACCGGACTGCCCGACGGTGTCCCCGTGGCCGTTCGTGCGGGTCGACGGTAGCCGCTACCGGCTGCGGATTCGCAACGCTACCGAGCAGGCCCGATCGGGTGGATCAGGCGCTGCCGAGCAGGTCCCACCGGTTGCCCGCGATGTCCACGAACACGGCGACGCGCCCGTAGGGTTCCGTGCGCGGCGGGGTCACGAACTCCACGCCGGCGGAGGTCATCCGGTCGTACGCGGCGTCGAAGTCGTCCACCCGGAGAAAGAAGCCGACCCGACCGGCGACCTGGTTGCCGACGGCGGCCGCCTGTGACTCCCCGTCCGCGCGGGCGAGCAGGATGCCCGTCTCGGCGCCGGGCGGCCGGACGACGACCCACCGCTTCGGGTGGCCGTCGTTCGTCAGTGACGGTGAGTCCTCGACCAGGTCGAAGCCGAGGGCACCGACGAAGAACGCGACGGCCGCGTCGTAGTCGTCGACGACAACGGTCACCAGATCGAGCCGCACCCGTACGAGCCTAGCGGCCGGCGCGGCAGGTGCGTGGCGCAGACGATCGCGTTGCGCAGACGATCGCGCGGTCAAGGCGATCGCGCGGTCAAGGCGATTGAACGGCCAAGGCGGCGCGGGCGGGTGGGAACGCCGGCGGAGTGCGGCGCGGGCGAAAGGTGTCACCGAGGTCCGCGCCGCCGGTACCCGTCAGCGGTCGGCGCTCAGCACGTCGTGCAGGCCCGTCTGGCGGAACTGGGCGGAGACGAACGCGCTGGGGTGGCGCACGGCGAACCTGACGCCGACGCTACGGGCGGCGTTGCGGCCGGTGGCGAGCGCGCCGATCCCGGTCGAGTCGATGAACGTCAGGTGCAGCAGATTGACCACGATGCGGGTCGGACGTAGCCGGGTGGCGGCATCGACCAGGATCCGGCACAGCCGGTCGGCCGAGCTGACGTCGACCTCACCCCGGATCTCGACGACGACCGTCCCGTCGCTCGTCCGGGAGGTATTGATCAGTGCGCCATCCACGCTCTCTCCGAATGTGGTCATCCCTGTCGTGTGAGTGGCACCACGGTACGACGGGCGGGGCTTCCACGCGAGGGGACCCCGCCCGCGTATCCGTGTCATAACACCAGGTGAGGGCTGTTCGCCGGCACGGTCACGATGCGGCCGGTCCGGACAGGGTGTCCGGTGCGGTCACGACACGACCGGTACCGTCACGGCAGCGAACCGTCGGCGCCGCCGGACGCCGTCCGTCGCCGGCGCAGCCGGTGGACGAGCGGCTCGGCGGCCCGGGCCAGCAGCGGTCCGGCGACGGCCAGGATGAGCACGTACGCCGCGGCGAGCGGGCCGAGACGCGGGTTGACGCCGGCGGTCACCGCCAGCCCGGCGATGACGATGTTGAACTCGCCGCGGGGCAGCAGTGCAGCCCCGGCCCGTAGCCGGCCGGTGGT
Organism: Planosporangium spinosum; assembly: GCF_049999945.1. Classification (NCBI taxonomy): domain Bacteria; kingdom Bacillati; phylum Actinomycetota; class Actinomycetes; order Micromonosporales; family Micromonosporaceae; genus Planosporangium; species Planosporangium spinosum. The sequence goes on along the minus strand of NZ_JBLYUB010000029.1, from coordinate 71,645 downwards.
CGCGCTGCCGACGCGGCGCGCGGCGTACCAGCCGGTCAGCAGCTTGGTCGCGATACCGGCGACCGCCAGCAGCGCCGCGATCCCCGCGACGGGCGGCAGGTCGGTGGGGTTGGTGTGCAGCCCGAAGAAGACGAAGAACACCGCGGCGAACAGGTCACGCAGCGGGCTGAGCAGTTCCCGCGCGGTGTGCGCCAGCGGCCCGGACAGGGCGATGCCCACCAGGAACGCGCCGACGGCCGCGGAGACCTGCAGGTGCTGGGCCACCCCGGCGACCAGTACCGTCAGGCCCAGCACCTTGAGCAGGACGACCTCATCACTGGGGCTGCTCACGAACCGGTCGACCACCCAGCCGAAGCGCAGTGCGACCAGCAGGATCAGCCCGATGGTCAACGCGGAGACGGCCAGCGTCAGCGACCCGGCCGCCAGACCCACGCCCGCCAGCAGGGCGGTGAGGATCGGCAGGTAGACGGCCATGGTGAGGTCCTCGAAGACCAGCAGGGACAGCACCGCCGGGATCTCCCGGTTGCCGAGCCAGCCCAGGTCGCCGAGGACCTTCGCGGTGATGCCGGACGAGGTGACGTAGGTGACGCCGCCCAGGGCCACCGCCGCGACCGGCCCCCACCCGAGCAGCAGGGCCGCGGCCACGCCGGGAGCGGCGTTGAGGACGAGGTCGACCAGCCCGGCGGGGGCCGACGAGCGCAGGTTGCCGACCAGTTCGCTGGCGGTGTACTCGAGGCCGAGCGTGAACAGCAGCAGGATCACGCCGATCTCCGCGCCCGCGGCGATGAACTCGTCGCTGGTGGCCAGCGGAAGGATGCCGCCCTGCCCGAACGCGAGCCCGGCGAGCAGGTACAGCGGGATGGGTGAGATGGAGAACCGTACCGAGACTGCGGCGAGCAGGCCCAGTACGAGGATGATCGCGCCAAGTTCAACAAGTAGTACTGATCCGTGCATATGCTGCCCTACCCGTGAGCCAGGATTGTGCCGACCGCGGCCGTGCCCTCGGCGGTACCGACCGCCACGACCACGTCGCCGGCCTGGAAGACGAAGTCCGGCCGCGGGCTCGCCACCACCTCGCGGTCCCGTACGACGGCCACGATCGAGGCGCCGGTACGGGTCCGGGTACGGGTGTCGCTGAGGCTGCGGCCGTCGTACGGGGAGCCGGCGACGATCAGGATCTGCTCGCTGACCAGCCCTTCGACCTGCCGGTGCAGTTCCGCCAGGCGCTCGACGATCCGGGCCGCGCCGAGCAGTTCGGCCAGTCCGTTGGCCTCTTCCGGGTTGAGTACCACGGCCTCGGCCGCGCTGTCGGGATCGTCGCGCCGGTAGACGACCAGATCCCGGCGGCCGTCGCGGTGGGAGACGACCCCTATGCGGCGGCCTCGTTCGGTGACGAATGTGTGCCGCAGTCCGATGCCGGGCAACGGTGTGCGCTCGACGTCCACGGTGGTTCCTTTCAGTTTCGGGGGGATGGGTCAGTTCGGGGGTGGGCGGTGCGGTTCGGAAAGGGACGGGCGGTGCTCGGGTGAGTCGACCGGGCGGTGCCGGTGCGGCGGGCGGGCGCGGCGCACCCCCGCCGGACCGGCACCCCGGGGGGTCGGGTCAGGCGCTGGTGAATACGCCGTACGCCGTGCCCATGACTCCGGCTGCCTGAAGGATCATGAGGCCCATCATTCCCGTCATCGGTTGGTCCCGGCGAAACATGCTGATCATCAGGAATATGCCGACGGCGGCCGTCGCGAGTACGAGCACGAGAAGAACGAACACGAGATCTCCCACAGAGGGTGGTGACAAGACAAGGACGGACACCCTTCCGGCCACCGGCCACCGCCCGCATGCGCGGCGTCGCACGGCTGTGGTGCATCGCCTGCACCCAGGGCCGTGTGCGGCCGCCGCATGGTCGCCACGAGGGGCCGTACGGGGTACGGCAGTCGCGTGGTCGCGTGGGTACGGCGGTCACGCCGGGGCCACGGTCGCGCTCGTCGGGGCGGGACCGGAAGGGGAGTGGTGCGGCCTGCGGTTGCCGGATGCGGCCACGACCGGCGCGAGATTCACGCCGGCCCGGCGGTGCGGTCGGGCCGGGCGTGGCCCGGCGGTGCGGTCGGGCCGGGCGTGGCCCGGCGGTGCGCCGTGCGTGGCGCGGACCGGCGGTGCGGTCAGGCCGGGTGCGGCGTGGGTGGGGCCCTGCCCCGTGACGCCGACACGCCCGCGGCGGCGGGCACCGGCCATGTCGGTGCCACCGCCACCGCCCAGCGGTACGGCCGGTGCAGCGCGGCCAGCAGCACGGACAGCGCGACGATGAACAGCAGCGCGCCGCCGTGCCCGCGGCCGGCCACCAGTCGGGTCGACCGGTCACGCTCACCGGCGGTCTGCGGCAGGCCGACAGGGTCGGCGGCCATGGCGGCCGAGACGGTGTGGTGGACGTCTCCCGGGCCGTTCCGGTCGGCGCCGGCGACGCCGTACCCGACGGCGCCGAACACCAGCAGCAGCGCCAGCAGCGTGGCGGGGAGCCGCCACCTGACCTGCCCGCTGCGCGTCACCGATCGCTCCCGTTCCGGCCGGCGTCGGCTTCCGGCGCTGTTCGCGCCGCCGTCCGTTCCGGCGCCGAAGGTTCCGGAGCCGAAGGTTCCGGAGCCCCGGGTTCCCGGTGCTCGCTGTTTCCCGGCCACTACTCGTCCTCCGCGGTCGATCATGTCCCGCGGTCGTGGTCGAACCCTACCCGAGACGGCGGCTGGCCGGCGCGTACCGCCGGTCCCGGTGGGGGGCCGGGTGTGTCCCGAGGCGGCTGATGCGATGATCGAATTGACGAATTGCGGAGAACGAGTTCTGGCGAACGGGTTACGGCGAATTCGCCGGTATCGCCCGACGTCGCGTGGGCGCTCCCTCGACACCCCGCGACGCCACGCCGGTGCGGATGGGAGAACCACGGCATGCGAGCAACTATGATCCACGGCCCCCGTGACATCCGCCTGGAAGAGGTGCCCGACCCCGTCATCCGATACCCGACCGACGCGATCGTGCGGGTGGTGGCGTCCTGCGTGTGCGGCTCGGACCTCTGGCCCTACCGCGGCGTCCGGCCCACCGGGGAGCCGCACCGCATCGGCCACGAGTTCGTGGGTGTCGTCGAGGAGGTCGGCTCGGACGTCCGGGTGGTCTCGCCCGGCGACTTCGTGATCGCGCCGTTCGCGATCAGCGACGGTACCTGCCGGGTCTGCGGGTACGGCATCACGACCTCGTGCGAGAACGGCGGATGGTGGGGCTCCGAGGACGGCCCGGGTTCGTCGGTCGACGGGGGGCAGGGGGAGCGGGTACGGGTACCACTGGCCGACGGCACGTTGGTCCCCACGCCCGAGCAGCCGGACCCGGCGCTCGTCCCGAGCCTGCTGACCCTGTCCGACGTGATGGGTACCGGCCACCACGCCGCCGTGTCGGCCGGTGTGACGAAGGGCAGTACGGTCGTGGTCGTCGGCGACGGCGCGGTCGGCCTGTGCGCGGTGCTGGCCGCCCGGCGCCTCGGCGCCGAACGGATCGTCGCCATGTCGCGGCACGCCGAGCGGCAGGAGGTGGCCCGCGCCTTCGGTGCGACCGACATCGTCGCCGAGCGCGGCGAGAAGGGCGTCGCGGCGGTCAAGGACCTGCTCGGCGGCCTCGGCGCGGACGCGGTCCTGGAGTGCGTCGGCACCAAGGAGTCGATGGAGCAGGCGCTGGACTCGACCCGGCCCGGCGGCTACGTCGGGTACGTCGGGGTGCCCGCCGGTGGGCCGGAACTGCCGATCGGCACGATGTTCAGCGGCAACCTCAACGTCGCCGGCGGGGTCGCCCCGGTCCGTACATACCTGCCGGAGCTGCTCGTCGACGTCCTCGCGGGCACCATCGACCCGGGCCGGGTGTTCAACCTGGAGCTGCCGCTCGACCAGGTCGCCGAGGCGTACGCCGCGATGGACGAGCGCCGGGCGATCAAGGTACTGCTGCGGCCCTGACGTCCCGGGCGCGGGCCGACAGCCGGACGGGCCGCTACCGGACGGGCGCTACCGGAGCTACCGGAACTACCGGACGGTCCGCTACCGGAACTACCGGGCGGGCCGCTACCGGAACTGTGCGCTGATCTGGTCGAACACGTCGTCGGCGAGGTCGCTCAGCGGCCGGTGATGCAGGTCGTCGAGCCAGAGCTGGGTGGCCAGCCGTACCCCGGTCAGGAAGGTGGCGGCCATCACCCGTGCCCGCATCGGGTCGGTCGGTTGGTCGCCGAGCCGTTCGGCGACGGCCCCGGCCAGGTCGCGCTCGAACTGGGCGAGCGCGGTCAGTTGGCGGGCCCGCAGCGTCGGGTGCGCGCGCATGAGTTGGATCTCGGCCAGCCACTGCGGAGAGGACTCGCCGAGCCGCGGGTACAGCGCGGAGAAGGCCTGGCGCAGCGCGGTCCACGCGGACTCCTCGGCGGGTCGCGCCCGTAGCAGGTCGAGCAGCGTTCGCAGGCGCTGCGCGTACCCGTAGAGCACGGCGTCCTCTTTGCCGTCGAAGTAGTTGGAGAACGTGCGGCGGGACAGGTCGACGGCGTCGGCGATGGCCTCGACGGTGACGTGCTCCAGGCCACGCTCCACCGCCAGCCGCACGGCGGTCTCGTGGAGAGCCTGCCGGGTGGCGGCCTTCTTGCGCTCCCGCAGGCCGGTACTGGTGTTCATCGCTGATCACCATAGCTGAGTGAGAAAAAATACCCAATGGGAAAAGTTTCTCTGTGGGTATGTATGATTTGTTTGCATGGGCCAAGCAGTTAGCCGGCCCGGCGGGTGGCCGGCCCGGAACCTGACCGGCCCAGAAGCTGAGCGGTTCAACGCTGGCCGGCCCGTGCTGACCGGCCAAAACTGACCGGCCCGGCGGGCGGGACGGCCCACGAGGGCCCGGATGGCCCCGACTCCCGACAGTCCACGAAGCGAGGTGACGGCCCATGACCGCGGTACCGGACGCGGGGTTGGACGAGCGACTGCGCGCCCTGGTGAGGGCGCTGCGGGTCGCCCGGCAACGGCTGCTTGTCCAGGACGTACCGGTGCAGCCCGGCATGATCGGGATCCTGTCGGCGATCGGATCCGCCGGGGAGGACGCCGGTTGCCACCCGAAGGAGCTGGCGGTGCGGTGCGCACTGGACGCCTCCACGATCAGCCGGGCGGTCGCCACACTGGTGGCCCGCGGCCTCGTGCGGCGCAGCGCCGACCCGGCCGACGGCCGGGCCTGCATCCTCACTCTGACACCGGCCGGCCGTACCGTGCTCGCTGACCTCCAGGGCCGCCAGGCCGAGTACCTCACCACGGCGCTGCGCGACTGGACCGGCCCGGAACTCGACGCCTTCGCCGCCGCGCTCACCCGCTTCGCCGATGACCTGACGACCTACCTGGACCGGACAGCCGCGGCGGACATGGCGACCGCCCACGTGTCCGGCCCGTCCCACGACCACCCGTCTGAACCCGAGACACCCACGTTGGAGGCAGCGCTGTGAGCGCAGCGACCACCGCACCACCCACGGCGACGACCGCGCCACCCGGTACCGAGGCGATGAGCCACCGCGAGATCATGGAGGCGCTCAGCGGCCTGCTGCTGGTGCTGTTCGTCTCGATGATCAGCATCACCGTGGTGTCCAACGCTCTGCCGCAGATCATCGGCGCGCTGGGCGGCACCCAGAGCCAGTACACCTGGGTGGTGACAGCGGCCCTGCTCTCCTCGACCGCTTCGACGCCCATCTGGGGCAAGCTCGGCGACCTGTTCAGCAAGAAGACGCTGGTCCAGGTGGCCATCGTCATCTTCGTACTGGGCTCTGCGGTCTGCGGGTTGGCGCAGAACACCCCGCAGCTCATCGCCGCCCGCGTCCTGCAGGGCCTGGGCCTGGGCGGCCTGCAGGCGCTGGTCCAGGTCGTGATCGCGGCGATGATCCCACCCCGGGAGCGCGGCCGCTACAACGGCTACCTCGGCGGCGTGATGGCCCTCGCCACGGTGGGCGGTCCGCTGCTGGGCGGCGTCATCGTCGACACCTCGTGGCTGGGCTGGCGGTGGTGCTTCTACGTGGGCGTGCCGTTCGCGGTGATCGCGTTCTTCGTGCTGCAGAAGACCCTGCACCTGCCCACCGTGCGCCGGGACGGCGCGCAGATCGACTACCTCGGCGCCACGCTGATCGCCGCCGGCGTGAGCGTGCTGCTGATCTGGGTCACCTTCGTGCACCACAACTTCGCCTGGCTGTCCTGGCAGACCGCGGCGATGGTCGGCGGCGGCGTGGTCCTGCTGGCCCTCGCGGTGATCGTGGAGGCGAAGGTGGCCGAGCCGATCGTGCCGCTGCGCATCGTGGTGCAGCGCACCCCGGCCCTGGCGATCCTGGCCAGCGTCGCGGTCGGCATGGCCATGTTCGGCGGTTCGGTCTTCCTCGGCCAGTACTTCCAGATCGGCCGTGGTTACAGCCCGACCAAGGCCGGTCTGATGACCATCCCGATGATGGGCGGCGTGCTGATCGCCTCGACGATCGCCGGCCTGCTGATCACCAAGAGCGGCCGGATCAAGCCGTACATCGTCGCCGGCACGGTCATCCTGGTCGGTGGCTTCGTGGCCCTGTCCCGGATCGACCACCAGACCAAGCTGGTCTACGTGGGCGCGGCCATGGCGCTGGTCGGCGTCGGCGTCGGCATGACCATGCAGAACCTGGTCCTGGCCGTGCAGAACACCGTCGCCCTGCGCGACCTCGGCGCGGCCAGCGGCACGATCACGTTCTTCCGGTCGCTGGGCGGCACCATCGGCGTGTCGGTGCTCGGCGCGGTGCTGGCCGACCGGGTCGCCACCGACATCCCGCAGCGGATGGCCGCCGCCGGCATCCGCATCCCGGCCGGTGGCGGTGGCAAGACCGGCACGCTTGACCTGCACGCCATGCCCAAGCCGATCGCGGACATCGTCCGCGCCGTCTACGGCGACGCCACCGCGCACATCTTCCTGATCTCGGCGGTGATCGCGGTCGTCGGTGTGCTGGCCGCCGTGGCACTGCCCCGCATCACCCTGCGCTCCAGCGTCGACCTCGCCAAACCAGCGGCTGACGGCGACGCCGCCGCGGCCGATCAGGCGCCGGCGGCCGCCGACGGGCACGTCAACGGCGCGCCCTACCGCGCGGCTCACTCGGCGGCCATCGTCGCGCCGGAATCGGCGGCGGCGCCCGTGCCGCCCAGCGGCGCCGCCCTCACCGGCCGGGTGGAGAGCGCCGACGGGCGGGCCGTGGCCGGCGCGGTGTTGACGGTGACGGACTTCCCGGGGCACCAGGTCGCGCGTGCGGTCAGCGGGGCCGACGGCGGCTACCGGCTGAACCTCCCGTCGGGCGGGTCGTACCTGGTGATCTGCGCGGCGGAGCAGCACCAGCCGATGGCGGCGATGGTGTCGGTGGGCCTGGGTGAGGTACGCCGGGACATCACGCTGGCGGGTGCCAGCGTGGTCGAGGGGCGGGTGCTCCAGCACGGTGGCCGGCCGATCAGCGGCGCGACGGTGACGTTGACCGACGCCCGGGGTGAGGTCGTGGGCGCCGCGGTGACCGGCCCGGACGGCGCGTACGTGCTGGCGGACCTGTACCCGGGGGAGTACGTGTTGACCGCGACGGCGGAGCGCACGCTGCCCGTGGCCCGCGCGGTCACGGTCGACGGCGCCGGGTCGCACCGCTTCGACGTGGTCCTGCGCTCGAACGCGACGGTGTCGGGCGTGGTACGGGCGGCCCGGTCGGGCCAGCCGGTGCCGGACGCCTCGGTGACGCTGGTCGACGCCTACGGCAACGTCGCGGGCACGGTGGTGACCGGTGACGACGGCCGGTACGAGTTCGCCGGGCTGCTGCCCGGGGCGTACACGCTGACCGCGAGCGGGTACGCGCCGGTCGCGACCCGGCTGGAGGTGAGCGGTGAGCGTACCGACCGGGACGTCACCCTCGGCGACCCCGCGATCCCGGACGACCTCTCGACCCTCCCGGACTCCGGGATGCCGGCGGACCGTGGACCGGCGGACCGTGGACCGGCGACGTCGACGCTGATTTCCTCCCCGGACCAGCGGGTTCCCTCCCCGGACCAGGGGCAGGGCTGAGATGTCGCAGACGAAGCAGGAGACCGGCGTGGCGTCCATGACCGCGGAGGTGCGGGGAGTGGTGACGACCGGCGACGGCTGGCCGCTGCCCGGCGCGACCGTCACGGTCGTGGGGCTCACCGGGCAGCAACTGGGCCGGGGCGCCGCGGACGACGCCGGGCGGTTCGCCGTGCCGGTGTCGGCCGCCGGCGCGGCGACGGTCATCGTCGCCGCGCCGGGGGTCGACCCGGCGGCCCGGATCGTCTCGGTCGGCGCGCAGGGCGTCACCGACCTCGGGCCGATCGTCCTCGGCAGCGCCCAGCGGACGTCGCTGCCGGCCTCCGGGCTGTGGACGATCGACCCGGCGCACTCGATCGTCCGGGCCAAGGCCCGGCACCTGGCGCTGTCGCACGTCGAGGGCAGGTTCATGGCGTTCTCCGGCCAGATCCGGATCGCCGATCCGGTCGAGCGGTCCAGCGTCGAGGTCAGCATCGACACGACCAGCATCGACACCGGGAACGCCGAGCGGGACACGCACCTGCGCTCGCCGGACTTCCTCGACGTCGAGCGGTTCCCGGTGATGGCCTTCCGTAGCGAGCGGGTGGTGCGCCACACCGACGAGCGCTGGCGGGTCGACGGCCTGCTGACCATCCGCGACGTCACCCGGCCGGTCGCCCTCGACGTCACGTACCTGGGCACCGGAGCGGACCCGTGGGGCGGCACCCGCTTCGCGCTTACCGCCACCACCCAGCTCGCCCGCAAGGACTACGAGATCAACTGGAACATGGGGCTGCCCGGCGGCCTCGTCCTGGTCGGGCCGACCCTCCGCGTCGACCTGGAGATCCAGGCCGTCCGCGCGGGCTGACCCGGACCCTGGGCACCTGGCGGTGCCATGATCCCGCCAGGTGTCCGGGATTTATCGCATCTCGGCGGTTCTATGGCATCTCGGCGGCCGCCCGCTTGATCGCCTCCCGGATCCGGAAGTACGTGCCGCACCGGCAGACGTTCTCGATCGCGTCGATGTCGGCGTCGGTCGGGTTCTTCGTTTTCTTCAACAGGGCGACCGCGGCCATGATCTGGCCGGGCTGGCAGTACCCGCACTGCGCGACGTCCTGGGCCAGCCACGCCTCCTGTACCGGGTGGAGGTTGTCGCCGTCGGCGAGGCCCTCGATCGTGGTGACCTCGCGGCCGGCGGCCTGGGAGACCGGTACCACGCAGGGGTTGATCGCCTCGCCGTCGAGGTGGCTGGTGCACGCTTTGCAGACGTTGATACCGCAGCCGTACTTGGGTCCCTTGATGCCGAGCTTGTCGCGGAGCACCCACAGCAGCGGCAGGTCGGCGGGCGCGTCGACGGTGACCGTCTCGCCGTTCACGGTGAACGTGTAGCTGGGCACGGCCTGCGCTCCTTACCGGGGGAACGGGGTGAAGTCGACGTCGAAGTTGATCGGGAAGCTGCGCGGACGGACACCCGTGGCGCGGGCGTACGCGTTGCCGATCGCACCGACCGCGGCGGGCAGGCCCAGCTCCCCGGCGCCGCCGGGCTCACCGTTGGCGGGCATGATGTGGATCTCCACCTGTGGCGGGGTGTCCCGCTGCCGGGCGTAGTGGAACTGCGAGTAGCTGCCCTCCAGCGGCAGGCCCCGGTCGATGTGCAGCCCGGCCCGCAGCGTCGTGGAGATCGCGTCGGTCAGGCCACCGAGGAGCTGCGCCTCCAGGCCCCGGGGGTTGATCGGACGGCCGACGTCCGCGGCGATCACGGCCTTGACCACCCGGGGCTTCTTCGGGTCCCGCGCGTCGATCTCGACCAGGCAGGCCGTGCACGACCGGTACTCGTCGTGGAAGCCGATGCCCTGCGCGAACCCCTTCGGCATGGTGCGGCCCCACCGGCCGGCCGTGGCGACCTTGTCCAGCACCGCCCGCTGGCGGTCGGTCCTGAGGAACTCCCGGCGGAAGGCCACCGGGTCCCTACCCAGCTTCCTTGCGATCTCGTCGACCATCATCTCCTCGGCGCCGCGGGTGTTCGCCGAGTACACGGAGCGCCAGCTCCCGGTGTGCATCCGCAGCGGCACCTCGGTGAGCAGTTCGGTCACGATGCCGAAGTGGTACGGCACCTTCACGGTCGTGGCGAACACGGTCTGCGCGAACGTGAGGTTGCCCGCGACCGGGAGTTGCGCGGCGGTGGCGGTGAGGATCTCGCCGAGGCCGTGCCGGAAGTCGGTCTCCATGGCGGCCACCCGGTGCTCGTACGTCAGCACCTGCCCGAGCGCGTAGGTGGCCCGGATCTTGTGGTGGGTCGCCGGGCGGGCCCGGCCGTGGCGCATGTCGTCGATGCGGCTCCACATCAGCTTGACCGGCCGGGCAAGCGCCTTGGAGATCCGCGCCGCCTCCAGCGCGGCGTCGAAGAACAGCCGCCGGCCGAACGACCCGCCACCCTGTACGACGTGGACGGTGACCTTGTCCTCGGGCAACCCGACCTCCCGGGCGATGGTCTGCCGGGCGACGACCGGGGACTTCAGGCCGGCCCAGATCTCGGCCCGGTCGGCGCGTACGTCCGCGATCGCGGAGTTGGTCTCCATCGGCGCGTGGCTGACCATCGCGAAGTCGAACTCGGCGTCGACGTGTTGGGTCAGCAGCGGCGGTACGGCGAACGGCGCGGCCGCCGCGCGCAGCTTCGCCCGGATGGTGTCGTCGGACTCGTCGTCGACGGTGCCGCCGTTCCAGACCACGTCGAGGGCGTTCTTGGCGTCCAGGGCCTGGCCGAACGTCTCGGCCATGACCGCCACCCCGGTTTCGACGACGGCCAGGTCGATCACGCCCGGCATCGCGCGGACGGCGGCGGCGTTGCGCACCGCCTTCACGGTGCCGTTGATGGTCGGCGGCCGGCGCACCATGGTCGGCATCGCGCCCGGCACGTCCAGGTCGAGGGTGTACGTCATCGCGCCGGTGACCATCGCCCGGGCGTCCACCCGCGAGGTGGGCGTGCCGACCAGCCGGTGCGCGGACTCCGGCTTGGGCCGGGCGACCGGGTTAGGCAGGCCCGCCTTCGCGGCGGCGGCCGACAGCGACCCGTACGGGGCGGTGCGCCCGTCCGGGGCGACCACCGCGCCGTCGCGGGTGACCAGGCGGTCCGCGGGTACGCCCCAGGCCTGCGCGGCGGCGGCGACCAGGCGCGCCCGGGCCAGCGCCGCGGTGTCGCGGACCGGACCGTACACCGAACGGATCGTGTTGGAGCTGCCGGTGAGCTGGTTCATCAGCAGCTCCGAGCGGGCGTCCGAGAGCGTCACCCGCACCTTCGCCAGCGGTATGTCCAGCTCCTCGGCGACCAGCATGCCGACCGCCGTCGTGATGCCCTGGCCGACCTCGGCGCGGGGCAGGTCCAGCGTCGCCGTGCCGTCGCCGGCGACCTCCAGGACCAGCATGTGCGAGGTCGGCGCGCCGGCCAGGATCAGTACGTCCCCGAGGTCCATGATGTCGGCCGGTGCCGGCAGGCTCGGTACCACCGACGGGTGCGCCGGCGCGGCCCCGGCGGGCCGGCCGGCGACGGTGTCCACCCCCAGGTCCGCGGCGAGGGTCAGGGTCGGCGCGGCGACCAGGTAGGTGAGGAAGCGCCGGCGGCTGGTCATCGGTACTCCTTGCCTTGCGCGCGGGCGAGGTCGCGGCCGGCTCGTCCGCGCCGGCTCGTCGCGCCGACCGATCAGTGTCGGCCAATCGGCGTCGGCCGATCGATGCCGACGTGGAGACCAGGATCACCGGCGATTGATCAACCGTCAAGGCCGTCGCGGCGAAATACGTTCGTCCGGGCGGCGGCGGGCCGAACGTCCGTCACCCGTCCGGGTGGGCGGGTGACGGACGCCGCCGGGGAGGCGGTCGACGGGCCCTGCTTCGCGCGGGGCGGCTTCGTGGCGGTGAGACCTATTTCGCGGGCGGCTTCGTGGCGGTGAAACCTATTTCGCGCGGGTCAGCTTCGTGGCGGTGAGCACCCCGTCGCCGCTGGCGGCGCCCTCGACGCTGACCTGCGAGCCGGGGGTCAGGTCCGAGAGCGCACCGCCCTGGGTCACCTGTACGGCGGTGGAGGAGTTGGTCCGTACCGTGAGGACGTCGCCGTCCGGGGTCTGTACGTAGACCGTGGTGCCGTCGACCATCTTCACGGTGCCGGTGGTGACGCCGGCCGCGGCGCTGCCGGTACTCCGGCCGCCCGGCTGCGCCCCGCCCGCGTTCTGGCTGCCCGCGTTCTGGCCGCCCGCGTTCTGGCCGTTCTGGCCGTTCGCGCGCTGGCCGCCGAAGCCGCCGGCGGCGGCGAACCCGGCCCCGCCGGGCAGCCCGGCCCGGCCCTGCGCCGCCGCGGCCGGGGTACCGAAGTGCTTCTGCACCTGCGCACCGGCGAGGAACCCGCCGACGACGAGGACCAGCCCGGCCAGCGCCACCGTGGTCCTGGTGGTGGCGCGGCGTGGCGCCCGCGCGGCCAGTTCCGTGCTCAGATCCTCGGAGAACGGGTCGCTGGACAGGTCCACGCCGAACGCGTCCGGGCCGGCGTCGCCGGCCGGCTCCGCCACCCCGGGGCGGTACGCCGTGACGGCCGGTTCCGCCGGGCCCAGTTCCATCGTGTCCAGGGCCGCGGTGTCGTCGTGGCCCGCGTTGTTCAGGGGCGCGTTGTTCGCGGCCTTGTTCAGGGGCGCGTTGTTCAGGGGCGCGTTGTTCAGGGGCGCGTTGTTCAGGGGCGCGTTGTTCACGGCCGCGGTGTCCAGGGGCGCCGGGTTGGGCTGGGCATGCCGTCCACGCGTACTCATAGCTCCAGGTCCTCACTCATAACGAAGCGCCTCGATGGGACGCAGCCCGGCCGCGCGGCTGGCGGGGTAGCTGCCGAAGAACAGTCCGATCGCGACCGACACACCCAGCGCGAGCGCGACCGAGGCGGGCACGATGACCGGTTTGATGCCGACGATGGTGAACTGGCTGCCGACGACGGCGGCAACGACCCCGAGCAGCCCGCCGATGAGGCTCAGGACCGTCGCTTCCACCAGGAACTGGGTCAGGACGGTACGCCGGGGCGCGCCGAGCGCCTTGCGGATGCCGATCTCGCGGGTACGTTCCGTGACCGTCACCATCATGATGTTGGTGATCCCGATGCCCCCGACGAGCAGGCTGATCGCCGCCACCGCGGCCAGCAGGACGGTGAATGTCTTCGCGCTGTCCTGCCGGGCCGACAGCAGCTGGGACTGGTTGAGAATCCGGTACGGCGGGCTCGCGGTGTTGGTGACGTGCAGCTTCTGGTTGAGGATCGCCGTCACCTCGGCCTGGGCGGCGTCGACGGAGTCGGCCGACGTGGCCTGGACCAGCAGTTGGTTGAGCGGGCCGTACCCGGTCAGGGCCTCCTGCACCGCCGTGACCGGCGCGATCGCGATGTCGTTGGGATCGTTGAACCCCGAACCACCCTTGTCGGCCAGTACCCCGACGACCGTGAACAGCGTGCCCGCCACGGTGATCTGTTTGCCGACCGGGTCGACCCGGTCGAACAGCGCCTGCGCGGCCGTCGAACCGAGAACCACCACCCGGCGGGCGTCCTTGACGTCGTCGGTGGTGAACGCCGTACCGCGGGCGACGGTGCTGTTGGAGGCCGGCAGGTAGCTCGGGGTGGTACCGATGAACTGCGGTACCGCGTGGTCCACACCCTCGTAGGTGGCCGTCTGCGCGCCCGTGACGACCGGCGAGACGCTCTTGACATCGGGGGCGGCGTCCCGGTCGCTCAACGCCTCGACCAGGTCGAACGTCAACGAGGTGTCCTGAATGGCGCTCGTGGACTGGCGGACCCCGCCGCCGCTGACGGTCAGCGTGTTGGTGCCGAGCCGCTCGATGCTCTGCTGGATCGCGCGGGCCGAGCCGTTGCCGACGGCCACCAGCAGGATCACCGCGGCGACACCGATCAGGATCCCGAGGACGGTCAGTCCGGAGCGCAACTTGTTGGCCAGGATGCCGCGGACGGCGAAGCGGACCGTCTCGATCGGGTTCATGCGAGCACCGCCGTGGTCGTGTCCCGGCGGATGACCTCGTCGTGCACGATCCGCCCGTCCACCAGCCGGATCAGCCGCCTGGCGTGCCGGGCCACATCGTCTTCGTGCGTGATGAGCACGATCGTGCGGCCGCTGCGGTTGAGCCGGTCCAGCACCGCGAGGACGTCCTCGGTGGAGCGGGTGTCGAGGTTGCCGGTCGGTTCGTCGGCCAGGACCAGTGCCGGCGCGGTGACCAGCGCCCGGGCGACCGCGACCCGCTGCTGCTGGCCGCCGGAGAGCTGGTTGGGTTCGTGACCGGCCCGGTCGGCCAGCCCGACCGTGGCCAGCGCGGCCAGCGCCCGGCTGCGCCGCTGTGCGGCCTTGATTCCGGCGTACGCCAGCGGCAGTTCCACGTTCGCCACCGCGCTCATCCGGGGGATCAGGTTGAACGCCTGGAACACGAAGCCGATGCGCCGGTTGCGGACCAGGGCCAACTGCCGGTCGTCGAGGCGGGAGACGTCCACGCCGTCGAGCAGGTACCGGCCGCTCGTGGGTACGTCCAGGCAGCCGAGGATGTTCATCAGGGTGGACTTGCCCGATCCGGACGATCCCATGATCGCCACGTAGTCGCCGCGCTCCACGGTCAGGCTGACCCCGCGCAGCGCGCGTACCCGGGTCTCGCCGTCGCCGTACACCTTGGCCACGTCGCGGACGTCGAGAACGGGGTGCGGGGTCAGGGGTGTGGTCGCCCGGGTCACCGTCGTCATCCGGCACCGCCGCCCCGGTTGCCGCCGGCCCCGCCCCGGTTGCCGCCGGTGAAGCCGCCGCCACCGGTGAAGCCGCCGCCACCGGTGATGCCACCGGGCACCCCGCCTCCCGGGAAGCCGCCGCCGGAGCGGTTGGAGCCGGTACCCGTACCGGTCGTGAGGTTGAGCGCCACCTGCTCGCCGGGTTCGAGCCCGGAGGTGATCTCCACGAACTGGTCGCCCTGGACGCCCACCTCGACCGGCCGTGTCTCGTGCCGGCCGCCAGCGGTGACGACGTCGACGGTGTGGCGCTGGCCGGTACCGCGGACGGCCGCCGCGGGTACCCGTACCGCGTCGTCGACCTGGGCCACGGTCACCGACACGGTCACGGTCTGCCCGATGCGGACACCGGTGGGCAGCGAGTCGAGGCTGATGGTCACCGGGTACGAGTTGACGTTGTTCTGGGTGGTCGCGGACGGCGCGATGGTGGCGATCCGGCCGTTCACCCGGGCCCCGGACAGGGCCGCCCAGGTCACCGTCGCCACCTGGTCGGCCTTCAGCCTGGTGGCGTCGGCCTCCGCGAAGGACGCCGACACCTGCATCTTCGACAGGTCGGCGATCCGGATGAACCCGCCGGTGGTGCTCGACGCGGTACCGGCGGAGCCGCCCGAGGCGCCGGCGGACCCGCCGGAGGAGCCGCCGCCCTGGGCTCCGCCGCCGGACGAGCCGTTCCCCGCCGACGAGCCGCCCGACGAGCCGCCAGCAGAATTCCCGGCCGACGAACTCCCCGCCGAGGATCCGCCGACCGTGCCGTTGACGGCCACCACCGTGCCGTCCATGGGGGCGGTCAGCGTCGTACCGTCGACCGCCCGCTGGGCCGCGTTCACGTTGTTCTGCGCGGTGGTGACCTGTGCCTGCGCGGCGGCGACGGCGGCGGCGTCGACCGTGGCCGCCGACCGGGCCCGGGCCAGGCTCTCCTGCGCCGAGGTCAGGTTGGCGCGGGCGGCGGTGAGCTGTTCCTGCGCGGCGGTGGGGTTGATCCGGGCCAGTACCTGACCCGTCTTCACCACGTCACCGACCTGGACGTCGATCTCGGTGACCGTGCCGGCGGTGACGAAGTTCGCCGCCGCCGTGGACGCGCTCTGCACCGTGCCACTGGCCGACACCGTCGCGGTCACCTGGCCCTGGCCGACCGCGACGACGCGGGGCGTCGTCCCTGCCGTCGGAGCGGTGTCCGCGACGGCGACCGTGCGGTAGGAAAGGTAGGCACCGGTGGCCAGCAGCAACGCCAGGAGGGCGTTGACGACCATGGTCGGCCGGCGCGGACGTAGCCGCCTCAGGGTTGACGGCAGGCGTGGCCAGAGGGACATGGCGGCCATGGTGCCGGCGCGCGATCAGAGCGGGATCGGGTTTCCCTCATAACTTGCTGGGAGCGGGTTGATCTCCGCCCGGCCGAAGTTGGTCCGTGAAGGCGTCGACACAGGACGGTTCTCTGGTTCCGGGGTCGTGCCGTCTCTGGTCCCCTCTGCGCCTCTCGTGTTTCCGCCGCACCTCTCGTGGACGGGAAGGCCATCGTCGGTGCCTTTCGGCGGGCCGCAGGCCGTGCCGGTGATCGTGGCTCGGGGGACCTGGTGGGATGCCTACCGTTACTCGGGGACGAATGTGCCGCGTCCGGGTACGCCGATGACCACACCGCGTTCCCGCAAGATCCGCATAACGCCGGCGATGGTCGCCGGGCTGACGCTGTAGAGATTCGCCAGCGTGGCGTACGTCGGAAGCTGCGAGCCAGGCGCGTACTCGCCGGCCTTGATCCTTTCAGTCAGGTCGGCGGCTATCTGATACGAGGTCATGGGCACTGGCACAACACGATCATGCAGGTTACACACCGTAAGCGCTATTGGATCGGTGTGCTCACTAGGCTCTATAATTAACTTAGAGAGGTTAGCACATAAGCGAGCCCCGATCAGCGAGGCACCGCCAATCGGGGCTCTTGATCGGACGTCGGAGGTCCGACCCGTGACCAGTATGAGGGCGAGGCACTACGCGCCCATAACTGCGCTGGAGACCGAACCTGTCGGTCCGTACACCGATCCGGAGCAGCGGGAGGAGGCACTGCGGGATGCTCTGCGGGGCGTGGACCTGGGGACGTACGACGAGCGGATGATCCGCTGGACGCTGGACAGGTTCGACAACTCGACCCTGCGGGTGTACGTGAGCTGGATCGAGCGGGCCCGGGTGATCGGCATGGTCGAGGTGTTGGAGGCCGACGCGATCATCCGGGCCCGGCTGCCTCGGCGGTCCGGTCGGTGACCGCGCATCAGCCGGTCCGGCCGAGCTGGGTGTGCGTGGGGTGCGGGTACTCGTGGCCGTGTCCGAGTCGCCGGCGTCAGCTGCTCGGCGAGTACGCCGGTACCCCGGTCTCGCTGTCCCTGGTCTTGAGTGCCGCGCTCGTGGAGGCCACGGCGGACCTACGTGCCGTTCCGGCCGGCGACCTGCATGACCGTTTTGTGGGGTGGTTGCCGATTTTCGGGTGACGGCCGACCCGTGAGTCGGGGTCCACGTCTCCAATCTTGGAAAGCAGGGCACCAATATTGGCGCCCAACTTTCCAAGATCTACCAGGAGCCGGCCCGGTCGCCGAGCGGCCCGGTTGTCAGACGCGGTCGGCCACGACGTCGTCGGTGCCGGGCGCGGCCACACCGGGCAGGAGTACCCGGAACCGGGCGCCCGCGCCGGCGGCGGTGTACAGCTCGACCCGGCCGCCGTGTGCCTGCACGATGGCGGCGACGATGGCCAGGCCCAGGCCGGCGCCACCGTGACGGCGGGCCCGGCTGGGATCAGCGCGGTAGAGCCGTTCGAACGCCCGCCCGGCGTGCTCGGCATCCATGCCGGGGCCGGTGTCGACGATCTCGATGACCGCGGCGGGTACGCCGGCGGGTAGCTCCGCGCCGACGGCGGCGGCGGGCCGAGGTGCGTCCGTTGTCGTTGCCACATCGGTGGACCGGCCCACCTTGACCGTCACGTCCGCGTCCTCCGGGGTGTGTTGCAGGGCGTTGGTGACGAGGTTGTTGACGACCTGGCGGATGCGGGGTTCGTCGCCGGAGACGGTGACCGGTTCGAAGTGGTCGCGGTCGTCGTCGAGGCCGGCGAGGCGGACGAACCGGTCGGGTACCCGGAGGTGGGCGTCGCGGACGGCGTCGGCGGCGACGGCGAGCAGGTCGACCGGGTGCCGTTCGAGGGGGCGTTCCTCGTCGAGGCGGGCCAGCAGCAGCAGGTCGTTGACGAGCAGGCGCATCCGGCCGACCTCGGCTTCGATGCGGCCCATGGCCTCGTCGAGGGCGGGTCCGGGTGGGGCGCCGCCGCGGCGGTACAGCTCGGCGAAGCCCTGGATGGAGGTCAGCGGGGTGCGTAGTTCGTGGGAGGCGTCGGCGAGGAACTGGCGTAGGCGTCGTTCGGACGCGCTGCGGTCGGCCAGGGCGGCTTCGATGCGGACGAGCATGGTGTTGAGGGCGGTGCCGAGCCGGCCGGGTTCGGTGTGGGGGTCGGTGTCGGGGACGCGTCGGGACAGGTCGCCGCCGGCGATCTCGGTGGCGGCGATCTCGGTGGCGATGTGCTCCATGCGGGTCAGCGGGCGCAGGCCGATCCGGACCACCGATGCCGCCGCGACCGCGATCAGGATCAGTACCAGGACGGTCACCGCTGCATCGACGAGGATGAGGGTCTGCTCGGTGACCTCGATCGCGCGCAGTGACACCGCGTGCACCGTGTACTGACGCCGGCCCGTGACGGAGGAGACCTTCACCCGCCAGCTGCCGTCCGTACCGGGGACGGTGAACGGATGTCCGTCGGCCCGGGCCTTCAGGGTCGCGAAGCTGCCCAGGGTCGGTTCGCCGCCGGTACTGGACGAACCGGTACTGGACGAATTGGTGTACCGGAGGGTGCCGTCGGGCGCGTACACGTAGATCCGTGTCCCGCCGCCGACGCCCGGCTCGGGTCGGGACGGCTCGGGCCGGGGTGGCCGGAGCGCGCCGGGCGGCAGTACCTGGCCGACCCTCGACGCGCCGTGCGCCTGGGCCTCCAGTTGCGCGTCCACCCGGCCGATCAGCTCCGAGTGCAGCAGCGTCAGGCCGGCGACATCGGCCACGACCAGGGCGACCGCGGCCAGGACGGCGGTGGTGACGACCATCCGGCGGCGCAGGGTCCACCGCCGCCACAGCGGAAGCCGGTGCCCGGGGAACGGCCGTCGCCACAGCGGCGGGCGACGCCGGGGGAGCGACTGCCGGGACGGCAGCCGTCGGGGAAGCAGCTGTTGGGGGAGTAGCCGTTGGGGAAGCAGCCGTTGGGGAAGTAGCCAGCGAGGCAGCAGGCGCGGCAGAGGGCTACGCCTCATCGGCGCGGGGCAGGCGCAGCGAGTATCCCACGCCGCGCACGGTGTGGATCAGCGGCGGTCCACACTTGTCGATCTTGCGGCGGAGATAGTACACATAGGATTCCACGATCCGCCCGTCGCCGCCGAAGTCGTAGTGCCACACCCGATCAAGGATCTGCGCCTTACTGACCACCCGGCCGGCGTTGGTCAGCAGGTACCGCAGCAGGTTGAACTCGGTCGGCGACAGGTCGATCAGCTTGCCGGCCCGGCGTACCTCGTGCGCCTCCTCGTCAAGTTCAAGGTCGGCGTAGCACAGCGCGCTGTTCTCGGCGGCCTGCGAACCCACCCCGCTGCGCCGCAGGATGGCCCGGATCCGCAGGATGACCTCCTCCAGGTTGAACGGCTTGGTGACGTAGTCGTCGCCGCCGACGGCGAGGCCGGCGATGCGGTCGGAGACAGCGTCCCGGGCGGTCAGGAACAGCACAGGTACCGGCTGCCGGGCGGCCCGCAGTCGCTGCGCCACTTCGAACCCGTCGAGATCGGGCAGCATCACGTCGAGCACGACCAGGTCCGGTTCGAACTCCGCGGCGGCCATCAACGCCTCCTGCCCGGCACCGGCGACGCGCACGTCGTACCCGGTCAGGCGCAGCGTCGCCGACAGCAGCGCGCGGATGTTGGGCTCGTCGTCGACGACCAGCACCCGGCCGGCATGGTCAGTCATGGTCGCCAATTTCGTTGCTGACACCCTGGAAGTTGTACTGGCCCCACCTTGGCGATCCCTGACAGCAAACTGGGAAAGTCCTGACGGTGGGGACCGGGAACGTGTCGGCGACTTCCGGTGGTCAGGAGCCCGCGATGAGGATCTCTTCATCCTCCTTGAGACCGGACCGGATCTCGACGTACCGGTCGCCGCGCAGGCCCACCTGGACCATGCGCCGCTCGTCGCGGCCGGCCGACCGTACGGTCACCACGGCGCCGGGGCCGACCACGAGCGGCACCGCCGCGGTCGGGACGTACAGCACGTCCTGGGCGGACGCGGTCACCACCGCCACGTCGGCGCGCTGGCCGAGGAGCAGGTCGGCGGGTACGTCGTCGAAGGCCACCAGGACGCCGTAGCGCACCAGCCGGCCCGAGGCCGTGCCGGCCGGATCGATCTGCGAAACCTTGCCGGTGACCTGCATCGAGTCCCGGCTGGGGAGCGTCACCGTGGCGGGTTGCCCGACCGCCAACCGGGCGACGTCGGCCTCGGAGAACTCCGCGCGCACCGCGGTGTCGGCGACCTCACCGAGCACGATGAAGGCGGTGGCGCCCGGCGTCTGCTCGGCGCCGACGGTACCGGCGACGGAGAGCACCTTCCCGGCCACCGGGGCCGTGATGGTCGTCCCCGCGAGCTTGTCCTGCGCGAGTCGCAGCGCCAGTCGGGCATTGGTGAGCTGCTGCTCCGCCGACATCAGGCTGTCACCGCCACCCGACCGGCCGCCGGCCGCGCCACCGGCCGTCCCGCCGCAGCCACCGGTACCGGCGCCGCCCTGCGCCGGGTTACCGCCGGTGCCCGCGCCACCACGCGCGGGACTGCCGGACTGTGCCGGCTGGGTCGGCCGGCCCGGCGCGGCGGTTCCGCCGGGGGCAGGTGACCGGGCGGGGTCAGCGGTGGGATCGGCGGTGCGGCTCGGCGCCGCCGACGCAGATGCCGACGCAGATGCCGACGCCGACGCCGACGGGCTGACCGTGCCGGCGGCTTGGACCGTGCCGGCGGCTTGGACCGTGCCGGCGGCTTGGACCGTGCCGGCGGCTTGGACCGTGCCGGCCGCCCGGACCGTGCCGGCGCTGTTCCGGCTGGCGTATGCCGCGGGTGCCACCTGGCAGGTCGCGGCGGTGGTGCCGGCCTGCTGGGCGCGGGCCAGGGCGTCGGTGGCCGAGTCCACCGCCGCCTGGGCCGCGTCGACGTCTTCCTGGGCGCTCGTACCGTCGATGCGGGCCAGCACCTGCCCGCCGGTCACCGTGTCGCCGGCCTTCACGTCGAGCTCGGTCACGACGCCGGCCACGCTGAAGCTCAGGCCCCGGCTCCGCGCCACCTGTACCGTCCCGGCGGCGGACGCCGTCGCCTCGACCGCACCCCGCTGGACACGGGCCGTGGTCGACGCCTTGGCCGCCGGTCGCGCGCGGTCGGCGTACCCGATGGTGGCGACCGCGCCCGCCCCGACGACCACCGCGACCAGCGTCAACCACAGCGCCGGGCCGCGCCGGGGCAGGCGCGCCGGTAGCCGGAATCTCATGGGGCGTCAGTCTGGCCGTCCCGGCTCCCGGTTACCTCGGGTGTACCTCGGAGAAAGCTCAAAGCTGCCGCCCTGGGTACCCGGCGGCTCCCAGCTGATTCCGAGGTCGGTCTGACGCAACACCGAGCCGCCCCGGCTTTGCTGGCCCCGCGCGGTTTTAGACAGCCGCGGGCGCGGCAGGTAACAGCACAGCCGCGGACGCGGCAGGTAACAGCCGGGTGCGTCGGCGGCGGCGCGGCCGGTGGCCGATCGGAGGTCAGGGTGCGAAACCGGGTACGTGTCGCGGTGGGGTCGCTCATCATGATGGGCGCCCTGGGTACGGTGGCGGCGTGCGGATCCTCGTCGCCGGCCACGGGCGCTACGGACGCCGCGCCGGGTCAGGGCGGCATGCAGGCGTACGCGGCCTGCCTGAGCAAGCACGGCGTGACCCTGCCATCGGCTTTCCCCCGGGGCAACCGGCCCAGCGGTCGGCCGAGCGGCTTTCCCACCGCCCGACCCTCGGCGGAGCCCGACGGATCCCGGCGACCGGGCGGCCCCGGTGGCTTCGGCAACCAACCGCCGGCCGGGGTCGATGCGGCGACCTGGCAGCAGGCACAGCAGGCGTGTGCTTCGTTGCGGCCGAGCGCCGGACCGCGCAACGGACGTAACGGCGCCGCCACCGCCTACCGCAACTGTCTCGCCGACCACGGCGTCACGGCGTCGAGGGGGCCGGACGCCCTGGATGCCAACGATCCGACGGTCGCGGCGGCGCTGAAGGCGTGCGAACCGTTGCGCCCGACCGCCCGGCCGACCCCCGGCCCCACGGGCTGACCCGGGTGGGTCCACGCAGAGTCCTACCCGGAGTGACCCGGTAGGGGTTCCGCGCCGGGGCTGTCGATCCCCGCTGCCGATCCCCGCTGCCGATCCCTGCTGCCGGATCCCCGTACCGGTGCCGCTAACGGGGCAGTGGGCGGGTGCCGAGCTGGCGCAGCGAACCACGTACGGGCAGGTTCGCGGGTACCAGTACGAAGCAGGTGATGCCGCGTTCGCCGACAGGCCACCAGTACTTGTCCTGGCCCCAGGCCCGCCAGCCGACCTCCGCCCGGTCGTTGAGCGCGCTCGATGACAGGCCGAGGAACCCGGCCACGACCTGTTCACACCCGTCGAGTTGCATCCGGCTCAGGGCCTCGGCGCTGGAGGGGTAGACCAGGTCCGGCGGGACGTATGTACCGGCGTACTCGGCGTTGTGCGCGGTGCCGCAGTCGACCGGCAGGGAATCCTCCACCGGTTCGTAGAACCCGTCCGCGTCGACCGTGCCCTTCTCGTTGTAGCAGCGTTTGGCCAGCGGCCGGTCGCCGCCCAGCGCGCCCTTGAGGCTGCCGGTCCGGCTCCGCCCGTTGCCCCGCATGCCGCCCGTCTCGATCAGTGAGCAGAAGAACGAACGGGCGCCGTCCTGCCACTTCGGCCCGGTCGGCGGGGAGTAGTGCAGGAACATCTGGCCGTCGTGCCAGTCACCACCGACGTACTCGCGGGCGGCCTTGTCGCACTGGGCGTACGCGGTACGCGTCTCGTCGCTGTCATGCGGCGGCGGCGCGCTGGCCTCTTCGGTGGCGGTGCTGAACCGCCCGACGTGGACGACCTCGAGGGTATGTGGCGCTGAGCAGTCCGCAGATGACAGCGGCGGCTCGACGAAGGTCCACGAATTGACGGTTCCCTGCAGGCACTGGCCCACCGCCGGGACCGTGGAGCGCGGCACGGGTAGCGCGGACCAGTCGTCGGTGAGGTCGCCGTCTATGCCGTCGGGGCGGGCGCACGCGACCAGCGTGAGGAGGCACAGAGCCGCCAGACCGCCCGCCCGGCGTACGCGCCACCCACCCATCGCCCCCATCGCCGCCTCCATTGATCGATGTCCCGCCGGATCCTAGACGCATCCACGGAGCGCCGATGATCGACGGGTGGGGCGGTGCGACGGTCGGACGGCTACGCGGTTGTGTCCGGACAGATCGGTCAAGGTGTCTCTGCTCAACGGACCACCAGTCGGAATTTCTCGTACGTGCGGGGTGGCGGCAGCAGCTGTGGTGGTGCTACCTGGACGGCAAGACCAAGAACGACGGGCACCGGTTCGCGGAGGCGTTGCCGCGAACGCTGCTGGGCGCGCCTGGGCACGTGTGTACCGAGTGCTCGACGACCCTCTGCCGCCGGTACCAGCTTCGTGCCCGAAGCATCCTGTTCTGCCGAATAGCGAATGTTTAGGCGCACGGCCCTTGTGCTTGGCCGGCATCGCCATGATTACGGTCGGCACCCGCGCGCAGACACGCGCTGAACGTCGATGACTCCGGATGACAGCGAACGCAACCACACCGCCGGTCTTCGGGGCCCACCCTGTCGCCCGACTCGTACCGTGCTTGGCGCGCGAGCGTTGCGACAGGCCCGTCACACCGCCGGGCGGGCGGGCGACATTGGTGTCATTGGGGTGGACCTTCTCGGTCAGACGTAGCTGAACAACGGAGGAAAGACGAGGACCACGATCCAGGCCCACGTGGCGTACACCGGCAGGTAGCCGGTCTGCCAACGTTCGAGCGCCGCGAACGGCGTGCGCCGACGGATGAAGGTCAGCAGGAGCCACGCCGACCACGCGAGGTTGACCAGCAGGATGACGTTCTCGCCGAGCGCGGCCGCCCTGTTTGGCGTACTGCCGTATTCGTCGGTGATGCGCCCGGCGATCTCCATCAGCACCAGCACGTCGATGGCCAACGCGCTTACCACGAGCGCGAGCTGGAGCTTGTCGAACAGGCCGGGCGGGGCCAGCGGATCGCGGGCCGAGAGCGAGTAGAGCAGCAGCCCCAGCACCACGACCAGCAGGAGGTCGAACAGGATCAGCGCTTCGCGCTCGACGTCGATGCCGTGGCTGGTCCAGACGACGGCGACGAGGAAGGCGAGAAGGGCGGCCGTGAAGAGCGGGGTGAACAGCCGCGTGAGGACCGGCGCGATGTTCTCGACGACACTCTGCTTGGCCTCGACGAGCCACCCGGCCACGACGACCGCGGCCGTGGCGCCGCAGGGAAGGAGCCAATGCGAGATGAACTCCTCCGGGACGATCCCGATGGCCTTGAAGGTGTTGAACAGGAACGCGGAGAGTACGCCGCCGCCGAGGGCCATGAGTACGAAGTAGATGAACCACTCGCCGGTGAAGCGAATAAAGTCCATGCGTCGACGGGACGACCGCCAGTCGTCGGCGACATAGGCCAGACCCACCACGAGCCACAGTGCGATGGGGAGATGGATGCTGGTGACGACCACGGACTGCGACTTGTCCGCCAGAGGGTAGGCGTTGGCCGCCACGGCGCCGAGAGCGAACAGCGTCACCAGTGTTCCGATCAGCGGGCGTCGGGCCTGACGGCGCCAGGCCAGGAATGCCGCCAGCCAGGGCAGCGCGAACAGGGTGAAGTTCCGCGCGTAGAACGAGCTGTCGTCCTCGAAGCTCAGCCCGAACAGTGCTGGCGCCTTGACGGATGCCACCGCACCCACCGCGCAGATGACCATGGCCCACAGGTCCCGCCGCGACCGCGTGTCCGCGACCGGGCTGCCGGTCTCGCCGGTCAGCACCAGCTGCTTCCAGAGCCGTTCCGAATGCTCTCGGGCGAACTCGCGAGACAGCTCGTCGAGGCTGCCCATCCGCTTGACCGCGACCAGGAACGCCTCATCCGGGCTCAGGCCGGCCGCGACGAGCTCGTCGACCGAACCACGGAGATGGTCTTCGAGCTCGTCGGCGTCGGACGGCAGCAGTTCCCGGCGGCGCTGCACGTACTGACGCCACTGCGCGAACTGCGCCTCCAGTTCGTCCTGGCCCTCCCGCGCCGTCATGCCCGGCCCTCCAGCGGGGGCGCAGTCAGCGGCCCGCGGTCGCCGAGGCCGAGCCAGATCTCCTTGAGCGCGTCCACCACCGTGTCCCACTGGCGGCGCTGCTCGGCCAGCTCAGCCAGGCCCTTGTCGGTGATGCGGTAGTACTTGCGCCGCCGCTCGCCCGTAACCGACTGCCAGCTCGACTCCACATAACCGAGGCGCTCAAGCCGGTGCAGCAGTGGGTACAGCAGGCCCTCGGTCCAGGCCAGCTCGCCACCGGACAGCTCGTTGATCCGCCTGAGGATGGCATAGCCGTAGCTCGCGTCCTCAGCCAGGATGCCGAGCACCATCGGTGTCGCCGAGGCGGCCACCAAATCCTTAGCGACCTTCACGGACCTCACCCCGTTCCTACCCCTAGAAGTACGATGCATAGTACTGGTAGGTATTTCCTGGCACAACGGCCAGTCACGTGTCCCTGCCAGTGGTATCCGCGATCCGTCGCCGCACGGGCGCACTGTTCTGCCGCCGTCCGGACGTCGTCGGCTCTGCCGCTGTCCGGACGTCGTCGGCTCTGCCGCTGTCCGGATGTCGTCGGCGCATCGCGCCCGCGACTGAGCCGAAAACGCCCTGAATGATTTGGCCCCTTCTGTCCGGCGCTCGCATATCAACGGTAAACGACATAGAACGCGTGTTCGAAAATTGTCGGGGGTGGACGGTAGCGTGCGGGGCGTGGTGGAGGCGTTGGCGGTGCTGGACCGGGCGGTGCGGGAGTGCCGGTCGGTGCCGGTGTGGGCCTGGTCGGACGCCACGGTGGTGGGTGCGTTGGATCGGGTGCGGGTGTTGGCCGCCCGGTTGGCGGCGTTGCAGTTGGCCCTGGTGCGGGAGGTGGACGCCCGGGGTGTGGCCGCGGCACAGGGGGCGTCGGGGACGGGGGCATGGCTGGCCGGGCGGTACCGGATGTCACCAGCCGAGGCCGGCCGGCAGGTGAGGCTGGCCGCGGTGTTGGAGACGGATCTGCCGGCCACGGCCGAGGCCCTCGCGGCCGGGGCGGTGAACGTGGAGCAGGCGCGGGTGATCGCATCGGCGGTGGCCGGGTTACCGGTGGAGCATCGGGCGGCCGCGGACCGGCATCTGGTGGGTGAGGCGGCGGCGTTCGGGCCGCGGGAGCTGGGTGTCTTGGGGCGGCGGGTGTTCGAGGTGGTCGCCCCCGATGAGGCCGATGCCCGGGCGCGGGAGGCGTTGGAGCGCGCGGAGCAGAGGGCCTGGCGGGGGCGGCAGTTGCGGCTGGTGGAGGTGCCCGGTGAGGGGCGGGTGCGGCTGTGCGGGTGGTTGGATCGGGAGGGCGCGGCGGTAGTGCGGGCAGCGCTGGATCCGCTGTGTGCACCCCGCGCCTACCGTCGGGCCGGCCGGGCCGACCTCGACCGGGCCAGCCCCGGCGGCCAAGACGACCCGGGCGGCCCCGGCGGTGTCGAACCGGCCGCCGCCGGTGAGGTGCGTACGGTGGGGCAGCGGTGCGCGGACGCGCTGGTCGAGGTCTGCCGGCTGGCGTCCGCCTGCACCGACTTGCCGGTCAACGGTGGTGACCGCCCGCAGGTGGTGGTCACCGTCGACTACGCCGCGCTGCGGGACCGGGTCGGTGTCGCCACCCTCGACGACGGCGGCCCGCTGACCCCGGCCGCGGCCCGCCGCCTCGCCTGCGACGCCGGCATCCTGCCCGCGGTGCTCGGCGGCGCCGGCCAGGTCCTCGACGTCGGCCGGGAACGCCGCCTGTTCACCGGACCGCTGCGCCGCGCGCTGATCCTGCGGGACCGGGGCTGCGCCTTCCCCGGCTGCGACCGGCCACCACGCTGGTGCGACGGCCATCACGTGATCCACTGGGCCGACGGCGGCACCACCGGCCTGCACAACGCCGTGTTGCTGTGCGGATACCACCACCGCCTGGTCCACCACGGCGACTGGCGGGTCCGCATCAACTCCGCCGACGGACGACCCGAGTTCCTGCCACCCGCCCACCTCGACCCGGCCCGACACCCCCGCCGCAACCATTACCACCGCCGCGAATAGGCCGACCGAACGGTAACGATCGCGGGGCCGAAGTGCGCCAGCCACCACGCCGGCAACGAGTATCAGTTGGTGGCAAGGCAGTGTTGGTGGGAAGGGCAGTGGCGGTGTCGGCCACGGGATCGACGCTGCCGGCGCCGGGACGGCGGCCTGTCCGCGGTTACAGCATGTTCTCCGGGGTCACAGCCTGTCCGGGGTCACAGCCTGTCCGGGGTCACAGCCTGTCCGGGAATACGGCCTCTCCCGGTGCGCGTGATCAGCGGCGCGGGGCATGAACACTGTCACACGGCCGGTCGCACCATCTCGGTCGGTGCCGTGCGGTCGGTGCCGTGCTGTCGGTGCCGTGCGGTCGGTGCCGTGCGGTTGGCATTTTGTCAGTTGCCACCGGCAGGATAGGGCCCGTGACCGTTGCCGCTCGCCCCACGGGTGCCGCTCGCCCGGCCGGTGCCGTCCTGGAGGCGGTGCTGGAGCGGTTGACCTACGTCAACGAGGAGACCGGGTACACGGTGGCCCGGGTCGCCACCGACCGCAGTTCCGACCTGTTGACGGTCGTCGGGGCGCTGCTGGGTGCCCAGCCGGGGGAGAGTCTGCGACTCGTGGGCCGCTGGTCGAGCCACCCCAAGTTCGGGCGGCAGTTCGAGGTCGAGTCGTACACGACGGTCCTGCCCGCGACCATCCAGGGCATCCAGCGGTACCTGGGATCCGGGTTGGTCAAGGGGATCGGCCCGGTCTTCGCCGAGCGGATCGTGTCCCACTTCGGCCTGGAGACGCTGCGGATCATCGAGGAGGAGCCGGCGCGGCTGATCGAGGTGCCGGGCCTGGGCCCGAAGCGCACCGCCAAGATCACCGCGGCCTGGGAGGAGCAGAAGGCCATCAAGGAGGTGATGGTCTTCCTCCAGGGGGTCGGGGTCTCCACCTCCCTCGCGGTGCGCATCTATAAGCAGTACGGGGACGGATCCATCTCGGTGGTGAAGAACGAGCCGTACCGGCTGGCCGCCGACGTGTGGGGGATCGGCTTCAAGACCGCCGACACGATCGCCCGTGCGGTCGGGATCCCGCACGACAGCCCCGACCGGGTCAAGGCCGGCCTGCAGTACACCCTGTCGGAGGCGACCGACTCCGGGCACTGCTACCTGCCCGAGCCGCAGCTGGTCGCCGATGCGGCCAAGATCCTGGACGTCCCGGCCGTACTGATCGGCTCGTGCCTCGACGAGCTGGTCGCCGAGGAGGGCGTGGTCCGGGAGGATGTCCCCGGCACCGACGGGACGGTGCCGGCGGTGTACCTGGTGCCGTTCCACCGCGCCGAGCTGTCCGTCGCGGGCAGCCTGCTGCGGCTGCTGAACGACCCGGCCGACCGGATGCCGCACTTCGCCGAGGTCGACTGGGACAAGGCGCTGGCCTGGTTGCGCACCCGTACCGGGGCCGACCTCGCCCCGGAGCAGGAACAGGCCGTCAAATTGGCCCTGACCAGCAAGGCCGCGGTACTCACCGGAGGTCCGGGGTGTGGCAAGAGCTTCACCGTCCGCTCCATCGTCACCCTCGCCGCCGTGAAGAAGGCCAAGATCACCCTGGTCGCGCCGACCGGGCGGGCCGCCAAGCGGCTGTCCGAGCTGACCGGCCACCCGGCCGCCACCGTCCACCGGCTGCTGCAGCTACGGCCCGGCGGCGACGCCTCCTACGACCGCGACAACCCCCTCGACGTGGACCTGCTCGTCGTCGACGAGGCGTCCATGCTCGACCTGATCCTGGCCAACAAGCTCATCAAGGCCGTACCGCCCGGCGCGCACCTGCTGCTCGTCGGTGACGTCGACCAGCTTCCCTCGGTCGGCGCCGGCGAGGTGCTGCGCGACCTGCTGGCCGCCGACGCGATCCCACGGGTCCGGCTGACCCGGATCTTCCGGCAGGCCCAGCAGTCCGGGGTGGTCACCAACGCCCACCGCATCAACTCCGGCATCCCGCCGGTGACGACCGGCCTGCCGGACTTCTTCCTGTTCCCTTGCGACGACACCGAAGCCACCGCGGAGCTGACCGTCGACGTCGCCTGCACCCGGATGCCCGCGAAGTTCGGCCTCGACCCGCGTCGTGACATCCAGGTCCTCACGCCGATGCACCGCGGTCCCGCCGGTGCGGGCACGCTCAACACCCTCCTGCAACAGCGGTTGACCCCCGGCCGGGAGGGGTTGCCCGAGCGCCGGGCCGGTGGTCGGGTCTTCCGCATCGGCGACAAGGTCACCCAGATCAGAAACAACTATGACAAGGGCACCGCGGGGGTGTTCAACGGCACCCTCGGCGTGGTCACCGCGCTGTCGACCGAGGAGCAGACCCTCGACGTGCGCACCGATGAGGACGAGACCATCACGTACGACTTCGACGAGCTCGACGAGCTGGCCCACGCGTACGCGATGACGATCCACCGGTCGCAGGGCTCGGAGTACCCGGCCGTGGTGATCCCGCTGACCACCAGCGCCTGGATGATGCTGCAACGAAACCTGCTCTACACCGCCGTGACCAGGGCCAAGAAACTCGTCGTGCTCGTCGGCTCCCGGCGGGCGCTCGCCGCCGCCGTGCGTACCGTCGGTGCCGGGCGTCGGTACACCGCGCTCACCCACCGGCTCGCCGCGCCGCGCGGCCGCTGACGCCGCGGCACCCGCACCGGCCCGGCCGGCGGTGGCGGCGGTGGCGGCCGGTGGAGCGGATCGACGGCTTGCCGCCGGCCGGTAGCGTGCAGTCGTGTCGAAGGTGCTGTTCGTCGCTCTCGTCGTCGGAGCCCTCGGGTGCGTCCTGCGGATCGCCGCGGCGCGTTTATCCGCCCGGTCGACCGATCTCGTCGGGTCACCGCTCACCGAGGCACGACTCGGCGGGGTACGCGGTCCGGCGACCGGCGGGCTCGACGATGCCGCGCTGCGCCGGGAGATCGAGGCGCTGCTCCGTCAGCGCAAGAAGATCCGGGCCGTCAAGGTGCTGCGGGACCACCGCCCGCTGCTGTCGCTGGTCGAGGCGAAGCGGGCTGTGGAGAGCATCGAGGTGGGCGGGCCACTACCGGGCGGGCCGGCGACGACGGCCGATCCGGGACTCGACGTCCTGGAGCGGGTCCGGCGGCTCAGGGACGCGAACCGGAAGATCGAGGCGATCAAGGTACTGCGCGAGCACACCGGGATGAGCCTGGCCGAGGCCAAAGCCGCGGTCGAACGGATGTAGGCCGCCTGGAGCGGGACGGGCAGGGCGAAACGCCTGGCGGGTGGCCGCGTCAGGGCTTGCGTGCCGGGGGCGCGACTCGGCCGGCGGCCACCTCGATGCGGTACGCGACCGACCGCGCCTCGTCCGCGTACGCGGGCTGAGCCTTGAGGGGGTCGAGCAGGTCAAGGGCATCGTCGACCCGGCCCGCGTCGGCGAGGCGGCCGGCGAGCCACACGTTCATGCGGGGGAGGACCGTCGCCTCCCGGCGTAGCGCGGCGGTCAGGTCGTCACCGCTGTACCTCCGGCTGAGGTACTCGTAGAGGGTGACCGTTGCCCGGTCGTCGCCGGCGACGGCGATCTGTCGCAGGTCCTCGATCCGGTTGGTGTCGATGAGCAGCCGCATCAGGCGTACGAAGGCGCACCGGTGCCCCTCCGCCGCCATTTCGCGCAGGGCGTCGTCGCGGCCCTGGGCCAGGAGCAGGTTGGCCCGCCGATGGCAGGTGCGGTGGGCGTCGGTGAGGTCGCATACGTACCGGTCGCTCAGATGGGACCACCCGGCGTACCGGTCGCTGTCGCCGTCGCCGTCGCCGGCGTAGGGCAGCGGTTCGCCGCTGGCCAGCCGGGCATACGCGGGTGAGGACAGGAACCGCCCCAGTACCTCCGCCGTGCCGGGCGTGAACCGGCGGCCGCCGACGACGTCGGCGGCGGGGACGAAGACCATGGCGGCGCCCTCGCCGACCACGACGTCTCCGGGCAGCGCGCAGGTCGAGCCGGAGAAGTAGTGCGTGACCAGGCCCTCCTGCGGCAGATGCTGGACCTCGAACGGGTGCAGCCCCTCGTCGGCGTACAGCATCGCCTCCTCCCACAGTTCCCGCCGCGCCGTCTGCTCGGGCGACTCGCCCGGCTCCCGGTGCCCACCCGGCAGGCCCCACCTGTTCGGGTACCTGGGCGCGTGCTCGTCCCGTAGCTGGAGCAGGAGCGCGCCGGACCGGTCCACGAGCAACACGAGGGAGAGCTGAATCAATGGGTCGCCCACCAGCCCACCCTATGCCGGTAGCGTCGCGGCTTCGGGGGCAATCGCGGCTCCGGGACGGGCACGGCTCGCCGGACAAACGGGTGGTCCGGCTCGACCCTCAGCGCATACGCTGCGGTGATGGCGCGGTTGATCTCGGTTAACCTGGCGGTCCCGCGGGCCGGCGGAAGTGCGGACGGCGGGCTCACCGGCATCGACAAGCAGCCGGTCGACGCACCCGTACGGGTACGCGCGCCGGGGCCGAAGCGCACCGGGCTGGGCAGCGGGCTGGTGGGCGATCGGATCTTCAACACCCGGCACCACGGCGGTGACGACCAGGCGGTCTACGCGTACGCGCGGGAGGACCTGGACGGCTGGGCGGCCGAGCTCGGGCGGTCGCTGCCCGGCGGCGCCTTCGGCGAGAACCTCACCACCGCGGGCCTCGACGTTACCGGGGCGCTGATCGGCGAGCGGTGGCGCATCGGCGACGAGGTCGTCCTCGAGGTCGCGGTCCCGCGTATCCCGTGCGGCACGTTCGCGCGCTGGATGGCGGAGAAGGGCTGGATGGCGGCGAAGGGCTGGGTCAAGCGGTTCACGGTCCGGGCGCGGCCGGGGGCGTACCTGCGGGTGGTCGTTCCGGGAGAGATCCGCGCCGGTGACCCGGTCACCGTGGTCAGCCGCCCGGACCATGACGTGACCATTGGCGTGACGTTCCGGGCGCTCACCCGCGAGCCGGAGCTGCTGCCCCGGCTGCTCGCCGCGGACGCGCTGCCCGAGGACGTACGGGCGCTCGCCTCCCGGCGCACCGCGCCGTACCCGGGGGACTGAGGCACGTCGACGCCCCCGGCACCCCCGGGGGCGTCGACGCGGCCCAGGTGACGCTGCCGGTGGCTGCCGGTGGATGCCGGCGACGGTCGTGGACGCGCTGTCAGCGACTGCCGGTCACAGCCGGAAGCGACCCACGGCGGCCTCCAGTTCGGCCGACAGGTTGGCCAGCTCGGTCGTGACCTCGGTGGCGCTGACCAGCGAGCCGAGGGTCGCCTGGGTGGCCGTGGCCACGCCGTCGATGTACGCGGCGATGGCGGACGAACCCTCGGCGGCCTCGCCGACGCTGCGGCTCATCTCGCTGGTCGTCGCGGTCTGCTGCTCGACGGCGGAGGCGATGGTGAGCTGGTAGTCGTTGATCTTCGCGATGATCCGGCTGATCTCGGCGATCGCCTCGACCGCGGCGGTGGTGTCGCCCTGGATGGCCTCCACCCGGCGGGAGATGTCCTCGGTCGCCTTCGCCGTCTCCTGGGCGAGGTCCTTGACCTCGCTCGCGACGACCGCGAAGCCCTTGCCGGCGTCACCGGCCCGGGCGGCCTCGATGGTGGCGTTGAGCGCCAGCAGGTTGGTCTGCTCGGCGATCGAGGTGATCACCTTGACCACGTTGCCGATCTCGGCCGACGACTCGCCGAGCTTGGACACCGTCTCGTTGGTGGACTCGGCCACGGAGACCGCGTCCGATGCGACCTTCGCCGCGCTGTTGGCGTTCTCGGCGATCTCCCGGATCGAGGCGTCCATCTCCTCGGCGCCCGCGGCCACGGTCTGCACGCTGCTCGACACCCCGCCGGCGGAGCCAGCGACCACGTCGGCCTGGTCGGCTGCCGCCTTGGCGCTGACGCCGATGCTGTCGCCCACGCCAGCCAGCCGCTGTGCGGTCGCACCGAGGGTACGGGAACCGGTGGTCAGCGTCTCGACGATCAAGCGGATGCCGTCGTTGGCGCGGTTGACCGACGCGGCCATCTGCCCCAACTCGTCGCGGGAGTACACCTCGGCCCGGTGCGTCAGGTCGCCCTCGGCCAGGGCGGTCAGGGCAGCGGAGACGCTGCCGAGCTGGCGCCGCGAGATCCGGGCGAACCAGACACCCACCGCCAGCGCGAGCAGTAGCCCGACGGTGAGCGAGCCGACGACGAGGGCGCGGGCGGTGTTGTACCGCTCGGTGGCGGCGGCGGTCAGCGCGGCGCTCTCGTCGCTCTCGGCCTGCTGCAGCGCCTTCAGGGACTCGTCCATGGCGGTCTCGTTCTTGACGAACCGCGCGAGGACCTTGGCGCGCTCGCCGACTGCCGGGAGGTCGGAGCCGGGCGGCGGCTGCATGCCGAGGAAGTACACGTTGCGCATCAGGGTGTGGTCGTTCCAGGCGCGCTCGAACGTGTCGATCTGCGCGGTGCGCGCCACCGAACCGGCGGCGAGCGTCCGGTACTTCGCGACCGCCGGCTTGACCTGGGCGTCGGCGCGTTGCAGCTCCGCTTTGGCCTGCTGCTGCGTTTCCGCGTCGGGGTACATCGTCAGCAGCAGGCCCCGGAACATGGTGCCGTAGCCGGCCCGCAGCTCGTTGAACTGCTGCATGCTGTCGACGTGGTTGGTCTTCATAACCCGGAGATCGGCGTTCGCCTGTGACAGGCGCGCCAGTGACAGCGTGCTGACTCCGACGGCGACGAGCGCCATGACCACGACCGGGATGGCGGACTTCGTGCTGGTACCGCGGTCGGCGAACCAGCCGGCGATGCGGTTGCGGCGCGCCGTGATGCCCACCGCCGAGGTTGTGCCCATCTTCTGCGCCCTCCGTCGTCACGCTCGCTGCCAATCCGGCTCATCGCACCTCATCGGCGGGGCACGGAGCGGGCTGAGAGAAATCGCATAATGTGTCTTTGCGCCGGGCGTGTCGCGGTGAGGACGTCGACGGTTGCGCCCGCGCCGACCGGGTAGGCGAAACGACGGGGTAGGCGAAACGACGGGGTAGGCGAAACGACGG
This sequence comes from Planosporangium spinosum, assembly GCF_049999945.1. Taxonomy (NCBI): domain Bacteria; kingdom Bacillati; phylum Actinomycetota; class Actinomycetes; order Micromonosporales; family Micromonosporaceae; genus Planosporangium; species Planosporangium spinosum. The sequence goes on along the minus strand of NZ_JBLYUB010000029.1, from coordinate 37,342 downwards.
GGTAGGCGAAACGACGGGGTAGGCGAAACGCCTGTACCCGTGACCGGATGCCCGTACCCGTGACCGGAGGAGATCCACATGCAGACCCGTCACCTCGGTCCTGACCGACTCGCCGTCTCCGCGATCGGCCTCGGCTGCATGGGTATGAGCGAGTTCTACGGCACCGGCGACGAACGGGAGTCGGTCGACGTCATCCACCGTGCCCTCGACCTGGGGGTCATCTTCCTCGACACCGCCGACATGTACGGGCCGTTCACCAACGAGCGGCTGGTCGGCCGGGCGATCGCCGGCCGGCGCGACGAGGTCGTGCTGGCCACCAAGTTCGGCAACGAGCGCCGCGAGGACGGCTCCTGGGTGGGCATCAACGGCAGGCCCGAGTACGTGCGGGCCGCCTGCGACGCCAGCCTCCAGCGGCTGGGCACCGACCACATCGACCTGTACTACCAGCACCGGGTCGACCCGACCGTGCCGATCGAGGACACCGTGGGCGCCATGGCGGAACTGGTACGGGCGGGGAAGGTACGCCACCTGGGCCTGTCGGAGGCCGCGCCGGACACCATCCGCCGGGCGCACGCCGTGCACCCGATCACCGCGCTGCAGACCGAGTACAGCCTGTGGTCCCGGGACCCGGAGGACGGGATCCTGCCAACGACCCGCGAGCTGGGCATCGGCTTCGTCGCCTACAGCCCGCTCGGCCGCGGCTTCCTGACCGGCCGCTGGCAGCGGCCTCAAGACATCCCGGCCGACGACTTCCGCCACAACCACCCGCGGTTCCAGGGCGAGAACTTCCAGCGCAACCTGGACGTGGTCACCGAGATCCGCGAGATCGCCGCCGAGAAGGGCTGCACGCCGGCCCAGTTGGCGCTGGCCTGGGTACTGGCCCAGGGCGACGACATCGTGCCGATCCCCGGCACCAAGCGGATCACGTACCTGGAGGAGAACGTCGGCGCCCTCGACGTCACGCTGACCCCCGACGACCTGGCCCGGATCGAGGAGGTCGCGCCGAAGGGCTTCACCGCCGGCAACCGGTACGCCGACATGAGCACCGTGAACCGGTAGACCCCTGTCCGGACGTTGCGACGATCACGGGAGCATGAGGGTGGTCAGCGGACGGTGACCACGGCCGCGGACTCGGCCGGTAGTTCGACCGCGTCCGGGCTGAGCGTCACACCGGCCTCGGTCGCCAGCAGGACGGTGCCCGCCCGGCCGGGGACCGAGATCCGCTGCCGCCGCCCGGCGAGGTTGGCGACCACGACGCAGCCGCCGCGCGTGACGGTCAGGAACTGGTCGCCGTGGGCCACCTTCACCCGGTCCAGCCACGGGTCGGACAGGTCGGGCACCGCCTTGCGCAGCGCGATCAACCGGCGGTAGAACTCCATCAGCTCCCGGTGCTCCGGCTTGTCCAGCTCCGACCAGTTCAGCTTGGAGCGCTGGAACGTCTCGGGCGCCTGCGGATCGGGTACGTCGCCCTCGGGCCAGCCGTGCGCGGCGAACTCGCGCCGCCGCCCGGTCGCGACCGCCGCCGCCAGCTCCGGCTCCGGGTGGCTGGTGAAGAACTGCCATGGCGTCGTCGCGCCCCACTCCTCGCCCATGAACAGCATCGGCGTGAACGGGCCGGTCATCAGCAGCGTCACCCCGACGCGCAGCAGCCCGGCCGACAGCGTCGCCGGGAGCCGGTCGCCGAGGGCGCGGTTGCCGATCTGGTCGTGGTTCTGCAGGTACGCGACGAACCGGTGACCGGGCGTGCGCGTCCGGTCCACCGGCCGGCCGTGCCGGCGACCCCGGAAGCTCGACCAGGTACCGGCGTGGAAGAACGCGCCCTCCAGTACGGTCGCGAGGCTCTCCAGGGAGCCGAAGTCGGCGTAGTAGCCCTGCCGCTCGCCGGTCAGTACCGTGTGCAGCGCGTGGTGGACGTCGTCGGCCCACTGGGCGTGCATGCCGTACCCGCCGCATTCACGCGGGGTCACCATCCGGGGGTCGTTGAGGTCGGACTCGGCGATCAGCGACAGCGGCCGGCCCAGGTGGGTGGCCAGCGACTCGACCTCGGCGGCGAGCTGCTCGAGCAGGTGGACGGCACCGTGGTCGACCAGCGCGTGCACCGCGTCCAGGCGCAGGGCGTCGGCGTGGTAGTCGCGTAGCCACATCAGGGCGCTGTCGATGATGTACCGGCGGACCTCCTCGCTGCCGGGTCCATCGAGGTTGACCGAGGCGCCCCAGGTGTTCGCGCCCTGGCCGAGGTACGGACCGAACGCCGGGGCGTAGGCGCCCGACGGACCGAAGTGGTTGTACACGGCGTCGACGACCACGCCGAGGCCGCGCGCGTGGCAGGCGTCGACGAAGCGCTTGAGGCCGTCCGGTCCGCCGTACGCCTCGTGCGGGGCGTACCAGCACACCCCGTCGTAGCCCCAGTTGTGCTCGCCGTTGAAGGCGTTCACCGGCAGCAGTTCGACCAGGTCGACGCCGAGTTCGACGAGGTGGTCCAGGCGCTCGATCGCGGCGTCGAACGTGCCTTGCGGGGTGAAGGTGCCGACGTGCAGCTCGTACAGGACGCTGCCGGGCAGGAACCGGCCGGTCCAGCCGTCGTCGGTCCAGGCGAACGCGGTGTGGTCGTAGCACCGGCTCGGCCCGTGCACGCCCTGCGGTTGCCACGGCGAGCGCGGGTCGGGCAGCGGCTGGTCGGCGTCGTCGAGCAGGTACCCGTAGTCGGTGCCCGGCCCGGCGTCGGGCACGTCGACCCGCCACCAGCCCGATTCGGCCGCTTCCATCGCGTGCTCCGTGCCGGCGGCCAGCAGGCGTACCCGGGAGGCCTGCGGCGCCCACACTCGGAACTCGGTCATGTCGCTCTCCTCGGGGCGGGCGGCGGTACGGGGGCAGGCAGCGCTACGGGGCAGGCAGCGCTACGGGGAAAGCAGCGCTACGGGGTACGGGTTGAGCAGATCGGCGAGCGCGACCGCACCGCCGGGGAGGTCGTGGCCGGCGAACCGGCGGCCGGTGAGGACGTCGGTGTACCCGCGTGGCGGCAGCGGCAGCCGGGTGTCGCCCCAGCCGCCGCGCCGGTGCAGGGCGTGCGGCAGCCGGGTCGCGACGGTGATCGCGCCGTCGGAGTCGGCGCCGCGGTCGAACGCGACGACGTGCGCAGCGGCCGGGCCGTCGGCGGTCACCGGGCGGTAGCCGGTGAACAGCTCCGGCCGCTCCCGGCGCAGCCGCAGGGCACGGCTGGTGACCAGCAGTTTCGCCGCGCCGGTCCGGTCGACCGCCGGTTGCCAGCCGTCGTCGAGGCGGGCCAGCAGGTCACGGCGGGCGGCGAAGTCCACCGGCCGCCGGTTGTCCGGGTCGACCAGCGAGAAGTCCCACAGCTCGGTGCCCTGGTACACGTCCGGGACGCCCGGCATGGTCAGCTGCACCAGCTTCTGGCTCAGGGAGTTCGACCAGCCCGCGGCGGTGATCGCGGCCACGAACGCGGTCAGGTCCGCCCGCAGCGCCGGGTCGTCGTAGACCGCGTCGACCAGGCCGTGCAGTTCCCGCTCGAAGTCGGGGTCCGGGTCGGTCCAGCTCGTCGACGTCGCGGCCTCGCGGGCGGCCTTCTCCGCATACGCGTGCAGCCGCTCCCGCTCGATCGGCCAGGCGCCGACGACCGCCTGCCACAGCAGGTGCGCCAGGCCCGCGTCGGACGATGCTTCATGAGACAGCGGAGCCTCAGAAGACGGCGGCGCCTCAGAAGACGGGGGCGCCTCAGAAGACGGCGGCGCCTCAGAAGACAGCGGAGCCTCAGAAGACAGCGGAGCCTCACAAGACAGCGGCGCCTCAGAAGACAGCGGCGCGAGAGCGGTCCACCGGTGGACGGCGGCCTTCCAGAGCGCCGGGATTTCGGACAGGACGGCCAGCCGTGCCCGGACGTCCTCGGCCCGTTTCGTGTCGTGAGTGGACAGTGCGGTCATCCCGGCGGGCCAGCGGCGCTGGCGGGCCGCGGCGGCGGCGTGGAAGTCGGGGACGCTCACGCCGAAGGAGCCAGGGTCGCCGCCCACCTCGTTGAGGGCGGTGAACCGGCTGTACCGGTAGTACGCGGTGTCCTCTACCCCCTTGGCCATGACCGCGCCGGTGTACTGCTCGAAGCGCACGGCCAGCTCGTCGTCGGGGTGCGACAGCCGGGGCCGCAGCGCCTCGATCACGCCCGCCAGCTCGGGCCGGCGGCGCTCGGCCGCGGCGAGGGCTCGACTGAGGTGGTCGAACCCGTCCGGCAGGTACGAGCGGTACACCGGGAAGCACGCGGCGATCTCGGCGAGCGTGTCCTCGACGTCGGCCGGGGTCGCCACGTCGGGAGCGAGCCGGGCCAGCCGGGTCAGCTCGGCGGCGAGCAGCCGGGTGGCCGCCTCCCGCTTGCCCCGGTGCACCTGGCCGGGCCAGTCGCTGGGCGCCCCGGTCAGCTCCTCGTCGAGCCGGGTGAACGCCGGCTCGCCGGCCCGGTCGACGAACACCCCGCACACCTCGCGCAGCGCGTCGTACCCGGTCGTACCGGCGACCGGCCAGTCCGGCAGCTCCTCGCCGGTCTCCAGGATCTTCTCCACCACCAGCCAGGCGTCCGGCGCGGCGGCGGAGAGCCGGCGCAGGTACCCGGCCGGGTCGCGCAGCCCGTCGGGGTGGTCGACCCGGATGCCGGAAAGCTCCCCGGCCGCGTACCAGCGCAGCAGCTCGCGGTGGGTTGCCTCGAAGACGCTCCGGTCCTCCACCCGCAGGCCGGCCAGCTCGGCGATGGCGAAGAACCGCCGATAGTTGATCTCGCTGTTGCCCCGCCGCCACGACACCAGCTCGTAGTGCTGGCGATCATGGACTTCCCGCGGGTCTCCGTCGGCCGTACCCGGCCGAAGAGGGAACCGGTGGTCGTAGTAGCGCAGCTCGTCACCCACGACCTTCAGCTCGTCGAGGGCGGCGGGGTCGTCGCCCAGGACCGGCAGCAGGATCCGCGGGCGCGACCAGTCGATGTCGAACCAGTCCGCGTACGCCGAATCCCGGCCGTGCCGCAGCACGTCCCACCACGCCGGGTTGGCCGGCGGCACGGCGACCCCGACGTGGTTGGGCACGATGTCGACGACCAGGCCCAGCCCGGCGGCGCGCAGGGCGGCGACCAGCCGCTGCCGTCCCTGCTCGCCGCCGAGCTGCGGGTTGACGTGAGCGTGGTCCACGACGTCGTACCCGTGCGCGGAGCCGGGCGCCGCGGTGAGCAGGGGAGCGGTGTACAGGTGGCTGACACCGAGCGCCGCGAGGTAGTCGGCGAGCTCGGCGGTGGCGGCCAGGTCGAAACCGGGCCGTACCTGTACCCGGTACGTCGAAGCGGGGTGCATCTCACGCCGTCCGCTGCAGCACGATGAACGACCGGTCGCGGACGAAGACCGTGCCGCCGGCCTCGGCGATCCGGCCGTTCTTGACGTCGGCACTGGGAAACTCGCCGGTGTCGATCACCAGCTCCCACTTGCCGCCGTACTCGGCGGGCGGCAGGACGAACTCCAGCCAGTCGTGGTGGGCGTTGAAGCACAGGATGAACGAGTCGTCGGTGACCCGTTCTCCGCGCGGACCGCGCTCCCGGATGCCCTCGCCGTTGACGAACAGCATCACCGCGCGTCCGAAGTCGGTGTCCCAGTCGTCCTCGGTCATCTCCCGGGCGTCCGGGGTGAACCACTCCATGTCCCGGATGGGGGTGCCGTGGATCCGCCGGACCGGGCGGCCGGTGAAGAACCGGCGCCGCCGGAAGACCGGGTGCCTGGCCCGGAAGCCGATGAGGGTCCGGGTGAACTTCAGCATCTGCTCGTCGACGTTGTCCCAGTCGACCCAGCTCAGCTCGTTGTCCTGGCAGTACGCGTTGTTGTTGCCCCGCTGGGTGCGGCCCAGTTCGTCGCCGTGCCCGACCAGCGGCACGCCCTGCGACAGCAGCACGGTGGCGAGCAGGTTGCGTCGCTGCCGGGCGCGCAGTTCGAGGACGCCCGGGTCGTCGGTCGGGCCCTCGGCGCCGCAGTTCCACGACCGGTTGTGGCTCTCGCCGTCGCGGTTGTCCTCGCCGTTGGCCTCGTTGTGCTTCTCGTTGTAGGAGACCAGGTCGGTCAGGGTGAACCCGTCGTGGACGGTGACGAAGTTGATGCTGGCTATTGGTCGCCGCCCGTCGTCGGCGTACAGGTCGGCGGAGCCGGAGATCCGGCTGGCGAACTCGCCGAGGGTCGCCGGCTCGCCGCGCCAGAAGTCGCGCACGGTGTCGCGGAACTTGCCGTTCCACTCCGTCCACAGTGGCGGGAAGTTGCCGACCTGGTACCCGCCGGGGCCGACGTCCCACGGCTCGGCGATCAGCTTGACCGTGCCGACGACCGGGTCCTGCTGCACCACCTCGAAGAACGTGGACAGCCGGTCGACCTCGTAGAACTCGCGGGCCAGGGTGGCGGCCAGGTCGAAGCGGAAGCCGTCGACGTGCATCTCCCGCACCCAGTACCGGAGCGAATCCATGATCAGCTGCAGCGATGCCGGGCTGCGCATGTTGAGGCTGTTGCCGCAGCCGGTGTAGTCCATGTAGTACCGCGGGTCGTCGTCGACGAGCCGGTAGTACGAGGGGTTGTCGATGCCGCGGAAGCTCAGCGTCGGGCCCAGGTGGTTGCCCTCGGCGGTGTGGTTGTAGACCACGTCGAGGATGACCTCGATCCCGGCGGAGTGCAGCGCCTTCACCATGGCGCGGAACTCCTGCACCTGCTGCCCGGCGTGGCCCATGGACGAGTACGCGTGGTGCGGCGCGAAGTACCCGATGGTGTTGTAACCCCAGTAGTTGGACAGGTCCCGGTCGGCCAGGTGGTGGTCGTTGACGAACTGGTGCACCGGCATCAGCTCGATCGCCGTGACGCCGAGCTTCGTCAGGTGCTCGATCATGGCGGGGTGGGCGATCCCGGCGTACGTGCCGCGCAGCTCGTCAGGGATCTCCGGGTGCCGGTAGGTCAGGCCCTTGACATGCGCCTCGTAGATCATCGACTCGTGGTAGGGCACCCGGGGCGGGCGGTCGGTGCCCCAGTCGAAGTACGGGTTGATCACGACGGCCTTCGGCATGAACGGCGCCGAGTCGGTCTCCGACATGCGCTCGGGGTCGTCGAACTCGTACGCGTAGACCGCCGGGTCCCAGCGCACGTCACCGTCGATGGCCTTGGCGTACGGGTCGATCAGCAGCTTGTTCGGGTTGCAGCGCAGGCCGCGCGCCGGGTCGTACGGCCCGTGCACCCGGTAGCCGTAGCGCTGGCCGGGCTCGACGCCGGGCACGTACGCGTGCCGGACGAAGCCGTCGACCTCGGCCAGTTCCACGCGGGTCTCGTTGTCGTGCGCGTCGAACAGGCAGAGCTCCACCCGCTCGGCGGCCTCGGAGAAGAGGGCGAAGTTGGTGCCGGTGCCGTCGTAGCTGGCACCGAGGGGGTAGCGGTTCCCCGGCCAAACCTGCATCTGTCCGCTCCTGCCTGACGCCACCGGATCTGTCCGTTCTGCGTGACGTCACCGGCCGGACCTTCGTCCAGACTGTCGGCTCCGTTTGCCCCATCGGTGCAAGCCGTAATCATGACGAGCACCACACGGTAGGGGGAGGGGGACGGGGCCAAAAGGACTATATCCCTTTTTGAGTGGAACCTTCCCGTGATCAGGAATGATTCGCGGGATCTTTGTGGGTCTCGGTTGTGGGTCCTGGTTGTGGGTCCTGGCCGCGCAGACCCTTCCTGATCACGGACGTGGGGCCGGGCGCCGGTGTGGGGCCGGGGCGTCGGTGTGGGGCCGGGGCGTCGGTGTGGGGCCGGGCGTCGGTGTGGGGCCGGGCGGCCGTGGCTAGGCGAACAGGGCGGTGGCGGCCCGCCATGCCTCCTCCAGGGCGGTGCGGTTGCGCCGGACCAGTGCGCGGGGGTCGCCCTCCCACAGTGAGTCCGGTACGTCGCGGGAGAGGATCTCCAGGACGCTGGGGCCGGTGAACCCGGCGGCGCGAACGGCGTACAGCAGTTCGGGGAGCGGCAGTTCGCCGGTGCCGATGCTGCGCCGGTCGGCGAAGGAGCGCGGCGTGCGCCAGTCGCTCACCTGCAACACGAAGATCCGGTTGCCGGCCGACCGCAGGCCCGGAATGAGGTACGGGTCCTGCCAGAGGTTCCACAGGTCCACGCAGACGCCCAGGTTGTCCCGGCCGGCCTCGTGGACCAGGCGCATCGCCTGGCGGAACGTCCAGATCGCGGTCTCGACGTTGACCAGGACCGGATGGAGCGGCTCCAACGCTATCCGCACGCCGTGCGCGGCGGCGACGTCGGCCAGCTCCCGGAGGTCGAGCGTGACGACGTCGAGCAGGCCGGCCAGGTCGCCGCCCGGCGCCGGTCCGGTGGTGACGATGAAGGCGGCATCCGGCGTGTACCGGGCCAGCCGCTCGATCGACCGCCGGTAGCGCGTCAGCCGTTCGCCGTGGTCGTGCGGCCGCGGCTGGGTGGCGGTGGCGAAGAGGGCGCGGACCGTCGGCTGGACCGACGTGACCGGCAGGCCGGCGGCGCCGACCATCGCCAGCTGGTCGTCGGCGTGGTCGTCGGCGAGCTTCTCCTCGCACAGGTCGAGGGCCTCCACGCCGAGCCGCGGGTAGTTCTCCACGTCCTGCTCGAAGCTCCACCGCATGGTGGAGAACTGGCTCATCCCGTACCGGAACGCGGTCGTCGGCTGTGCGGTCATCACCGTGCCTCACGGATCCGGGAACGTCAGGCGCGCCCGGCCGGCGTCATGCCCGGCCGTACCCCCCGTCAGGCCGTACCGGCAGGCGGTGGGGAAACCTGCCGAGGTCGGCGGTGAACGGGCCCGCGACCGGCTGGTCCGGGTACGCCGCGGGGCGAACCCGGCGGTGATCCGGAACGGCTCGACGACGAAGTCGGCGTACCCCCGGTCGCACGGGTCCAGCGCCCCGTCCCGACAACTCCCTCGTCGGTTCCGGGACCATGCTGGTCAGCTACCCGGCAGGCCGGGGGCAAACCCGGACCTCTCAGGTCACCGGCTGCCGGGGGTCCGCGGGTCGGCCCGACCGCCGTGGTCGTCAGTGGGCGGGAAGGGCCGCCCGACGCCGCGGGTGACGGGACCGCCGGATCGGGTAACCGATCGCGATCAGTAGGGACGGGACCGGGAACGGTGGCCCTGGCGTACGAGACGGGGCTGGTGCGGCCGGGGGAGTGGTCCGCCCCATGATTCTGGAGAGCTTGCGGTCGTGGTCCCACCAACTCTCCAGGATCACGGAAACAGCGTCACGCCGAGAAGCGCGTGGGCGACGCCGCGGATGACGACGGCCGGCTCGCCGCCGGGCAGCCGCCGGGCGGGCGCGAAGAGCATCGACGCTTCTGCACGTGCAGATGGTCCGGAGGCGGTAAGCTGAGCGCGAAGATCACCGATGTACTCCCGACCGGCGTGGCGACGCCTGCCGGACGGTCGCTGGGGGGCGATGTACCGGTGGTCGTCGCCCGGACCGCGGTGGTGCGGACCGCGGTCCATGGACTGCGACGTGCGGACCGCGGTGCGCGGACCGCCGCGCCGGGCGAGCATGGTGGGGGGCCTCGATGGGCGGGTGGAGTCGTTGAGGGTGTCGTCGGGTGGTCGGCCTGGTCGTCCCGTGGTAAGCGCTGTCCCGCGGAGGTCGGACCGGATGTCGAGTCATGGCTGAACTGGCCATGGTGCCCCGGTGGGCCGAGGTCGCCCGCCACCGGCGGGTCCACCGGCTCGGTCTCCTGCAGGGCACGGCGCTCTTCGTCGGTGCGGTGCTCGGCCCCGGCGTCCTCGCGTTGCCCCGGCTGGCAGCGGCCGCCGCCGGTCCGGCGTCACTGATCACCTGGGGGGCGCTGCTCGCGCTGAGCGTGCCGGTCTCGCTGACGTTCGCCGCCCTCGGCGCCCGGTACCCGGACAACGGCGGCGTCGCGAGGTTCGCCGGCTCCGCCTTCGGCGGGCACACCGCGGCGGCGGTCGGCTGGTGGTTCTACCTCGCCGTCCCGATCGGGGTCCCGGCCGGCGCGTTGATCGGCGGCGAGTACGTCGCCGTCTCCCTCGGACTCGGTGAGTCCGCGATCGCCCCCATCTCCTGCGGCCTGGTGGTCGCGGCGTTCGCGGCCAACTACGTCGGCCTGCGCCTGTCCGGCCGGGTACAGCTGTTGCTGGTGATCCTCCTGGTCGTACTGCTGGTCGCCGCCGTCGCGGCGGCCGCGCCGTCCGTCGAGGCCGCCAACTTCACGCCGTTCGCCCCGCACGGCTGGCACGGGGTCGTCGACGCGGCTGGCGTGCTGTTCTTCGCCTTCGCCGGCTGGGAGGCCGCGAGCCACCTGTCCGGGGAGTTCGCCCAGCCGCGCCGCCACCTGCCCTGGGCGACCACGCTGACCGTGATCGTCGTCGGGGTGCTCTATCTGGGGCTGGCCGTGACCACCATCGGGGTGCTCGGTGGCCGGGCAGCCTTCTCGGCGGTGCCGCTCACCCTGCTGCTCGCACACGGTATCGGGGACGCCGCCCGGACGATCACGGCCGTCGCGGCGGTCTTCCTGTCCTTCGGGGCGATCAACACGTACGTCGCGGGCGGGGCCCGGCTGGGTGCCTCCCTGGCCCAGCACGGCGCACTGCCGCGGGTGCTCGCCCGCGGCGGAGGCGCCGGCGAGGTGCCCCGGCGCAGCCTGACCGTGCTCGCCGTGCTGGCCGGCCTGGTCACCATGACGACCGTCGTCTACCGGGTCGACCTCGACACCCTCATGCGCGCCACGTCGGCGTGCCTGGCCGCGGTCACCGTCATCGGTACCGCTGCCGCCACCCGGCTACTGCCCCGGCGCAGCGCCGGTCGCCTGGTCGCGATGGCGGCGACCGCGTTCGCCGGGGCGGTCCTCGCCTCGTGCGGCATCTTCCTGTTCGTACCCGCGCTCCTCGGCCTGATCGCGGTGATGGTCAGCGGCGCGGCGCGCCGCCCGGGCCGCCGGCCCGCGCCGACCCGGGCGGCCATCGCGGCTGCCCCCGCTGCCCCGGTGGGTCCCGCCGGCCGTTCGGCCACCGGGCCGGCCCGGGAGCGGATCACCACCTGATCCGGCGCGGCCCCGTGCCGGCGAGGACAGGCAACCGTGCCGGCAGGGGAGCCGTGCGGACAGGGGAACCGTGCCGACAGGGGAACCGTGCCGACAGGCGAGCCGTGCGGACAGGGGAACCGTGCCGACAGGCGAGCCGTGCGGACAGGGGAGCCGTGCGGACAGTGAACCGTGCGGGTGTGAATCGGCCCGATCGCGGCCCCGGACTGGACAAGCCTGGGCGCCCCGGTGACATCGCTGCGGTCTGTGATTAAGGCAAACTTAAAGATCATTTATCGTCTACCGTGCGGAACCGGGTGCGTACCGGATATTTCCAGCTCACCTGTGCGACGGTGGGTTTCGTGGCCGGTGGCCCACCCGTCAGGGTCTGCCCCAAAGAGAACAGCCGGCCGGTTACATACAGTACGAGGGATACCAGGGGTTTCACTTTTCGCGTATCGTCCGCTGCCGTGGAGCGGAGTGGATCGATGGATGCTTCGGATTCCAGTCTCGCCGAATCAGAGCCGGGGACTGGACATTTATCATTGTCCTTAAAGGACAATGAAGCGTCCGTGCCGGTGGGCACGCAGGACCGGGCGCTCAGCCCGGAAGCGGCCGCGGAGCTGGCCGCGCAGTTCGAGGAGGAGAAGCCGGGGCGGGTACTGACCGGCCGCATCGCGCTGCTGGTGAGCGGCGCCGCCGTGGTGATCGGACTGCTCGTGCTGTGGCAGCTGTTCGCGCCGCTGGCGCAGGGCAGCCAGTACTATCTGATCCTCTTCCTCGCCGGAGTGCTGCCTCTGGTGTTCCTGTCCTACTCGTCCGGGTTGCGGGCGCCGAAGGCACTGCGTATTCCAAAGGCGCTGCGCCATTCGGCGGCACTGCGGCGGCCGGCGCCGCGGACCGACCGCCCGACCGTCGCCGATTGGGTGCTGGCCGTCGTGGCGCTGGTGGTCTGCCTCTACCCGGTACTACCGGTGGTGGTCGGCGGCGCCGGCGGCGGCTACGACGACTTCCTCAACCGGCAGGGCCTGCTCGACCCGGTGGACACCGCGATGGGTACGGTCCTGCTGCTGCTCATCCTGGAGGCGTGCCGGCGTACCACCGGCTGGGTCCTGCCGGCGGTCTGCGTGGCGTTCATCGGCTACGCCTACTACGGCGGGTACCTGCCGCAGGGTTGGTCGATCGCGCACGCCGGGCTCAACTTCGACCAGATCGTCGACGCGCTCTACAACTCCGGCAGCGGGTTCTACGGCACGCCGCTGGACGTGGCCGCCTCCTACATCGTGCTGTTCACCATCTACGGCGCGGTGCTCGACCTGTCCGGCGCCGGGGCGTTCTTCGTCGACCTGTCGGTGGCCGCGTTCCGCCGCTCGCGCGGCGCGGCCGGGCGGACCGCGGTCGCCGCGGGCTTCCTGCTCGGCACGGTCTCCGGGTCGGGTGCCGCCACCACCGTCAGCGTCGGCGCGGTGACCTGGCCGATTCTGCGGCGGGCCGGGTACCCGGCGGAGCGCGCCGGCGGGATGCTCGCCGCGTCCGGCGTGGGTGCCATCCTGTCGCCGCCGACGCTCGGTGCCGCGGCTTTCATCATCGCCGAGTACCTCGACGTGTCGTACCTGCGGGTGCTGGCCTGGGCGACCGTGCCCACCGTGCTGTACTACCTGGGGATCCTGCTCGCGGTCGAGATCGACGCCCGGCGCTTCGGGGTACGCCCGGTCACCATCGAGGCGCGCTCGCCCTGGCGACTGCTGGCCCGGTTCGGATACCACTTCAGCTCGCTCTTCGTCATCGTCGTCTTCCTGGCGTTCGGCTTGTCGGCGACCCGTGCGGTGGTGTACGCGACGCTGCTGGCCGCCGTGCTGTCCTACCTGGACCGGCGGTTCTGGCTGACCCCGCGCCGGCTGTTCGAGGCGTTCGCCGCCGGCATCCGGGGGGTCCTGCCGGTCGCCGCGGTGTGCGCCGCCGCGGGCATCATCACCGCCATCACCACCAAGACCGGCCTGGGACCGCAGACAGCGGCGCTGCTGGTGGACGGCGCCCGCGCGGTCTCCGACAACGCCACCGTGGTGGCGTTGCTGACCGCCGTGTTCGCCGGGATCGCCCTGACCCTGCTCGGCCTCGCCATACCGGTCACCGCGTCGTTCATCATCGGCTGGGTCGTGGTCGGCCCGGCGCTGATCAACCTCGACGTCAGCAAGCCGGCGGCGGCGATGTTCGTGTTCTACTTCGCGGTCCTGTCCGAGGTGACCCCGCCCACGGCGCTCGCCGCGGTCGCCGCGGCGGCGGTCACCGGCGGCCGGATCATCCCGACCATGTGGCAGACCCTGCGGTACTCGCTGCCCGCGTACCTGGTGCCGCTGGCGTTCGTGCTGACCCCGGCCGGGGAGGGGCTGCTCGGCCGGGGCGGGACCGGGCAGATCGCGTTCGCGTTGGCCGCCTCGGCGCTCGGGGTCGCCACGCTGGCCATCGCGGCCGGCGGTTGGCTGCCCGGCATCGGGCCGGCCGGAACGCCCGCGCGGGTACTCGCGGCGGCGGCCGGGCTGACCCTGCTGTGGCTGGAGCCGATCGCCACCGCCATCGGTGCCGTACTCGCGGCCCTGGCCGTGGTGGCATGCCTGGTCCGCCGCCGGATGGCGGCCCCCGCGGTGCTCGGCGCCGCGGGCGCATCGAGGGAGGAGATGTAGTGAGGTCCACGATAGGACGACTCGTCGTCGGTACGACCGTGCTCACCGTCGCGGTCGCCGGCACCGCCGGGTGCGGCGGTCGCCGGACCGGTGCCGCGGCGGACACCGGCAACCAGGTGACCTGCGCCGTCGACAAGGACACCCGGCTGGCCATCGCGACCGGCAACGCCACCGGCGTGTACTACGCGCTGGGTAACGCGTACGCGCTGCAGGTCAAGGCGAACAGTGGCAGCAAGGTGCAGGCGACGGCCGCCGAGACCGGGGCGTCGGTGCAGAACATCCAGCAGCTCGTGGCGGGGGAGTACCAGGTCGCCTTCTCGCTGTTCGACACCGCCACGGACGCGGTACAGGGAAAGGCCGCCTTCGACGGTAAGAAGCAGCCGGTCCAGGCACTTGCTCGCATTTACGACAACTACACCCATGTGGTTGTGCGGGCCGATTCAGGCATTAATTCCGTGGCAGATATGAAAGGCAAGCGAATCTCGACGGGCTCCCCCAAATCGGGCACCGAGGTCATCGCTCAGCGCCTTCTGAAGGCGGCCGGGGTCGATCCCGAAAAGGACATCACGCCGCAACGTCTCGATCTCACCAAGAGCATCGACGGTATGAAGGATGGCAGTATCGACGGTTTGGTTTGGTCTGGCGGCCTTCCGACCCCTGGTATCACCGATCTCTTTACGACCTTGGGGGACAAGGTTAAGTTTCTCGAGATCACCGCGCTGTTGCCCAAGATGCAGGAGACCAATCAGGCGTACCAGGCGGGGAAGATCCCGGCAGCGACCTACAAGACCGCAGCCGACATACCGACCATCGTGGTCCCGAACGTGCTGCTGGTGAAGGAGGACCTGGACGCGAACCTCGCGTGCGTGCTGACGAAGACCCTTTTCGACAAGCGTGACGACCTGGTCAAGGCCAACGCCGCCGCGAAGGGCATCAGCCTGGACACCGCCCGGAAGACCGACCCGGTATCGCTACACCGGGGTGCCAAGGAAGCCCTCGACAAGCTTGGCGCCAAGTAGCAGTTGACCCGGCTGCCGGGCCCGCCCCGAGCGGGCCCGGACGCTCATGCGCAGGAGAGCAATGGCGATCGCAACCACCCCCACGTCGCGGAACGCGGCCGGCCAGCGCCGCTCCCTGGCCGCCGACCCGGCCGTCGCCGGGCACCGCAGGGGCACACGTACGGGCGGACGGACCGGCGGTAGCCGACCGGGCGGACGTCCCCGGCTGTGGTCGGTGCGTACCCAGCTGCTCGCCCCCATCCTCGTCGCCACGTTCGGTCTCGGCGTGCTGGGCACGGTGCAGACCGGCGACGCGGTGGCCAGCGCCCGCGACGCCGCGCGAGGGAAGGTCGTGGCGTCCACGGCGACGGCCACCGTCCGGCTGACCCACGAACTCGAACGGGAACTCGCCGAGACCGCCGCGCTGCGCCAGCGCGGCGGAAAGGCCGGCGAGCGGCTGGTCACCGCCCAGCGCAGCCGCACCGACCTGGCGCTCAGCCGGTACCGGGTCGCCCGGGCGGCCGCCGCGCGGACGGCGCCCGCGCTCCAGGCCCAGCTGAACGCCGCCGACGTCGAGCTGGACAAGCTGGGCGTGGCGCGGTCGCGCAACGGCTTCGAGGCACAGACCGACGCGATGTTCCACGACATCACGACGTCCCTGCTGGCGGTCGCCGACGCGCTGCCCGCCCAGTTGCGCGACCCGAACCTGGCGTCGGCCGCGCGGGCGGTCGCCGCGCTCGCCGCCGTCGAGCACTACCACGCGCTCGAGCGCGACCTGCTGCGCGGCGTCTACAGTCGCGCCTCGATCCAGGGCACCGAGCTGATCGACCTGGCCCGGATCGACGCGTCGCGGCAGCAGCGTGAGGCGGAGTTCGTCCGCGTCGCCGACACGGGCGCGCGGGACCGCTACGAGCGCCTGATGACCGGCCCCGACGTCGACAACGCGGCGCAGCGGCGGAACGCGGTGCTCACCGGCCAACCGGTCAAGGGCGAGGCCGACAGCTGGTACGTCGCGCAGAGCGGCACGATCCGCAAGGTGAACCTGGTCGGCCTGGCTCTCGTCGACCAGCTCGACCGGCACGCCTCGGAGCTGTCCACGTCGGCGACCCGGCGCGCCTGGCTCACCGCCGTCGGCACCATCAGTCTCGGCCTCGCCGCGCTGGCCGCGGCGCTCTTCCTGGCCGTGCGCACCAGCCGCCGGCTGCGCCGGCTGCGCGTCGCGGCGCTCACGGTCGCCCGGCACGAACTGCCCGACACCATCGCCAAGGTGAGTGCCGGCGCCTCGGTGGAGCAGACCATCGGCCGCGACTCGGAGGCCGCCGACATCACCCGGCGGATCGCGGCCAGCGAAGACGAGGTCGGTGAGGTCGCCGACGCGTTCTCGTCGGTGCACCACACGGCGCTGCGGCTGGCCAGCGACCAGGCCGAGCTGCACCTCGACGTGGCACGGATGGCAGAGGTGTTCGCCCGCCGTATCCGTACCCTCATCACCCGCCAGCTACGGCTGCTCGACGAGTTCGAGCGGGAGGAGACCGACCCCGAGGCGCTGTCGCGCTTCTTCGCCCTCGACCACCTCGCCGCGCGCCTGCGCCGTAACGGCGAGAACCTGCTGGTGCTCGCCGGTGGCGAGCCCGGCCGCCCGGCCAGCGGGGCGTTCCCGCTCGCGGCCGTCGTCGCCGCCGCGGCGTCCGAGATCGAGGACTTCGGACGGGTCGAGACACAGGCGATGGATGCGGCGGTCGCCGGCCCGGTCGTCGGCGACCTGGTCCACCTGCTCGCCGAGCTGCTGGAGAACGCCGCGCAGTTCTCGCCGCCGAACGCGCCCGTACGGGTCGACGCCCGGCACACCGTCGACGGCATGGTGGTCCGGGTGCACGACAGCGGGATCGGCCTCACCGAGGCCCGGCTGGCCGAGGTGAACGCCCGGTTGGCGCAGCAATCGGCGCGGCTGTCCAGCGCCGCGGCCGGCACCATGGGCCTGTACGTGGTGGCCCACCTGGCTGCCCGCCACGGCATCAGGGTCCAGTTGCACACCACGGCCAGCGGCACGGTCGCGTACGTACTGCTGCCGCCGTCGGTCCTCGCTCCGGTCAAGGACGTGCGCACCCCCGTGTCCGACCCCGCCCGGGCCCAGCCGGTACTCGAGGGTGTGGGTGCCCGACCCGGTAGGGGCGCGACGGCCCAGTCGGCGGTCTGGTTCCGTCCCGAATTGGACGGCGCCGCCCAGGCCGGCGCCAACGGTGTTCCGGCCGCGGTGGGCGGAGCACCGCGCGCCGGTGGTGCGGTTCGTGGCGGCGACGCCGTCGGCCTGCGCCTGTCCGACGCGGTGTCCGCGACCCTGGCGCAGGGGTTCTCGGCGCTGCCGGCGGTGACCCCGACGCCGGGCGCGGCCCCGCTGCCGGGGGTGCCCCCGACGCCGGGCGTGGCCCCGCTGCCGGCGGTGACCCCGACGCCGGGCGGGACCGTGCGGCCGGCCGGGCGCACCGCCGCCGTGGTACCCGCCGGTCACCTCCGCGCCGAACCCGCGCACCACCCTGGACCGTACGGACCCGCACCCGGGCAGGAGGGCACAGTGGACAGCACCCCGTCGCCGGAGACTCCCGGCGGGCTACCGCGGCGCCGTCCCGGTGCCCAGTACACCGGCGGTGCACCGGCCGCTCCGGCGGCACCGGCTGCCGCGCCGTCCGTCGACCCCGAGGCCGTCCGGCACCGACTGTCCGCGCTGGCGGAGGGCGTGTCGGCGGCGATGCGGCACAGTAAACAACCCACCCCCCTGGCTAAGGACCGATGATCCACATGCAACAACAGCAGCAGACCGCCAACCTCGACTGGTTACTGGCAAGCTTCGCCCGCCAGGTGCCGGACGTGGCCCACGCCGTGGCCGTCTCCGACGACGGACTGCGCCTGGCCACCTCGGCCGACCTTCCGATCGACATGGCCGACCAGCTCTCGGCGGTGATCAGTGGACTGGCGAGCCTGTGCACCGGGACCGCCCGCCTGATGTCGGCGGGAAGCGTACGCCAGACCATCGTCGACATGGACGGTGGCGTGATGCTGGTGATGACGGTCGGGGACCGGGCGCTGATCGGCGTGCTCGCCGCGCCCGGCTGCGACCTCGGGCAGGTCGGGTACGAGACGGCGATGCTGGTCCACCGGGTCGCGGACGCGCTCGAACCCGGGGTGCGGGTGGAGGGGCTGGCATGAGACCGCGCCGGCTCGCCGTCGGGCTCGTCGTGCTGCTCGGGGCGGTGTCCGGGCTGGCCGGCTGCGGGCAGTCGGATACCGGTGCGCGCACCTGGC
Source organism: Planosporangium spinosum (assembly GCF_049999945.1). Classification (NCBI taxonomy): domain Bacteria; kingdom Bacillati; phylum Actinomycetota; class Actinomycetes; order Micromonosporales; family Micromonosporaceae; genus Planosporangium; species Planosporangium spinosum. The sequence continues at coordinate 19,318 of NZ_JBLYUB010000029.1, read as the reverse complement.
ACGACGGTCAGCTCTTCCTCGCCACCGGTAACACGACCGGCACGTTCTACCAGCTCGGTGGCGGCTACGCCGACCTGATCAGCAAGTACCTGCCCGGCTACGAGGTACGCGCCGAGCCGACCGGCGCGTCCGGTGAGAACGTGGCCCGGCTGACCAGCGGCGACATGGAGATCGCACTGTGCAACGGCGACACCGCGGCCGACATCGTCAACGCGCGTGGCACCAGCCCCACCAGCGCGCCGGCCGGCGGCCAGCAGCACACGATCCGCGCGCTCGCCCGGTTGTACCGCAACACGATGAACGTGGTCGTGCGCGCCGACGAGAAGATCCAGACGATGGCCGACCTGCGCGGCAAGCGGGTCTCCACCAGTAGCCTCAACTCCGGTACCGACGTGCTGGCCGGCCGGATGCTGGAGGCGGCCGGCCTCAACCCCGACGCCGACGTGCAGCGGCTGCGGCTGTCGCTGCCCGACACGGTCGCCGGGATGAAGGCCGGTACGGTCGACGCGCTGTTCTTCACCGGTGGCCTGCCCACCCCGGGCATCACCGACCTGCTCGACAGCGCGCCGGACAGGTTCGTGCTGATGTCGACCGGGGAGCTGGTCGAGCCGCTGTCGATCAAGTACGGGTCGGTGTACTCGAGCGCGACCATCCCCAAGGACGTCTACAAGACCCCGACCGACGTCACCACGATCGTGGTGCCGACCATGCTGCTGGTCACCGACGACATGCCCGATGACCTGGCGTACCAGCTGACCAAGGTGCTCTTCGAACACCAGGCAGAACTGGCCAAGGTGCACCCCGAGGGCGGCAACTTCGACCGGGCCAACGGCCAGTACACCCAGCCGGTTCCGCTGCACCCCGGTGCCCAGCGCTACTACCGGGAGGGCTGAGCCCGCCGGCGTGGGCGCCGGCACCGGGGAGGCCGGGCGACAGCCCACCACGACGGGTGGCCGCCCCGGCCGGTGGAACTCCGGTGACGAAACCCTCAACAGGTCGATATGACTGCCGACACATCTCCCGGGTGGTGTCCAGAGTGGTCCAGTCGGCCACCGGCCATCCGCCGGGGAACCGGAGGGAGCGGAGATGTCTGATCGGGTCGGTGGGCGTCGCGCCGGGCGGCGCGGGTTGGGGATCCGGCTCGGCGCCGGCTTCCTCGCCGTCGGCGCCCTGATGGTGGTACTGGCCGGGGTGAACTTGGCCCAGCAGGCGCGGATGAGCGACCGGGCGGACGCGATGGCGGTGCGCGACCTGACCCCGCTGGCCGACCTGCGGCAGGTGGAGACCTTCCAGACCAACTACGCCAAGGGCAACCTGCTGTCCGAGGCGCTCAAGGAACCCGCCGGCATCAAGGCCGCGCTGGAACGGGCGCAGACCGCCAAGGGCCAGATCGGCCCGGCGCTGGAGAAGCTCAAGGCCGACTCGCCGCCCGAGTTCCGCGGGGACGTGGACGGGCTGATCGCCGCCTGGGACGCGTACGTGGCCAAGCACTCGGCGCGCCAGGCGGCCACTGCCGCCAACGACCCGAGCGCGGCCGCGCTCGACAAGGAGACCTCCGCGCTCAGCGCCGAGAACGGCAAGAAGATCCAGGCGTACGCCGAGAAGCTGATCGCCGACAGTGCCGCGCAGCGCAAGCAGATGTCGAGCCTGCGGAGCATGTCGACCACGGTCACCCTGGTCGTCCTGATCGCCGGCATCGTCGTGGCGGTCGCCGTCGGCGTCTGGATCGTGCGCAGCGTCCGGCGCCCCATCAACGCGATGGTCGAGGCGCTGGACAAGGTAGCCACCGGCGACTTCAGCGGCGACATCGCCGTGCGGGGTGACGACGAGGTCGGCCGGATGGCGGACGCGTTGCGCGCCGCGTTGGCCGAGATCCGCGGCGTGGTGTCGCGGGTGGCCGAGTCGGCCGGCAGGCTGTCGGGCGCGTCGCAGGGACTGACCCGGACCAGCCAGCAGATCGCCGGATCGGCGAGGGAGGCGTCCAACCGGGCCGCCGAGGTCGCCGAGACCGCCGAGCAGGTGTCGCACAGCGTCCACACCGTCGCCACGGGCGCCGAGCAGATGGGTGCGTCCATCCGCGAGGTGGCGCAGAGCGCGAGCGACGCGTCCCAGGTCGGCGCCGAGGCGGTCGCGGCCGCCCAGGAGACCAACAGCACGATCGAGAAGCTCGGGGTGTCCTCCACGGAGATCGGCAATGTGGTCAAGGTGATCACTTCGATCGCCGAGCAGACCAACCTGCTGGCGCTCAACGCCACCATCGAGGCGGCGCGGGCCGGCGAGGCCGGTAAGGGCTTCGCGGTCGTCGCGAGCGAGGTCAAGGACCTGGCCCAGGAGACGGCGAAGGCGACCGAGGACATCGCCCGGCGGATCGAGACGATCCAGGGCGACACCCGTGGCGCGGTGGAGGCCATCGGGCGGATCGGTCAGATCATCGACCGGATCAACGACTACCAGACCACGATCGCCTCGGCGGTCGAGGAGCAGGCGGCGACTGCTGCCGAGATCAGCCGCAGCGTCGGCACGGCAGCCAGCGGCAGCAGCGAGATCGCCACGGCGATCGGTGGGGTGGCGCAGGCCGCCGACACCACGAGCGCCGGGGTGATCGAGACCGACCGGGCCGCCACCGAGCTGGCCGAGCTGAGCGCCGAGCTGCAGCAGCTCGTGGGGCGCTTCCGGTACTGACCGCTGCCGGCGGGGGAGGGGCGGCGTCACCACGCCGCCCCTTCGCTGCCGGTCGCTGTCCCGTTGTAGTCGCTGTCCCGTTGTAGTCGCTGTCCCGTTGTAGTCGCTGTCCCGCTGTCGGTCGTTGTCCCGCTGTCGGCCGCCGTGCGCTGGCGGGACGCTGTCGCTCCGGCCGGTGCACCCGCTCAGGGGCCGATGGTCCGCTTGAGCTCCTCGATCAGTTGCGGGGTGAGGAACTCACCGGTACGGCGGGCGAACAGCGTCATCTCGTACGCGGTTCCACCCAGGTCGACGTCCTTGCGCGCGAGCACGCCCATCGCCGAGCCGGGGTTGATCGCGCGGACCAGAACGTACCCATCATCGAGATCAATGATTATTTTGTTGGCTCCGCCGAGGTCGAAGACCTGGGACGCCCCGTCCGCGAGACTGATGATCGCCGACGTGATGGCGGCGAGCCGGTCCGCCTCCGCGCGCGGGCGGAGCGCCGACATCCCGATCAGTAGGCCGTCCGAGGAGACGGCGATCGCCTCCAGAACCCCGGCGGCCTCGGCGGTGAACCGGGTGAGAAGCCAGTTGAAGTGGTCGGCTGCCGACTCGGGGGGTGGCGTGTGGATGACGTCCACCGTCGCGTCCTCCTCCGGTGCGCAGGGTGGGGTCGCGCCTGCCTACCCCGTCCGTGTCGTACTACACCCGTGCAGCGTTGTCGATTCGATGACGTTCGGTGCCCGGTCGACGGTGGTCCGGTCGACGGTGGTCCGGTCGACGGTGGCCCGGTCGACGGTGGCCCCGACCCGGTGCCGGTGTCCGGTCTCCCGGTGGTGGCGGTCGATGACTCGGAAGGGTGGACAGCGCGGCAGGCTGGTTACATAGGTAACCGTCGTGGTTACGCACGGCGGTGCCTCGCGGTTGGCTCCCGCGGCATGAGAGTACGCGTGGACAGTGAAGGTCGTCCATCGTCAAGAGCAGGCATCCGCATCCGCCGGATGACCCTGTCGGCCGCCATCATGCTGTCCATCCCGCTGCTCCCGCCATCCCGCTGCTCCCTCACCGCCTTCGCTCCCTCCGTCATCCCCGCCATGATCGCGGAAACGTTTCCGGGTCGGGGTACGGAACAGTTTCCGCGATCATGTGTTCCTGCGGTGTTGGGAGCGCTTCCAAAAACTCCTGTCGATGCGTACGATGCCAGAGCGGGCAGGCGGATGCGGGTACATCGATGAGCGGGCGGTGCTCGTCACACCCCACCGATCGGAGGAAGCATGCCCCTGCCACCATCGCGTCGCCGCCGCCGTTTCGCTGCGCTGGCCGCCGCCGCGACCCTGCTGGCGACCGCCGGGTTCGCGGTCGCCGCCACCAATGCGAGCGCCGCCGGCACCTGTCGTGTCACCTACACACCCAACCAGTGGACCGGCGGCTTCACGGCGAACGTACGCATCACGTCCGGAGACGCACTGCACGGCTGGGCGCTCACCTGGACCTACCCAGCCGGTCAGCAGGTCACGAGCGCCTGGAATGCCACGGTCACGCAGAGCGGTACGGCCGTCCGCGCCACCAACGTCTCGTGGAACGGGGAGGTACCGGCGGGCGGATCGACCGAGTTCGGCTTCCAGGGAACCTGGACCTCGTCCAACCCGGCGCCGACGGACTTCGCGCTCAACGGGGTGGCGTGCGACGGTAACGGCGGGGGTCCCACCCCGACGGCGAGCCCCACGCCGACCACGAGTCCCCGCCCGACCGCGAGCCCCACGCCGACCACGAGTCCCCGCCCGACCGCGAGCCCCACGCCGACCCGGACGCCGTCGCCCTCCCCGACCACGCCGCCGCCAGGGCCTGGCGGGTGCGGTACGGCCGTCGTCTGCGACGGCTTCGAAGGTCAGACCGGCACGGCACCCGCCGGCGCCTGGTCCGTGACGTACCCGGACTGCTCCGGGGCCGGTACCGCGACCGTCGACACCGCCGTCGCCCGCAGCGGCGGCCGGTCGCTGCGGATCAACGGGGCGGCCGGGTACTGCAACCACGTCTTCGTCGCGTCGACGTCCGACCTGAGCCGGGTGGGCGCGAACTGGTTCGTGCGGTTCTATGTCCGCCACACCACCGCCCTGCCGGCCGCGCACGTCGCGTTCCTGGCCATGAACGACTCCGGCCAGAGCGGAAAGAACCTCCGCTTCGGCGGCCAGAACAGCGCGTTGCAGTGGAACCGGGAGATCGACGACGCGACGCTGCCCGAGCAGAGCCCGGCCGGGGTGGCGCTCAGCGCCCCGCTGCCGACCGGTACCTGGAACTGCGTCGAGTTCAACGTCAACGGCGACGGCACGATGCGTACCTGGCTGGGCGGGGCGGAGGTGGTCGGCCTGACCGCCGACGGCACCCCGACCCACGACGTCGACAGCCAGTGGCTCAACCGGGCCTGGCGCCCCTCGCTGACCAGTTTCAAGCTCGGCTGGGAGGCGTACGGGGAGGGTGCCGACACGCTGTGGTTCGACGACGTCGCGGTCGGGTCGAGCCGGATCGGCTGCTGACGCCCGCAGTCTGGGAATGTGGAGGATCTGGCACCGTGGGCGGTGTCAGATCCTCCAAAGCCCTTCACGTTCGGAGGTAGCCGGCTATGACTCTCGACCTCGCCCGGATCGCGGCCGACACCCCAGGCGCGGCGGATGCCGTGTTCCTCGACAGCGCCGGGTCGTCGCTGCCGCCGACGCCCGTACTGGAGACCGTCGTCGGGCACCTGCGCCGGGAGGCCGAGATCGGCGGGTACCGCGCCGCCGAGGAGCGTGCGGCCGACCTCGCCGGGGTGAAGGAGTCCATCGGCCGCCTGCTGGGCGCGCCGGCCGCGGCCGTGGCGCTGGTGGACTCCGCCACCCGTGCCTGGACCCAGGCGTTCTACGCGGTCGCGCTGCGCCCCGGCGACCGCATCCTGCTGTCCGGAGTGGAGTACGCCAGCAACGCGGTGGCGGCGCTGCACCGGGCGGCGGCGACCGGCGCGGTCGTGGAGTTCGTCCCCAGTGACCCGACCGGGCAGATCGACCTGGAGGCCCTCGCCGGCATGCTCGACGAGCGGGTCCGGCTGGTGTCGCTGGTTCAGGTGCCCACCAACGGCGGCCTGGTCAACCCGGTACGTGAGGTGGTGGACGCGGCCCACGCGCACGGCGCGTTCGTCCTGCTCGACGCCTGTCAGTCGATCGGCCAGCTCCGGGTGGACGTCGACGAGCTCGGGGTGGACGCGCTGTCCGGTACCGGCCGCAAGTGGCTGCGCGGCCCACGCGGGACCGGGTTCCTGTACGTGCGGCCCGGCCTGATCGGCGACCTCGACCCGCCCGTCATCGACCTGCACAGCGCCACCTGGCGGGCGCCGGACCGTTTCGACCTGGCGGGCGACGCGACCCGGTTCGAGCTGTGGGAGTCGGACGTGGCCGGCCGCCTCGGCCTCGGCGCGGCCGTGGACTACCTGCTGGAACTCGGCGTCGACGCGGTCGAGAAGGCGGTGGCCGAGGGCGCCGAGCGGCTGCGTGACGCGCTCGCCGAGATCCCCGGAGTCCGCGTCCGCGACCTCGGCCGGCGCCGGTGCGGGATCGTCACGTTCACGGTCGCTCGCGTGGCGCCGGAGACCGTACGCGACCGGCTGCGCGCCCGGGACGTCACGGTGACCGTCAGCCGTCGCGGATCCACGCTGGTCGACATGGACGCCCGCGGTCTGGAGGCGGTGGTCCGGGCGTCGCCGCACTACTTCGTACACCCCGACCAGCTCGATGCCGCCGTCCGGGCGGTCGCCGAGGTGGCCGCGACCGCGTAGCCGGTCCCCGCGCCGATGGCACAGCAGCCGGTACCGGTGCCTGCGGGGGAGGCCGCGGTTACCGGAGTGCGGTCACCGGGTTGCGCTTACGGGGTGCGGTCACCGGATCGCACCGAAGATCGGGTGTGGGCTGACCTTCACCCGCGGTGCCGGCCCACCGTTCCATGGCGCTTTACGGATCGCCTTCATGGCGGCCTTGCGACGTTGCGCGTCCATGCGGTCGATGAAGAGGACGCCGTCGAGGTGGTCGGTCTCGTGCTGGAGGCAGCGCGCCATTCCTCCGGAGCCGACGATCTGCACCGGGTCGCCGTGCATGGAGTAGCCCTTGGCCACGACGTTCATCCGTCGCCTGGTGTCGAAGTACAGCCCCGGCATGGACAGGCAGCCCTCTGGGCCGTCCTGCTCCTCGTCGTCCGGGAAGCGCAGGACCGGGTTGACCAGATGGCCGTCCACGCCGTCCACATGGAACACGAAGACCCGCAGGCCGACGCCCAGTTGCGGGGCGGCGAGGCCGGCGCCCCGCTCGTCGCGCAGCGTGTCGTTCAGGTCCCTGACCAGGGTTCGCAGCTCGTGATCGAACGTCGTGACCTCGTCGGCCGGGGTGGTGAGGACCGGGTCTCCGAACAGTCGTACGGGCAGGACGGCCATGGCTCTCCTCGACGGTCTGCGGCTCCTCGGCGGGGCCGCGTGATTGACGGTGATTCCGATTGACGGTGATTCCGATCGACGGTGCCGCTGATCGACGGTGCCGCTGATTGACGGTGCCTTTGCAAAGGACGATACTTTGCAAAGTGACGGGAGAACAGCGGGAGACGGTGACCCAGGCGGCGCTGCGGCACCCCGTACGCGCGGCGCTGATGGAGTTGATCACTGCTCGCGGCACCGTCACCTCCACCGACGCGGCGCGGGAACTCGGCGGCAGTTCCGGGCTGTACTCGTTCCACCTGCGCCAACTGGCCCGCCATGGCCTGATCGAGGAGGCGCCGGCCACGCGGGGGCGGGTTCGCCCCTGGCGGTTGGCCAGCCCGGAGCCGGCGCGGGACGTAACCGACCCGGCGCCGTCTCCGGACTCGACGGCCGACCTCGACGGCCTCGCCCGGGGGCTGGAGGACGAGAGCTATCGGCGCTGGCTCGCCCAGCGTGACCGGGCACCCGGTCTGTGGCGCCGTGACGAGGCGTTCAGTCAGGTCCTCTACCTCACGCCGGATGAGCTGACCGAGTTGGGCGACACGATCCGGGAACTCGTCGACCGGTACCGACAGCGTGAGCACCGGCCCGCGACCCGCCCGGCCGGCGCGGGCCCGGTGGCGGTCGTCGCCCGCCTGTTCCCCCTGCTGGAGCCGGGCGACGCCGAGCCGCCCGCTCCCGGCCGCGCCGGGTGACGACCGGCGCGACGCCCGACCGAGGCGCGGCACCGTCTATGCCCGCCCGACCGAGGCGCGGCGCCGTCTATGCCCGGCCGGCCGGCCGTGGCCGTCTATGCCCGGCCGGCCGGCAGTGGCTGCCGCTCCGCCCGGGCCGCTGCCTGCAACGGCCGGCGGGGCTGCTCCAGCTCGCCGAGGGCGCTGATGTCGCGCGGGAACAGCGCCCCCAGCAGCCAGCCGCTGAGCACCCGTGCCTTCCGGGGGCCGCTGGGCAACAGTGCCCAGTGGTACCCGCGGTGCAGCAACCAGGCCGGCAGGCCGCGCAGCCGGACGTCGTAGATCTGCGCCACGCCCTCGAACCGGCCGAGACCCGCGACCGTGCCGACGGGGCGGTGCCGGTACGGTTCGGGCGCCTGTCCCCGGCCGAACCGGATCTCGGACAGGAGGTTGTCGGCCAGTCGGCGGGCCTGGCGGACCGCGTGCTGGGCCGTCGGGGTGCACAGCGCACCCGGCGTGCGGCTGGTCAGGTCCGGCACGGCCGCGCAGTCCCCGCCGGTCCAGGCCCCCGGCGCGCTACGTACCCGCAGGTACGCGTCGGCGATCACCCGGCCCCGGTCGTCGCGGGGGAGGTCGGTGGAGTCGAGCATCGGGTTCGGGCGTACGCCGGCCGTCCACACCAGTGTGTTGGTCTCGACGATGTCGTCGGCGTAGAGGCCGGCACCGAACCGCAGCCGGCCACCCACGCACGACGAGATGGTCGTGTTGAGCCTGACCTCCACGCCGCGCTGGCGCAGCACGTCGGCGGCGTACTCGCTCAGCTCCGGGTTGACCTCGGGCATGATTCGGCCGGTCGCCTCGATCAGGATCCAGCGAAGGTCGTCCCGGCGTAGGCCGAACGCCTCGGCGACCGTAACCGACATGTCCGACAGCTCGCCCAGTGCCTCGACCCCGGCGTAGCCGCCGCCGGCGAACACGAAGGTCAGGGCCCGGCGGCGGGCGCCCGGATCGGGAGTGCAAGCCGCCAGCGCGAGCTGGGTGAGAACCTGGTTGCGGAGGTAGACGGCCTCTCCGAGGGTCTTGAAGCCGACGGCCAGCTCGGGCAGTCCGGGTACCGGCAGCGTCCGGACGACCGAGCCGGGGGCGACCACCACGTGGTCGTACCGGATGTCGTGCTCCCCGCCGTCGGTCAGCCGTACCCGGGCGGTGCGGTCGCCGTGCCGCAGCGCGATGACGTCGCCCTGGAAGATGCGTACCCGGGGCAGGACGCGGTGCAGCGGGATGGCGATCTGCCGCGGTTCGATGTCGCCGGAGGCGACCTCGGGCAGCAGTGGCTGGTAGGTCATGTGGGACCGCGGGTCGGCCAGCATCAGCTCGGCCTCGCCCGGGTGCAGGCGCCGCTGGAGCCGTCGCGCCGCGTACAGGCCGAGGTGGCCACCGCCGACGATCAGGATGCGGGTGGGCGGGGCCCCGGTCATCGCGGCTGCCTCAGTGCGCCGTCCACGGCCGCCGCGACCACCCCGTACGCCGCGTGTGGCACCACGTCGGAGACCCAGTCCGTGGCGCTCCAGGTGCGCGGGTCGGTGATCCGCAGGATGGTCATCGGCGCGTTCGACGCGAGCATCGCCGCCACCGTGAGTACGGCCGCTGCCCGCGGCAACGGCAACGGCTCGCGCACCGCCCCGGTGTAGGCCACGGTGACCGTCAGCCCGGTCGCGTACCCGAGCAGCGCGCCGATGCCGGCAGCCCGGTTGTCTGCCCGTGCGCCGTCGCCGAGGTCGACCCCGGTCGACGTGGCCATCCGGCGCACCGTCCGCTCCGGCGTCGTGCTGGACGGCCGGCCGCGCAGCGCCATGTCGAGGTAGCTGGTGATGTCGAGCGCCATCGTGCCGACGGCGCCGGCGATCAGGCCGCGGTACAGGGCACGCACCGGGGGCCGCTACCCGGCTCGGTGCCCGCTTACACCGCCGTGGCCGGGCGGGGCCGCCTGTGCAAGGCCGTTGCAAACGTTTCCGTGACGCGGCAAGCGCAGCTCACGATCCTTGACCCCGGCCCGCCGATTCGGATAGATCTCAATCGATTTACTGCCGGATCCACCGCCCGCCGACGGACGACGGCTACCGACGGACGGCTACCGACGGACGGCTGCCGACGGACGGCTGCCGACCGACGGCTGCCGACCGACGGCTGCCGACCGACGAGTACCGACCGACGAGTACCGACGGACGACGGGGCCGGCAAACCGACGACTTCTGCTGGCGGACGACGATCGTCCCAGGTCCGAGGAGTGAGGAAGATGGCGAATCGAGTGACCCGCCGGGGCGTACTCATCGGCGGTCTCGGCATGGCCGGTGCCGCGGTGGCGGCACCGGCGCTGGCCGTTCCGGCGTTCGCGGCCGGTGCGGAGGGTGCCGGTGCGGTGGGTGCCGGTGCGGTGAGTGCCGGTGCGGAGGGTGCCGGCGGGCCGTCCGTCACGGCCGTGTCGCCGGCCGACCTGCCCTGGCCGCAGGCGCGCGCGATCGTCGCGGAGACGACCGTCCCGACCTTTCCCGCCGTGACATTCGACGTGACGGCGTACGGCGCCAAGGGCGACGGGTCGACCGACAACACCGCGGCATTCAAGCGCGCGATCGACGCGTGCAACGCCGCCGGTGGGGGAACGGTGCGCGTGCCGGGGGGCACGTACCTGACCGGGGCGATCCATCTCAAGAGCAACGTCAACCTCAGGCTCGACGGGGCGACGCTGGCGTTCTCGGGTGATGCGAGCGCGTACCCGGTCGTGCTCACCCGGTACGAGGGGATCGAGTGCATGAACCGGTCACCGATGATCTACGCGTACGGCCAGCGCAACATCGCGCTGACCGGTAACGGCGTTCTCGACGCCGCCGCGACCTCGTCGTGGAACAAGGGTTCGGACCGGGCGTGGCTGGAGACCCAGCTGTCCAAGCCGCCGCAGGAGCGTGTCGTACCGGGCTCGGGACACACCATGCGCTCGGCCTTCGTCGAGCCGTACAACTGCCAGAACGTGCTGATCCAGGGCGTCACGCTGCGGAACTCGATGTTCTGGCAGATCCACCCGACGCTGTGCCGCAACGTGACCGTCGACCGGGTCAGCACCGATCCGAGCACCGCGCACTCCAACACCGACGGTTGCGACCCGGAGTCGTGCGACCACGTGGTCATCTCCAACTGCGATCTCGGCGCGCACGACGACAACATCGCCATCAAGTCCGGCCGCGACGCCGACGGCCGGCGGGTCAACGTACCGTGCCAGAACATCGTCGTCTTCGGTTGCCGGATGAACGGCAACTGGGGCGCGATCACCTGCGGCAGCGAGCAGACCGGCGGGATCCGCAACGTGTACGCGTTCAGGAACACGCTCGTCGGCGTCACCAAGTTCGCGCTCTACGTGAAGTCGAACACCCAGCGCGGCGGCTTCAGCCAGAACATCAACCTGGACAGCTTCTCCGGCCAGGTCGACCGGGCGTACGTGTACGTGACCATGACGTACAACGGGCAGACCGGCACCTACCCGCCGGCGTTCGGGCCGTTCACGATCACCAACTCGTCGTCGATGAAGGCGCCCCGGGTCTTCGACGTCAGCGGCCTTGCCGACGATCACATCACGGGCTTCGTCGTCCGCAACTGCAGCTTCAACGGGGTGAGCGACACGTCGAACACACTCACCAACGTCGACGGCGTCGTCTTCGCCAATGTGAAGATCAACGGCAAGGCGGTCCGGCCCTGACCGGCCGGGATCGATCCGGGCCATCCCGGCCGGCCGGGATGGCCCTGACCGGCCGGGGAGCGGATCAATCGGGGAGCGGATCAACCGGGCACTGCCGGAGGTGCGGCTCAGTCCGGTGCGGCCGGAACCTGCCACACGGTGGTGGTCTTGACGTCGGAGTTCTCCAGCGACCGGATGACCGGCACGTCGTGGACGGTCACCGCGGTGAACCGGTCACGGGGCAGGTAGGCGCGACCGGGGTCGCCGACCAGGACGTGGGCGCCGCGCGCCGCCGCCCGCCGCAGGAACGGCAGCACCCGGTTGGCCATGGACCTGCTGTAGAAGACGTCGCCGGCGAGCACCACCTCGGCCCCGCCGGCGTCGCCGGACAGCACGTCGCCCAGGACGGTGGTGACCTCGACACCGTTGGCCTGGGCGTTGGCGGCGACGGCCGCGACGGCGAGCGGGTCGATCTCGTTCGCGGTCACGACCGCCGCGCCGGCCTTCACGGCGGCGATCGCCACCAGGCCCGAGCCGGCCGCCAGGTCGAAGACCGTACGGCCGCCGACGAGGTCGGGGTGGTCGAGGATGTACCGGGCGAGGGCCTGGCCGCCGGCCCACGCGAACGCCCAGAACGGCGGCGGCTGCTCGCCACGGCGCAACTCCGCCTCGGTCAGCTCCCACAGGGTGATCGCGTCGTCGGCGAGGTGGAGGAGGACCTCGGGCACGTACGGCGCGGGGGCCAGGCGGGTGTGTGCGCGCACGAAGGCGCTCTCGGTCTGGTCGGCTAGCGGGGACACGCCGCCGACTGTACGCACTGGGTCCGGGTGTCTGCCGATCCCGCACCGGTGAACGCGGTCTCCCGCGGGTGAACGCGCCTCCCGGCTACCGTTTGGCACCCGGGCGAGTACCCCGCCGCACCGTCGCTGCCATTAGCTGGATCACAACAAAGACATGGGCCGGAGGGGGATCAGATGATCAGCAACGTAGAGGCGGTCCGGGCGGAGGCGCTGTTCACCTCGCCCCTTCAGTCGTCCGACCAGCCGGCCGCGGACGAGGTCCTGCGGGCCGTGGCCGCCACCCTGCGCAGGTTCGGTATGCGCGGGTGCGCCGCCCGGGTCGCGGCCGAGTTCGGCGAGCACCCGGAGATCGCCGTTCCCCGTATGACGTGGGCTCTCGAGATGATCCGTACCGTGTACCCGACGCCGGCCAAGCCGGCCGTGCAGTACCCGTCGCAGCCGCTGGCGATGGCGAGCTGACCGGCCGTCCGGCGCCGCCGGCCCCATCGCCGCTCGCACCCTGCCACCGGATGTCGGGCCCATCGCCGCTCCCCGCCGCCATCACTGTCCCCGCGGCGGGCCGGACTTAACGATCGCTAGTCTGATTTGTCCGAGTTCGAGGTCGCTTGCGAAACGTCTTTGTTAACTGCCCGTCAACTGGCGCAAAAAGAACGGCGTGTTGTTGCTTTCGCGGGAAACACTACACATGCGAGGTTGGAGAGGTCCCGACGACCGAGGAGGCGTCGTGCTGATCAAAACGACGAGCTGTGACGCGGGTGTCAGTGTCGACCTGTGGTGTGACTCCTGTGATGTGCTGTTTTCCCCCGGGGTGAACACGCCGCAGGTACTGACTGCCGTCTGGGAGGCGGCGATGGCCCGTGGGTGGAAGGCGGGAGAGCCGGGCTCGCCGAGTCGGCACCTCTGTCCGGCCTGCGCCGACCCCCATGGCGACGAGCGGTTGCGGGAGGCGGTACCGGGCGCGGTCTGAACGTTGCTACGGTGCCGGCGTCGTCGTTGCGGCTTTCACGCCGCCGGCGGCGCCGTCGTGGCTTCGCTCCACCGGTGGTGGTACCGCTCCGCTCCACCGGCGCGTCCGATCATGGTGCTGCCCGGACGTGGTTTCGGGTACGTCGGCTCTCGCCGGCGTATGTGCTGGCCAGGCGGGGTATCCGGATGGTGTGACGCAGCCTGAGCCGCTGCCCGAGTACGAGCAGCGAACCGATGTACACCCGATCGAAGAGCGCCCCGACGTTCTCGAGGCGGCAGTGGATGACACGACCGTACCCGGTCTGCCGGTCCCCGATGTCGGCCCCGACGACCTGACGCCGCGGTTCCGCGAGCCGCTGTGACCGGGTTCGACGCATGAGCGTGGCGGGCTCGCCCGTCCCCGCCGCGCGGATACCGCCTGTCCCTGGCCGCCTGCCCGGTGGCCGTCTGCCGGTGGCCGTCTGCCGGTTGCCGCCTGCCCGGTTGCTGCCTGCCCGTTCCGCGGGCAGTCGATCCGACCCCTCGGAAGTCGCTGAGCCCGCCGAGAGCCTGTCCCGCCTCGGTGGAGGTCTGTCCCGCATCCCGCATCCCGCATCCCGCACGGAGCAGGTTTCAGCAACATTTAAGAGAGTTTGCGGTAGGGCCTAAGTCGACGTGACCGAGACTCGATCGACCGAACCCACTGCGAACGGAGAACACCGTGCGGCGTGACCGTCTCAGACTCACGATCTACACCGTCTCGGCGCTGCTCGCGGCCGGCGGCGGAGTCGGCGTCGCGGTAGCGGCCACCGGTCCGGAGCCGGCCGCGGCGGCGGGTCTCACGGCGACCTTCAGCAAGGACTCCGACTGGGGAAGCGGGTACCAGGGCCGGTTCACCATCGCCAATCCCGGCGGCGCGGCCCGTACCGGCTGGCGGCTGGAGTTCACGCTTCCCACCGACACCACGCTGAGCAGCTTCTGGGACGCCAACGTCACCCGCAGCGGTAACACCGTCGTCGCGACCGACCGCGGCTACAACGCCGCCGTGTCGCCCGGGGCGGCGACCGCCTTCGGGTTCGTCGTCACCGGTACCGGCGCGCCGACGTCCTGCACGATCAACGGCGCACCCTGCGCCGGTGGTGGCGTGCCCGCCCCGAGCGCTCCGGTGCCGACCGCTTCCGGTCCGGCGCGGACCACGCCGCCACCGGCGCCGCAGCCGACCCCGTCCAAGAGCACCCCGGCCCCGACCGCACCGCCGCCCGCGGCGAGCGGCATCACCGTCGCCCCGTACGTGGACATGGGCCTGCTGTCGAACCCGGGCAGCCCGACCCTCGCCCAGCTCGCGGCCAGCAGCGGAGTCAAGGCGTTCACCATGGCGTTCGTCAACAGTGCCGGCTGCAAGGCGAGCTGGTTCAACGCGTTCGACCCGCGGGCGCGGGCGTTCGGCGACCAGATCGACGCGCTGCGCCGGGCCGGTGGCGACGTGAAGATCTCCTTCGGCGGCGCGACCGGGATCGAACTGGCCCAGGCCTGCACCGACGTGGCGGCGCTGACCGCGGAGTACCAGGCGGTCGTGGACGCGTACCAGCTGAGGTTCATCGACCTCGACGTGGAAGGCGCGGCCGTCGCCGACCCCACCTCGGTGAACCGCCGATCCGCCGCTCTCGCCGCGCTGCAGAAGCGCAACCCGGGCCTGAAGGTCTCGCTGACGCTCCCGGTCCTGCCCGAGGGGCTCACCGCCGACGGTCTCAACGTGGTGAAGTCCGCGCGGGACGCCGGCGTCAGCCTCGACCTGGTCAACATCATGGCGATGGACTACCAGCGGGCCGGGCAGGATTACGGTGACCTCGCCATCCAGGCGACGAAGTCGACCGCGGCCCAGCTCAAGGGCCTGCTCGGGATCTCCGAGGCGCAGGCGTTCCGGATGGTCGGCGTGACGCCGATGCTCGGCCGCAACGACGACCAGGGCGTGTTCAACACCAGCGACGCGCGTGACGTGGTCGCGTTCGCCCGCGCCAACCAGGTCGGGTACCTGTCGTTCTGGGAGCTCAACCGCGACCGGAACGCCTGTAACGGCGCGCTGTTCCAGTGCACCAACGTGCCGCAGCAGCCGTTCGAGTTCAGCAGGATCTTCGCCGGTTTCCAGGGCTGAGCTGAGCTGCTCAGGTTCCAGGGCCGGGTTGTCAGGAGGGCGCCCCGCCACCCCGCTGGAAGGGGCGGCGCGGCGCCCTCCGCTCCGTGCGGGGCCCTCCGTTCCGCGCGGCGCCCTCCTCGGCCTGTGATCCGGAGCAAACCAGGGCGTAATCCGGTCGGAACCGGCGGACCGGTACCCCAGGATGGGGGCCATGCGTCTCGAGCCGTACCGCCATGTCCTCGCCCGTCCCGGAGTGCTACCGCTGATGCTGGTCGCGCTGCTGGCCCGGGTGCCGGCGACGGCGGTCGGCATCACGCTCACCCTGCACGTGGTGGACGACCTGAAGCGCGGGTACGGGGCGGCCGGCCTGGTCGGCGCCGTGTCGACGGTCGGGATGGCGCTCGGCGGCCCGGTGCTGGGACGCCTGGTCGACCGGCGCGGCCTGCGACCGATGCTGCTGCTGACCACCGTGGGCTCGGCGGTCTTCTGGGCGGTCGCGCCCATGCTGCCCTACCCGGTGCTGCTGGCGGTGGCGTTCCCCGGCGGGGCGCTGACCCTGCCGATCTTCTCGGTGGTCCGGCAGTCGCTGGCCGCGCTGGTCCCGGAGGAGCACCGGCGCGCCGCGTACTCGATCGATTCGATGTCGGTGGAGCTGTCGTTCATGGTCGGCCCCGCGCTGGCCGTGGTGATCCTGACCAGCACCTCGGCGACGGCCACCATGTGGGGCGTCGGCGCCGCGCTCACCCTCGCCGGCGTCGGACTGTACGCGTTCGACCCGCCGACGAGGAGCGACGAGGAGCGGGCGGCCGGCAGCTCGGGCGAGCGGCACCGGGTACTCACCCCACGGCTGGTGGCCGTGCTGGTGGCGGTCGCCGGGGCCACGTTCGTGCTCGCCGGTACCGACGTCGGCGTCATCGCCGTGCTGCGGGAGGCCGACCAGGTGGGCTGGAGCGGGCTGGTGTTCGCAGCCTGGGGCGCGTACTCGCTGGCCGGCGGTTTCGTCTACGGCGCCCTGCCACGCCCCTGGTCACCGTTCGTGATCATGGTTCTGCTCGGGCTGTGCACGATGCCGGTGGGGCTCGCCGGCGGGTGGCAGTCACTGTGCCTGCTGCTGGTACCGGCCGGTTTCCTGTGCGCCCCGGTGATCGCGTCCAGCTCGGAGGCGGTCAGCCGGCTGGTGCCGGCCGTGGTACGGGGTGAGGCGATGGGCTGGCACGGGTCGGCGCTGACCACCGGTACCTCCCTGGGGGCGCCGGCGGTCGGGTTCGTCCTGGACCGGTACGGGGCGACCTGGGGGTTCGTCCTCGCCGGCGCCGGGGGAGCGGTGGTGGCGCTGCTCGCCATCGTCGCGACGCGCGGCCGTACGGCACGGCCGGACGCCCCGGCGGCGGCAACGCCGGAGGCGGTCACCGTCGGGGCACCCGGTCGCTGAGCCCACCACCCACTCGTGATCGCGGAAAGCGGCTATCCATATAAATGCAGTGAAATAAAGGAATGAGCCTTTTCCATCGTGGCGATGCTGGTCACGGCGCAGTGGTGTGAGCAAGGGATCGACGTGAGGTGAGGCTCCCGGTAAGACAGCAGTCGACCAAGACCCGATGCCCCAACCTGGAGCCTCGTTGCTGTCCTATCCCGCTGCGATTCCGCTGTCCAGCCGCACCCTGGCCCAGGTGGCCGACCTCATCCGTAGCCACCGTCGCCAGCATCGGTCCCGGTGGCGGCGCCTCCCACCCGGCAGGCAAGCACTGCTCGCCCTCGCGCACCTGCGTAACGGCGACACCTATACCCGG
The DNA here is from genome assembly GCF_049999945.1 of Planosporangium spinosum. Classification (NCBI taxonomy): domain Bacteria; kingdom Bacillati; phylum Actinomycetota; class Actinomycetes; order Micromonosporales; family Micromonosporaceae; genus Planosporangium; species Planosporangium spinosum. Next base: position 2,092 of record NZ_JBLYUB010000029.1, on the reverse strand, counting down.
CTGGCCGCCGGGTTTGCCATCGGCACCGCCACCGCCTGGCGCTACGTTCGCGAGGTCGTCCACCTGCTCGCCACCTGCGCCCCGGACCTGCACGCCGCGGCCACCCACGCGGCTCGGCTGGCGTACGCGATCCTCGACGGCACGCTGATCCCGATCGACCGGGTCGCCAACCAGCGGCCCTACTACTCCGGTAAGCACCGGCGCCACGGCGTCAACGTCCAGGTCTTATCCGACCCCGCCGGCCGACTGGTCTGGGCCTCGTCGGCGCTGCCCGGCGCCGTCCACGACCTGACCGCCGCCCGCGCCCATGGCCTGATCGACGCCCTGGCCAACGGCGGGGTTATGACGTTGGCGGACAAGGGATACCAGGGCGCCGGCGGCACGGTCCGTACTCCGTTCAAACGCCACCATTTACGGCCGCGGCTGTCCCGCCGGCAGAAGGCGGTCAACCGTTCCCACGCCAGGCTGCGCGCCCTCGGCGAGCGCGCCGTGGCCACCCTCGAAGGCTGGAAGATCCTGGCCAAGCTGCGCTGCTGCCCTCGCCGCGCCACCATGATCGTGCAGGCCATCCTCGTCCTACACCACATCGACACCGACCGCCGACCACGGTGAAAGGCTCGATGTAACACCGTGGCGTCGCCGGTCCAAGTACGGGATGAAGGAAGCCGACCGAGCACCGCACCTGGAGGGGCCTGTGGGGGACGCCGACCGGACAGACCATCATCTCGCCGACATCGCGGGCGACCCGGACGCATTCGAGGCGTTCTACCGACGTCACGTCGCGGACGTGAGCCGCTTCATCGCGCGACGAGTCGACGATCCGTACACGGCAGCCGATCTCACCGCCGACGTGTTCCTGGCGATCATCGACTCGGCGCACACCTACCGGGCAGACCGAGGCGGTGTCGTCGGCTGGGTGTTCGGGGTCGCCCACAACGTGGTCGCCGCCGAACGTCGTCGCGCCCGTCGGGAGACCGCCGCCACCCGCCGCATCGCCGGGCGCCGGCTGCTGGACGCGGCCGACATCGCCCGACTCGAGGAGCGCATCGACGCTGAGAGTTCGGCCCGCCGGGTCTACCACGCGCTGGCCGACGTTCCGGAGGCAACGCGCCGGCTGTTGGAGCTCGTCGCCGTTGACGGCCTCCCTGTCGCCGAGGCGGCCGCCGCGCTCGACATTTCGCCGATCGCCGCCCGAGTCCGGCTCCACCGCGCCCGCAAGCAGCTGCGCGACCTGCTCGCCGACCCGATCCCGCTTCAATCGACCGGAGGAAACGCTCATGGGTACGCCTGACCAACAGCAGCTCGCTGCCTTCGAGGAGCAGCTGCTCGCCCAGCTCAAGAACGTCGTCGCTGCTCGTGCGGTTGACGGCGCGGCGCCTGTCACCGGCCGGGCCGTCCGGAGGTCGCGTCGCCGGCTGGTGCTCGCCGGAGGCGCCGTGCTCGCCGTGGCGGCGGGCGCCGCCGTCGCCGGCCCAGCGGGGCTCGGGCTGCACACGTCCGCGGCTTACGCGGTGGAGCGCGACCCAGACGGCTCGATCCGCGTCTCCGTCTACGACTACCGCGACCCGAAGGGCCTGCAGCAGCGAATCGAGGCATTCGGCGTCAAGGCGGCCGTGGACTACCTACCCGCCGGGATGACCTGCCGGGAGCCCCGCGCCGACTACGTCCCCCCGGATCGGATGCCGCGTGAGATGGTCGACTGGGCCCCGCTCGGCAGCAAGGACCGCTACTTCAAGGTCCACCCCCAGCACATCGCCCCCGGCCAGACCTTCGTCTACACCGTCCAGGTGTCGACGAACTCGCACGGTCGCAGCCAGCGCTTCGCGATCAGGCTGGCCAACGGACCTGTTGCACCATGCACACCGGTACCGGGAGACGTCGTGCCCGGCCACGGCGGTTGAGCTCACACCTCGACGCAGTGACGGCCTGGTTTACCAGTGGCAGCCACTGGTAAACCAGGCCGCCCTAGGCCGTGTTTCATAGGCCGTTGATCGGCCGGCGTAGGTTGCGGCCGCTGGCGTGTCGGTCATCGATAGATGGCGAGGTCTCCGGTAGATGGTTCATCGACGAAGAAGACCATCAACACGGAGAC
>NZ_JBLYUB010000028.1:0-93621 GCF_049999945.1 Planosporangium spinosum | reverse complement strand
GACAACCGCCACGGCCCCGGCCACGGCCGCCCCCCCCCCCGCCCCCCACGACCGGTCGAGCTACCTGAGCGGTAGCTCGAGCCGCGATCCGCCGGTGAACGTCACCGTTCCACCGGAGGCGGTCGCCCCGAGGTACAGCGGGTCCACGGTGTCCACCACGAGGACGAGCTGGTGCCCGGCCGGTACGTCGTACGCCATCGCCTCCATCGTCAGGTCCAGCGTGTTCGTGGGCTCCAGCCACGTGATCGGCGTGTTGCCGATCAGCTTGGCGGCGCCCAGCCAGTCCATGTCGTACAGGTAGGCGATCAGCGTCCCCTTCGGCTGGGACGCGTTGATCTCCAGGTGCAGCCTCGGGCAGCCCCGGATGGCACCGCCACCGGGAAGCGGGTCGGACACCCACACCCCGGCGTCACGCCGGTTGACGGTGGGCAGCCAGATGGTCGGCGTGATGCCGGTGAGCGCGCTGAGCCCGTTGCTGAGCAGGATCACCCCGGCGTCGGCCGTGGTGTTGGTACCCGTCGAGATCTGCTTCGACCAGGAGCCCTGATCGGCGGTCCGCATCGGGCCGGTGCCGTCCCACCAGTTCGGGGCACCCAGGTTCAGCCGCTGGGTGGACGAGGCGACGTGCGCCCAGTCCGGGTACGCCTCGACGGCGTCGGTGCCGGGCCGGCGCAGCACGACCGGCGGCTCGGTGTCGATGCCGGTCGCCTTGCCGGCGAGGTACCGGTCGAACCACCGGGCAGCGCTGTCCCACACGTGGTTGGGCAGCCCGAGCAGGCCCAGCCCCTCGGCGATGACGTGGTCGCCGGGCGCCAGTTCGAGACGCTTCGGGACGGTCAGTCGGCCGAAGAAGTCGACCAGCTGGTTGGGGGCGAAGATGGTGTCGCCGTACCCGTTGGCCATCAGGATCGCCGGCCGGTTGCGGTTGATGGCGTCGAGGTACGTCGACGCGGAGCGCACCCGCCCCCAGGCGGTGAGCCCGTCGATGTTCTGGTTGGCGAAGTACGCCTGCACCAGGGCCTCGAATTCGGCGCTGGGCCGGCCCAGCAGCCGGGCGGCGGTGTCGAGCAGCCAGACCGTCTGCGGGTGGCGGGTGTCGTTGCCGTACAGCGAGTACACCAGGTCGCTCCAGGTACTCATGGAGACGACGGCCCGGATCCGCTGGTCGAACGCCGAGGCGAGCAGGGCGATGCCGGAGCCGTAGGAGACGCCGGACGCGCCGATGCGGGCCGGGTCGGCGGCCGTGTTGGCCAGCAGCCAGTCGATCACCGTGGACACGTCGGCCATGTCCTTGGGCCCGGCGGTGTCGATCTCCCCGCCGGAGCCCCAGAAACCCCTCGTCGTGTACGACAGGACGACGTACCCGCGCTTGGCGAACGCCGACGCCTGGACGAGGTACTGGGCGTCGTTGAGCCCCCAGCTGTTGACGAACACGATGGCCGGGTGGCGGCCGGCCGTCGTCGGCGCGATGACGTTGGCCTTGAGCACCGCCCCGTCCCGGGCGGTGATGTCGACGAAGCGGAAGCCCGTGGTCGGGACGTCCTGGGCGGTCGCGGCGACGGTACGGGGGGCGGCGCCCGCCGCGGGCGCGCCGCCCGCGGTGACGGCGAGCGAGCCGGCGACGGCGGCGGCAAGGACGGCGGAGAGGAGGGGGGATCGACGCAGCGCCATGGAGGCCTCCGACAAACGAGAAGTTACCTCGCAGTAACGCGGGTTACCGCAGAGTAACTTGATCGTGAGCCACGCCACAATAGTGAACGGCTTGAATCGATGGGATGTGCTGTTCCTTGGTTTTCACCAACTGCAACCCGGAAAGTCCGCATGCATCATGGCTCTGAAGGCACATCTGGCAACCGGTATTACCGGTTACACCTCCGATGTTGAAAACGCCGCGGGTAACCGGTAATACCGGTTACATGGCACCGTTCCTGCTGACCCCACCGGACGGGCCGCCGTTCCCGTTCGACGCCGGCGCGCCCTGCCTGGAACTCCTGCTGTCCGGCGGCGGCGAGGACCGGCGCGGGTACGGCGAGGCGCTGCACGCGCCGCGCGACCTCGTCCACTGGTGCGCCCGCGGCAGCCTCGACCTCGCCGGCCACGGCGTGGACCCGGCCGAGGTCACCGCCACCACCGCCGACCTCACCATGGCCCGCCGGCTGCGCGAGGCGGTCCGGCACTCGGGAGTTCGGGCCAGCCGCGGCGACCGGCCCGACCCCGAGGATCTCGCCGTCATCAACCAGATCGCCGCCGGCCGGGGCGTCGTCGCCCAGGTCGATCCGGACACCGGCCGGCTCGTCTGGCGCCGCCCCGTCACCGGGCACCAGCTCCTGGTCCACCTGGCCCGCGACGCGGTCGCCACGTTCAGCACGCCGACGGTCAGCCGGGTCCGCCGGTGCGCCGGCCCCGGATGCGGGCTGCTGTACCTCGACACCTCGCGGCCGGGCCGCCGCCGCTGGTGCTCCATGCGGCGTTGCGGCAACCGCAACAAGACCAGCGGGTACCGCAGCCGGCGCGCGGCCACGTCGGACGGTCCCCCGGAACGGGCCGGAGCGGACTAGGATCCGAGACACCCTCACCTTCGTCGATGGGCCGAGCATGACGAACCAGCCGCTGCCCGAGTTCCCGGCCGATTTCCGGTGGGGCGTGTCCACCTCGTCGTACCAGATCGAGGGCGCAGCGACCGAGGACGGCCGCGGACCGTCCATCTGGGACACCTTCAGCCACGCCGGGGGCCACATCGGCGACGGAAGTACCGGCGACGTGGCCTGCGACCACTACCACCGGTACGCCGACGACGTGGCGCTGATGGCCGGTCTCGGCGTGCGGACGTACCGGTTCTCCATCGCCTGGCCGCGCGTGCAGCCCACCGGCTCCGGCCCGGCCAACCCCGCCGGCCTGGCATTCTACGACCGGCTCGTCGACACCCTGCTGTCCCACGGCATCGAACCGGCCGCCACGCTGTTCCACTGGGACCTGCCGCAGCCGCTCCAGGACGCCGGCGGCTGGACCGTCCGGGACACCGCCGCCCGGTTCGGCGAGTACGCCGACATCGTCGCCCGGACCCTCGGCGACCGGGTCCGGCTGTGGCTGACCCTCAACGAACCGGTCGTCCACCTCGCCCTCGGCCACCTGCTCGGCCTGCACGCGCCGGGGTTGCACCTGCTGGACGACCCGTTCCCGGTGGTGCACCACCAACTGCTCGGCCACGGCCTCGCGACCGCCGCCGTGCGCCGGCACGGCAGCGGCGCGGTCGGGATCGCCAACAACTACACGCCCGCCTGGGCGGTGGGCGCGGACGGCACCCGGGGGACGGCCGACGACGCCGACCGGGCGGCGGCCGCGGTGTACGACGCGTTCCACAACCGGCTGTTCACCGACCCGCTGCTGCTCGGCCGGTACCCCGCCGGGATCGAGCGGTTGACCGGCGGCGACCCGGAATCGGTCATCCTCGACGGCGACCTGCGGGTGATCTCCGCGCCGCTGGACGCGCTCGGCGTCAACTACTACAACCCGACGGGCGTCTCCGGGACCTCCCCTGACGGCCCGCTGCCGTTCGAGCTGACCGCTCTGTCGGGGTACCCGACGACCGCGTTCGGCTGGCCGGTCGTACCGGCGGGCCTGACCGAGCTGCTCGTCACGCTGCACCGGCGCTACGGCGACCGGCTTCCGCCGATCTGGATCACCGAGAACGGCTGCTGCTACGACGACGTACCCGGCCCGGACGGCACGGTCGCCGACCCCGACCGGATCGCCTACCTCGACGGCCACGTACGCGCCGTGCGCGCCGCCATGGACGCCGGCGTACGGGTCGACGGGTACTGCCTGTGGTCGCTGCTGGACAACTGGGAGTGGGCGGAGGGTTTCACGAAGCGGTTCGGCCTGGTCCACGTCGACTTCGCCACCCAGCGACGCACCCCGAAGGCCTCCTACGCCTGGTACCGCGACCTCGTCGCGCGTTCGCGATGACGGAACCGGGTGCCCCGGCTCTCACCGAGCCCACCGTCCCGGTACGGGCGAAGTGGATCACCCTGCTCGTGCTCGCCGACCTCGGCGTCTGGATGGCGTTCACCACGCCGATCCAGGTCCTTCTGCCCGAGCAGATCGCCACGATCGACCCGGCGCGCAAGGAGACGATGTTCGGCCTCGTGACCGGTGTCGGCGCCCTCGTGGCGGTGATCGCCAACCCGCTGGCCGGCGCGCTGTCCGACCGCACCACCGTCACCGTGCGCGGGCACACGTTCGGCCGGCGGCACCTGTGGACGCTCGGCGGCGCGCTGCTCGGCGCGGCGGCCCTGCTGACGCTGTCGGGCCAGCGCACGGTCGCCGGTGTGGTCGCCTGCTGGGCCGTCGCCCAGGCCGCCTTCAACGCGATGCTGGCCGCGCTCACCGCCGCCGTACCCGACCGGGTGCCCATGGCCCAGCGGGGCACCGTCTCCGGCTGGGTCGGCATCCCCCAGATCCTCGGCCTGGTCGTGGGCGTCGTCCTGGTCACCGCCGTGCTGCCCGGCTTCGCCGGTGGGGACACGGCAGGCACCGGCGCCGGCTACGTCGCCGTCGCGGTGGCGGTGGCGCTGCTCGCGGTACCGTTCGCGCTCGCCACCCCGGACGACCCGCTGCCGCACCGGCACCGCGCTCCGCTACGGCTGCGCGCGGTCCTGTCCGGGATGTGGGTGAGCCCCCGGCGGCACCCCGACTTCGGCCGGGCCTGGCTCACCCGGTTCGCGATCCAGCTCGGCAACGCCCTGGGCACGCTCTACCTGCTGTACTTCCTGCGCGACAGGGTGCACCACCCGCACCCCGAGGACGCCCTGCTGACCCTGATCCTGCTGTACGCGGCCGGGCTGGTCGTCACCGCCGTACTGGCCGGCCGGCGATCCGACCGCACCGGCCGGCGGAAGGTCTTCGTGGGGTGGGCCAGCGTCCTGATGGCCGGCGCGGCGGTACTGCTCGCCGCGTGGCCGACCTGGACCGGTGCGCTGATCGCGGCGGCGATCCTCGGCGTCGGATACGGGGTGTATCTCGCGGTCGAGGCCGCACTGATCACGCAGGTACTGCCGGAAGCCACCGACCGGGCCAGGGACCTCGGCGTCCTCAACATCGCCAACGCGGCGCCGCAGGTGCTCGGGCCGGTCCTGTCCGCCCCGATCGTGGTCCACCTGGGCGGCTACCGGGTGCTCTACGCGGTGACGGCGGTGGTCATCCTGCTCGGCGGCGCCCTGGTCCGGCTGATCCGCTCGGTCCCCTGATCTCCGCTCGCCCCTGACCCGCTCCGGACTCTGATCCATTCGGCCTAGTCGTCGCGCAGCGGCGCGAGCGCGGCCGGCTCGGCCGCCCCCATGGCGGCGTACAGCGACCGGGCCTGCCTGGCGTACTCCCGCGCGGCCGCCCGATCGGTACCGGCGAGGGCGCGGGCGAGGACCACGAGGGCGGGGGCCTCCCCCAGCCGGTGGCCGCACTCCCGGCTCACGGCGAGCGCCCGCCGTGCCTGCCCCGCCGCCCGCTCCGGCGCGTCGCGGGCCAGCTCGATCTCGGCGAGAACGGTGCGAGCCCGGCCCGTCAGCAACCGGTACTCCGACTCGGTGGCCACCCGCAGCGCCCGCTCGCCCCAGGTGAGCGCATCGGCGTGCCGACCGAGATGGCAGTGCGCCGAGGCGAGAATGATCATTGCTTCGACCTGCGGGTACCGGTTGTTGCCGGCCTCCGCCCGGGAGAGCGCCTGCCGGCAGTGGTCGACGGCCGCCCGGTGCCGCCCGAGATCGTCGTCGACGGCGGCGAGCGCGATCAGGGCGAACGCCTCGTACAGGCCCGAGCCGATCTCCCGGGCCAGAGCGAGACCCTGCTCGGCGGCGCTGACCGCCGCGTCGTGGTCTCCGACGATCCGGTGGACGCCCGCGAGCAGGCGCAGCACGTCCGACTCGTCCAGGCGGTCCCCCACCTCGCGCATCATCTCCAGGGCCCGTTCGTGGTACTCCCGGGACTTCCGCAGGTCCCCCAGTTCGCGGTAGACGTGACCGAGGTTGTTGTAGGCGTTGCTCACCGAGGCGGTCGAGCCGAGCCGCTCGAACACCGTGAGCGTCTCCGCGTGGCAGTCGAGCGCCCGGTCCAGCATCCCCAGCTCGTGGTACGCGTGACCGAGCGAGAGCAGGCGCTGGGCCTGGCCGTTGGGGTTGCCGGCCCGCTGGTCGAACGTCAGCGCCTCGCTCAGGTAGTCGACCGACTTGCGCGGCTGCCCCACCCGTCGGTACACGCTGCCCAGGTATCCGAGCGCGCCGGCCTGGGCCTCGTCCCAGCCGGTGGCGCGGGCGAGTTCGAGCATGCGGGTGAGATGGTCGATGCCCTGCGGGTAGCGGCTCTGCTGGAGGCTGAGCACCCCCAGCGCGAGGTGGGCGATCACCTGGGGTTCGCGCGCCCCCGCCGCTTCGGCCGCGCGCAGCCCGCTGCGGGCCATCGCCGCCAGGTCGACCGCGTACATCCGGCTGATGAAGTAGACGCGCACGGCGTCGACGAGCAGCCAGGCGGCCGGGGCCGGCCCGTGCTCGGCCGCGTGGGTCGCCGCGGTGACCAGGTTGACCCGCTCGGCCTCCAGCCAGTCCCGTGCCGGTGCGGTGTCGGGGAACACCGGCACCGCACCGCCCCCGGCGGTCCGCTCGGGCAGCGGCAGGTGCAGCGGGCGCGGGAAGATCCGGTCCCCGGCCGCCCGGGCGGTACGGACGTAGTGGTCGTACAGCCGCTCCACCGCCGCGACCCGCTCCGGGTCGGCGTCGGCGTGCGCGGCGGCGTGCAGCCGCAGGAGGTCGTGGAAGCCGTACCGTCCCGGCGCGTGCCGGTCCACCAGGTGCACCGCGGCGAGCCGGTCGAGCAGCCGCGTCGCCTCGTCCGCCGGCAGGCCGGTGAGGGCCCCGGCGGCCTCGGCCGTGACGTCCGGGCCGGGCACCAACCCGAGCAGCCGGAACATCCGCCGCGCCGGCTCCGGCAGCGCGGCGTAGGACAGGTCGAACGCGGCCCGTACCGCGGCCTGCCGGTCCCCCTCGACCTCCAGCGCGGCCAACCGGTTGCCGGCGGACAGCCGGGCCGCGTACGCCGCGAGGCTCTCGGCGTCCGGCAGGTTGGCGGCGGCGATCCGCAGGGCCAGCGGCAGGTACGCGCACAGCCGCGCCAGCTCGGCGCTCGCGTCCGGTTCGGCGGCGACCCGGTCCCGGCCGAGGAGGAGGGCCAACAGCGCCAGTGCCTCGTCGGCGGCCAGTACGTCGAGGCGCAGCCGGTGCCCGCCGTCGAACGCGACCAGCCCGGCCAGGTCGGTACGGCTGGTGATCAACGCCAGGCACTCGGCGTTGCCGGGCAGCAGGGGCCGGACCTGTTCGGCGCCGGCCGCGTTGTCGAGCAGGACCAGGACCCGCCGGTCGGCGAGCACGCTCCGGTAGAGCGCCGCCGCCTCGTCGGGGTCGGTCGGTACCGCCTCGGCCGGCACACCGAGGGCGCGCAGGAACCCGGCGAGGGCGTCGATCGGGCGCAGCGGCGGGGTCGGCGCGTGGCCGCGCAGGTTCACGTACAGCTGCCCGTCCGGGAACTTGTCGCGGACCCGATGTGCCCAGTGCACCGCCAGCGCGGTCTTGCCGACACCCGCCGTACCGGCGATGGCGGAGATGACCACCGCCCGACCGGCCCGGCTGTCCGACAACAGCCCGTCCAGCCTGGCCAGCGCGGCCGAGCGACCGGTGAACGCGGCCACGTCGGGCGGCAGTTGCGCCGGTACCACGCCCCGGTCCGCCCCGGTCCGGGGCGCGTACCGGTCGGCTCCGGGCCGGGGCGCGTCCGCTCGCGGCGGTACCGGGAAGGCCGGCACCGGTTCGTCGCGCAGCAGTGCCTCGTACACCCGGCGCAGTTCCGGCCCCGGGTCGATGCCCAGCTCGTCCGCCAGTCGGGCGGCCAGGCCCCGGTACGCGTCGATGGCCTCGGCCTGCCGGCCGCAGCGGTACAGCGCCACCATCAGCTGGCCCACCAGCCGCTCGCGCAGCGGGTGCTCGGCGACCAACGGGCCCAGTTCGGCCGCCACCCGGTCGTGCTGCCCGGCCGCCAGTTCCAGGCCGAGGCACTCCTCGAGCACGGCCAGTCGGTGCTCCTCCAGCCGGGCCGCCTCCCGCTCCAGGACTGCACCGCCGAGACCGGCCAGCGCGGGCCCCCGCCACAGGTCGAGAGCCTGCCGCAGCAGGGTCGGATCGGCGCGGGCGCGGCCCCGATCGACCAGGTCGTCGAAGAGCGTCGCGTCCAGTTCGTGCGGGCCGAGTCGCAGCCGGTACCCGGACGGCCCGGTGTCGATGACGCCGCCGAACCTGCTCAGCGTCGACCGGAGGGTCGCCACCCGGTTCTGCGCCTGCCGGCGCGCGGTCGCCGGTGGGTCCTCGCCCCACACCACGTCGATCAGCCGGTCGACGCTCACCTCGCGGTCGGGGTGCAGCAGCAGTGCGGCGAGGATCCGCCGTTGGCGGAGACCGCCCAGGTACAGCACCCGACCGGGCACCCGTACCTCGATCGGACCCAGGATCCGGAATTCCATACCCACCCCGCGTCGGTCGCCTACCCCGATCCCGCGCCCGCCGTGGGCTTCACCGCTACAGGGCGCTGCCCTTGACCCAGTCGGCCCAGCTCAGCGTCCAGGCGCCGATGCCGTCGGTCGGTTTGAGCGTGACCGGACTGTTCTTGACGTCGACGACGTCACCGGGGATGAAGTTGTCGTATACCCACTGGGCGTTGGCCGGGGCGATGTTGATGCAGCCGTGTGAGGTGTTGGTCCGGCCGTGGGCGGCGATGTTCCAGTCGGCCATGTGCATGTACTCACCCTCGTCGGAGATCTTGACGGTGAGTTTGATCTGCTCGTCGTAGAAGTTCGGGTCCTTCGGGTCCTTGACTCCGTAGCTGGCCGACGTCATGCGGGTCACCGGCGCCTTTTCGAGCACCACGTGCGGCCCCCCGTTGGTCCAGTACGTGATGGTCTGGCCGTCGGAGGTCTTGTTGTAGCCGCCCTTGCCCAGGCTGACCGGGATCTGGCGGACCATCTGGCCGTTGAGGTACACCTGCATCTGCTTGGTGTTGTTGTCGGCGACGGCGATCCGCGAGTCACCGATCTTGAACGACTCGCTCACGTCGGCCTGGCCGTAGAGGCCCTGGCCGAGGTCCTTGCCGTAGACATCGGCCTTGACGGTGACCTTGGTGCCCGGCTTCCAGTACTCCTTGGGACGCCACTCGACGTGCTGCGCGCTGTACCAGTGCCACGCGCCCTCGGTCTCCGGGGTGCTGCTGACCTGGAGCAGCTTCTGGGCCGCGGCCTTGTCGGGCACCTTCTCGTCGAACCAGACCTGGATCGTCTGGCCGACGCCGTAGGTATCACGCTCCTTGAGCAGGTGGGTGTCGTTGGCCCGCAGGTACGGCAGGGTCTGGTTCTTCGGTTTGACCGTGGTGAACGTGCTCGCCTGCTCGACGCGGTGGCCGGCGCCGTTGGTGCCGGCCACCGTCACCTTGTACTGCTTGCCGTAGCCGAGGTGCTCGCTGGCCCGCCAGGACTTGCGGTCGGCGCCGAACTCGCCGCTGACCTGCTTGCCGTCGGGGTTGGTGACGGTCACCGTGTCCAGCGTCACATCCTTCGCGGTGACCGTGACCGGGTCGAGTACCGAGACCTCGGTCGTGTCGGCCGCCGGCGCGATCGTGATCTCACCCGTCACCTTCCGGGCGCCGCCCCCGCCGCCGCTCTGGGCGGCCCCGTCGACCGAGCCCGCCGCGCGCCAGTCGGCGCTGGTGCCCTGCCCGCACCCGGCGGTCACGGTGAGCGCCAGGACGACAGCCACCAGCCCGAACCGGGTGTACGACCGACGAGGCGGCATGTGCATGGGTACGTCCTCCCATTACGGCACGGTCATCCGTGGCCAATCTACTGACGCCGGTCAAGCTCTGCGACCCGCTCCGGTAACCCGCTTGCCGGGATCAGTGGCGCTCGCCATAAGGTAGGAACCGTGACGGTACGTGTACGTTTTGCGCCCTCCCCGACCGGTATGTTCCACGTCGGCGGCGCCCGGTCGGCGTTGCAGAACTGGATCTATGCCAAGCAGCACAACGGCGTGTTCGTGCTGCGCATCGAGGATACCGATGCGGCGCGTAACCGCCCGGAGTGGACCGAGGGCATCATCAACGCCCTCGACTGGATCGGCATCAGGCGTGGCAGCTACGAAGGGCCCTATTTCCAGTCCTCGTACGCCGATCAGCACCGCGCGGCAGCCGAACGGCTACGCGAATCCGGCCGGGCGTACTACTGCGACTGCACCCGCGAGGCGGTCCAGGCCCGCACCGGCAGCCAGTACACCGGCTACGACGGGTACTGCCGCGACCGGGGTCTGGAGCCGGGCCCGGGTCGGGCGCTGCGGTTCCGTACCCCCGACGAGGGCCAGACCGTCGTGGAGGACCTGGTCCGGGGCACGGTCGTCACCGAGAACGCCAACATCGAGGACTTCGTCATCGCCCGCGCCGACGGGTCTCCGGTGTTCCTGCTCGCGAACGTCGTCGACGACCACGCGATGGGCATCACCCACGTCATGCGCGCCGAGGAGCACCTGCCCAACACGCCCAAGCAGCAGCTGCTGTGGGAGGCCCTGGGCTGGCAGCCGCCGGTGTGGGCGCACGTGCCGGTCGTGGTCAACGAGAAGCGCCAGAAGCTGTCCAAGCGCCGGGACAAGGTGGCGCTGGAGTCCTACCGGGACGAGGGCTACCTCGCCGACGCGATGCGCAACTACCTCATGCTGCTGGGCTGGGCGCCGTCGGGCAACCGGGAGATCGTCGCATGGTCGGTGATCGAGGAGGAGTTCCGCCTCGAGGAGGTCAACCCGTCACCGGCGTTCTTCGACGAGAAGAAGCTACGCGCGTTCAACGGCGAGTACATCCGGGCGCTGAGCGTCGAGGAGTTCATCGACGCCTGCCAGCCCTGGCTGACCGGCACCCCGGTCGCGCCCGGCGCAGCCGCGGTCGCCGCTCCCCCGTGGAACCCGGGCGACTACGACCCCAAGGTGTTCGCCGCGGTCGCGCCGCTGGCGCAGACCCGGGTGGCGGTCCTGTCGGAGATCGTGCCGAACGTCGACTTCCTGTTCCTGCCCGAGCCCGCGGTCGACGAGGCGGCGTGGACCAAGGCGATGAAGGAGGGCTCAAGCGACCTCCTCGGCGCCGCGGTCGCCGCGTTCGAGAACGCGCCGTGGGACGCCGAGTCGCTCAAGACCACGCTGGAGGCGGTCGGCGCCGAGCGCGGGCTCAAGCTGGGCAAGGCACAGGCGCCGGTACGGGTCGCGGTGACCGGCCGCACCGTCGGCCTGCCGCTGTTCGAGTCGCTGGAGGTACTGGGCCGCGACCGTACGCTGGCCCGACTGCGCGCGGCCCTGTCCAAACTGGCCGCCTGAGCGGCGGGGCGGTCCGGCGGGTCGCCCGGCGGGCGCTCAAGATCCCCGCAATGTCGCGGACATTGCTGCTTCCCGACGCGGGATAGCAGCAATGTTCGCGACATTGCGATTGGCGCGACGGCTCGCGCCCGGTCGACCCGGCTCGGGTCAGCGATTCAGGCACACCGATTGACCTGGGCAGACGTCGTCACTCCGGGTGCGGGGCGGTGGCAGGGTTCGTAGAGTACGCGCCATGAGGGCCGCGGTGTACCTGCGGATCAGCGACGACCGGGAGGGCCGTGCGCTCGGCGCCGACCGCCAGCGCGCGGACTGCCTGGCGCTCGCCGCCCGGCTCGGCGTGGACGTCGTCGAGGTGTACCGCGACGACGACACGGGTACGCCCGCGCGGGTGCGGCGGGCGTACCGGCGGCTGTTGGCCGACGCGGAGACGGGCCGGTTCGGTACCGTCATCGCCCACACCTCGGGCCGGCTCGCCCGGCAGCCCGGCGAGTACGAGGACCTGATCGACCTGGCCCGCCGCCGCGGTACGCGGTTCACCTTCGTGGCCCCGGCCGCCCCGGCCCCGGTCCCCGGCACCCCGGACATCGTCCCGGCCGGCGCGGAGCCACCGGTCCGCATCGGCGGGGCGCGACTGTCACCGGTCGTCGGCGCGCTCGACACGTTCCGCAGACTGGCCAGCGACCTGGGCCCGGACCTGCGGGGCCTGGTCGCGGACGCGGCGCCAGCCGTGGAACCGCTGGCCGAGGGCGTGGCCGGGTTCGTCCGCAACGCCATGCCGGGCGTACGTGCCCTGGTCCGGCACTCGGCCCCGGCCGCGGCCGGGCTCAGCCGGTCACTGCCCCCGCTGGGTCGCACGGTGGGCACGTTCCTCGGCGCCGCCGCACCGGGTGTACCCGGCGCGTCCGCCCTCGTCGCCGACACCGCCCGGCTGGCGGCCGGTCAGGCGCTCGTGTGGGGCGACGTCGTGCGGCGACTGTCGCAGGCGTACCTCACCGCCCGGGAGTTCGCCGGCGACCTCACCCGGAGCCGTGCCGGCGATCCGGCCGGCGGCGACGCGCCGGCCAGCGGCGACGTGCCGGCCTGGGCCGCCGAGCCGGCCGGCGTCACCGTCGACGGGCTGACCATCAGCCTGCACGGACGGTGGGACCCGGCGGATCCCGCCGCCGTCGAGCGGGTGGTCGCCGCGATCTCCGCGGCGCTGGACCGGCAGCGGTGGGACGATGCGTGACCGGCGACCCGCATAGACTCACGTACATGAAACGGGGGGTCGCAGGCATCATCCTGCTCACGGTCATCCTCGCCGCCTGCGCCCGGCCGGGCCGCGACGGCGCGGCCGTCGTCACGCCACCGCCGGAATCCACGCCGTCGGGGTCCGCGCCACCGGGGTCCGCGCCACCGGGGTCCGCGCCGTCGTTGGCGTCCTGCGTGAAACCAGCCGCCGCGGCGGGCAGGTCCACCGGCGCACCGAGCCCCACACCGGCGCCGACCGGCCCGGACCTGCCCACCGCGGGCCCGCTGGACGAGCAGCAGCGGGCCGAGCAGTTCCGGCGCAACAAGGAGGCCAACGGCGCGTTCCGCGGGCGCAGGCCGCTGTCGCCGGCGGTGGAGGCGGCGAACCAGCCGTGCGCGGACACGGTGCGTGCCGGCCTGGACGCGCTGCACCGGCAGCAGCGCTACGACCCGGACGCCGTCGAACAGGTCCTCGCCTCGGCCGGGCTGACCGGGGTCGTCGCCCGGCCACCCGGGCGGCTCGATCTCGGCGGGAGCGGCGGGCTGGTGTTCGCCGGCTCGACCGGACAGGGCTGCGTCTTCGGCCGGTACGGGCCGGACGGCACCAGCGTCGAGTTCGGTAGCGGAATCGCCGACGGCGGATGTCTGCCGGCCCCGGACTGACCGGCAGCCGGCCGCGGACCGGACCGACCGGCAGCCGGCCGCGGACCGGCCGGGACCGGACCGACCGTGAGCCCACCGACGGGGGTACCTGATGGATCCCGACCTGCCGATCTGCCGGACCTGCGGCGTGCAGTACGCCGCACCGCGCGAGGATTGCCCGGTCTGCGAGGACGAGCGCCAGTACGTCGGCTGGGAGGGCCAGCAGTGGACCTCGCTGGCCGAGCTGGCCGCCACCGGTCACCGCGGCGTACTCGCCGAGCAGGGGCCCGACGTCGTCGGCGTCGGTACCGCCCCCTCGTTCGCGATCGGTCAACGCGCGCTGCTGGTCCGCACGCCCGGCGGCAACGTGCTGTGGGACTGCGTCAGCTACCTCGACGACGCGCTCGTCGCGCAGGTCAGGAACCTCGGCGGGATCGACGCGATCGCGATCAGCCACCCGCATTTCTACGGCGCGATGATCGAGTGGGCGCACGCGTTCGACGCCCCGGTGTACCTCCACGCGGCCGACCGGGAGTGGGTGGCGGCCACCCGGCCGGACGACGCCGTGGTCTTCTGGGAGGGCGACACCCACCGGATCGGCGACGGGCTGACCCTGGTCAACGCGGGCGTCCACTTCGCCGGCGGCCAGGTGCTGCACTGGCGCGACGCCGACGACGGCCGGGGTGCCCTGTTCTCCGGCGACATCCTCCAGGTGGTCAGCGACCGGCGCTGGGTCAGTTTCATGTACAGCTACCCGAACCTGATCCCCGAGCGGCCCCGGACCATCCGGCGGGCGCTCGCGCTGCTCGCGCCGTTGCCCTTCGCCCGCGTGTACGGCGCCTGGACCGACCGCGTCGTGGGAGGCGACGGCGCCGAGGCGGTCCGCCGCTCCGCCGACCGGTACCTGCGCTTCGCCCTCGATGACGCGGGTTAGGGTCGGTGCGTGCCGAGCCTGGATCTGCTGATCGTCCTGCGTTACCGCAAGGCGGTGACGTACGGGCACCACACGCTGCTCGCCGCGCTGGAGGAGCACGACACGCCCACCCGGTACGAGGTGCGCTTCGCCACCGACGCCGCGGCCTGCGTGGCGGAGATCCGGCAGGCGACGGCGCAGCGGGTACTCGTCCTATGGTCGTTCTACTCCCCCGACGCGGCCGCGCTCGCCGCCGAGCTGGCCGAGATCAAGGCGCAGGCTCCCGGCGCGGTCCACGTCGCCGGCGGGGTGCACGCGACGGCCGAGCCGATCCAGACCCTCGACGCCGGCTGGGACGTCGCGGCGGTCGGCGAGGGCGAGACGACGCTGCTGCGGCTGGTGGACTCGGGCGGCGACCCGGCGGGTGTACCGGGGCTGGTGTACCGCGACGCCGACGGCACCGTCGTCCGGACCGGGCGGACCGAGCGGATGCCGCTGGGCACGTACCGGGCGTTCCCGGTCACGTACAAGAGGTTCAACCCGATCGAGATCACGCGCGGCTGCGTGTACGCGTGCCGGTTCTGCCAGACGCCGTTCATGTTCTCCGCGCGGTTCCGGCACCGGTCGGTCGACAACGTGCGCTGGCACGTACGCCGGATGCGCGAGGCAGGCCTGCGCGACGTCCGGTTCATCACCCCGACGTCGCTGTCGTACGGCAGCGACGGCGAGGAGCCGAACCTCGCCGCGGTCGAGGAGCTGCTGGCGGCATGCGCCGAGGAGATCGGGCCGAACGGGCGGGTCTTCTTCGGCAGCTTCCCGTCCGAGATCCGGCCCGAGCACATGAGCGTCGAGGCGCTGCGGCTGGTCCGGAAGTACTGCGCCAACGACAACCTCATCGTCGGCGCTCAGTCGGGGTCGGAGCGGGTCCTCGACGCCGCGAAACGCGGCCACGGCGTGGAGGAGGTGAAGCGGGCGGTACGTCTCGGCGTGGCCGAGGGGTTCCGGATCAACGTCGACATGATCTTCGGTATGCCGGGTGAGGAGGCCGGCGACGTGGACGCCTCGCTGGCGCTCGCCCGGGAGCTGGCCGACCTGGGCGCGCGCATCCACGCCCACACGTTCATGCCGCTGCCCGGTACGCCGTGGCGCGACGCCCCGCCCGGCGATGTCGACCCGGAGACGATCCGTGAGGTCGACCGGCTGTCCCAGCGGGGCGCGCTGTACGGGCACTGGCAGCGCCAGCGCGAGCACGCGGTCCGGCTCGCGGCGGCGGCGCAAGAGTACCCGCGCCCGGGTCGCAGCCGGACACTGCTGCCGCTGACCCCCGAACCCCCGGCCTCCCGGGACGGGTAGCGGGGACGCCGCTGCCGTACGGGTTGGCGGCCGGCGGCCGTCCACCTGGGCCAGTACTACGGCTACGACTGGGTCGGCAACATCACCTGGCTGTCCGGCGGTCGCGGGGAGACCGACTACACCTTCGACAGCCGCAACCTGCTGACCGGCATGACGACCTCGGGCGGCACGCGCTACACGTTCAGCTACGACAAGGCCAACCGGCTGACCGGCGCCAGCGGCACCTCGGACAGCTAGACCTACCGCTACGACGGCAACCGCACCAGGGTCACCGCGAACGGCACGACCACCCAGTCGCTGTCATTCAACTCCGCCAACCAGATCACCAACGGTGGTTATCAATACGACTGGCCGGGGAATGAAGTCACCACACCCACCGACAACAACCGCGGCTACAGCCCGGCGGAGGTGATGACCAACGCCAACCCCGCAGGTACCGCCACCGAACTGACCTACGCCGGCCCCGACCAGGTCGGACTGATCACCTCAGAGTCGAGTAAGAACACCTCAACCACCTCAAGTGGAGCGACAGTGAACAACGCAAGGCAGCGGAATCCGGGCTGGACAATTGTTCCCGCGCTCGTGACCATCACACTATTGGGCTTGTGGTTTCTGCTAGGCCGTAGCCTGAACCTCGGTGTGCCTGCGGTTGTGGTTCCTTCGGCCCTTGTCGTCGCCGGCGTCGTCGCTTCACTTGTGGCTTGGCGGCCGAGCAATCGCCGGTAAGCACAGGTTCACCGCGTGTCGTCGCTGCCGCTCAGCAGTGACACAGTACCGACGGATGGACTTCGTGTACGGGCCGCCCACCCGGTACGGCCAACCGGCCCTGCGGTCGTTCCACGGCGCGACCGGCACCAACCCGACCCTGTGCTACTACCTCGAACTCGACCCCACCGGCACCAAACGGGACTTCTTGACCGGGCTCGGCATGATCGGTGGCGTCATCGTCACGGCGGCACTTCCTCCGTAGGTAGTGACGGTTGGCGTGTCCGTCGGCGCTACCGTCGGCCTGAGCATTGGCACCTACGCAGGGCTCGCCTCCATGACCAATGGATGGAACACATGCCGAGAATCAGGAGAAGACTGGTGCTGAAAAGGACATATCTATTCGCCATTCTCGGCATCTTCGCCTTGATCGCAGCCCCCGTACTGTTCGCCACATCTGGCCCGCCGGGCATGAGCGACCAGGAACGCTGGACATGGCTGGGAGTGGCGGCTTCCGGATTCGGCATCATGATCACCAGCATCGTTGTAGGAAGACGCCGAAACAAGTGAGAACCGGTTCGATTCCGGCACCCCGGTAGATCTTGGAAATTTCAGCACCGCATGGTGTGCCTTAGTTTCCAAGATCTCAGAGCTGACGGGACAAGGGAACAGGGACGGGACAAGGAAACAGGCGCGACGAGCCGAGCCGCATGGAGCCGGTCGACGAGCGGAGCCGGTAGGACGAGCGGCTGCCATCAGTCGCTACGAGCGCTCGCTGCCGGTCGCCGAGACCTGCCGCAGCGTCTCCCACAGCGGCCAGAACACGAACCAGATCACCATCACGACGGTCAACCGGTGCGTCCACGCCACCAGCGCCCCCGTCCGCTCCGGCGAGTCGATGTACCAGACCGCGCCCCACAGCAGCGCGCACGCGACCGTCCAGGCCACCAGGCCCTTGCCGAACTCGCGCCACTCGTACCGCACCCGCTCCGGCCCCCGCTTGGGCACCTTGCGCGGCGGCGGGCCGCCGGCGAACCGGTGGGCGAAGCGCACGTCCGCCCAGCGCACCATGCTCGACCCGAACGCCACGGAGAAGCCGAGGTACACCGCCGCCAGGCCGTGCGCCTCGGTCGCCTTCACCCCGCCGTGCAGGTCGAGGACGGTCGCGACGAGCAGGACCAGGTCCACCAGGGGTACGCCGGCCAGCAGTACCGCGCCCAGCCGGGGCCGGCGCAGCGGGTACCGGGCCGCCAGCCCGGCCAGCAGCACGACCCAAAAGGCGATCTCACACACGACGATGACGGTCAACACCACGCCAACCAGCGTGGCGGCACGACCGGCCGGCCGCATCGGCGCGCGCGACGAAACCGGCGTACATCCTTCGTCGTACCGGCCACGCGGCTCGTGCCGGACGCGGACCCGGCCGGCGGGATGGTGGAATCGATGTATGGACCTACGGGGGGCGTTGCCGGACGCGGCCGGCGACCGGCGCGGCCGCCGGATCGATCTCCTGCTGTTCGCCGTGACGCTGGCCGGTGGCCTGCTCATGTTCGTGGCCGGGCAGTACCGGCCCGCGTACCCGTCGCTGCCGGCCGCCTGGCTGCTGGTACCGATGCTGGTCTGCTGCGCGGCGGTGCCGCTGCGGCGGACCGCGCCGCTGCTGTCGGTCCTCGTCGGCACCGCCGCCGTCGCCGGTGACGCGGTGCTCGGCCCGTCGCTGGCCACCTGGTTGATCTACACCCAGGTGCTGTACGACGCCTGCGTGCATGGTCGGGCCTGGCTGTACCGGGGGCTGCTGGCGGTGTCGGTGGCCCTCGCCGTGGTGACCGGCGCCGTGGCCCTGGCCGTCGACCGGGACCTGCGGTCGCTCGGCCTGGGCCTGCTGGTGGCCGTCGTGACGGTGGTCCCGGTCCTGACCGGCATCCAGGTGCGCCACCACCGGGACCGGGCGAGCGCCGAACGGGAGCGGGCCGAGCAGGTACGGCGGCTGGCCGAACTGGACCGCGCCAACGCCGTGGCCGGCGAGCGCGCCCGGATGGCGCGCGAACTGCACGACGTGATCGCCAACCACCTCAGCGCCGTCGCGATCCACTCCACCGCCGCGCTCAGCGTCCCCGACCTCGACGACGCCGCTGTCCGCCGGGCGCTCACGGTGATCCGGGAGAACAGCGTGCGCGGGCTGGCCGAGATGCGGCGGATGGTGGAGTTCCTGCGCGACCCGACCGCCGCCGGTGAGCCGGACAGCCCGGGCCTGGGCGCACTGTCGGAACTGCTGCGCCGGTCGGAGCGCGCCGGCCTGCGGGCGGAGCTGACGGTACGGGGTGAGCCCGGTGACCTGCCCGTGGCCATCGACCTGGCCGGCTACCGGATCGTGCAGGAGTCGCTGACCAACGCGCTCAAGCACGGCGGGCCGGGTACGACCGGGGTCGAGGTCGACCACGGCCCGCGGTACCTGACGATCGTGATCTCCTCACCGCTGCCGGCCGGCGGTGCCGCGGCCGGTACCGGCCTGGACGGCGGATCGGGAGTGGTCGGCATGCGCGAGCGCGCGGTGCTGCTCGGTGGCGCGTTCGAGGCCGGCCCGCGCGACGGCCGGTGGCTGGTCTCGGCCCGCCTGCCGATGGAACCGGATCGGCCGGGACCGGCGGAGCAACCGGGCCGGACGGAACAGCCAGGACGGACGGAACAGCCAGGACGGACGGAACAGCCAGGACGGATGGGACAGTCGTGACGATCAGGGTGCTGGTCGCCGACGACCAGGACGCGGTACGCGCCGGCCTGGTCCTCATCCTCGGGTCGGCGCCGGACATCGACGTGGTCGGCGAGGCCGCCGACGGTGAGCGGGCGGTGGAGCTGGCGCTACGGCTGCACCCCGACGTGGTGGTGATGGATGCCCGCATGCCCCGGCTCGACGGCATCGCCGCGACCCGCGCGCTGGTGGCGGCCGCGGTGACGAACGTGCTCGTGTTGACCACGTTCGACCTGGACGAGTACGTGTTCGGTGCGCTGCGGGCGGGTGCGGCGGGGTTCCTGCTCAAGGACGCGGAGGCGGCCGACCTGCTGGCGGCGGTCCGTACGGTCGCCCGCGGCGACGGGGTGGTCGCGCCCGCGGTGACCCGCCGGGTCATCGCCGCGTTCACCGGTACGCCGCCACGGCGGCCGATGGACCTGTCCGCGCTCACCCCGCGCGAGCGGGAGGTGTTCGCCTGCCTCGGCGAGGGACTGTCCAACAGCGAGATCGCGGTCCGCCTGGGCATGGCCGAGGCGACGACGAAGACGCACGTCAGCCGGATCCTCGCCAAGCTGGAGCTGCGCAGCCGGGTGCAGGCCGCGATCCTGGCCCAGGAGGCGTCCCTGTCGTGACGACGGTGCCCCTGCCGCACGCAACCGCGCGGCAGGGGCACCGGGGCCGGACGGGCTCAGTGACCGAACGTGAACCAGTTGATGTTGACGAAGTCGGCCGGCTGGCCGCTGGTGAACGTCAGGAACACGGTGTGGGTACCGGTCACGGCCGAGATGTTGGCCGGCACGGTACGCCAGTTCTGCCAGCCGCCGGTGTCGCCGATGGCGAAGCTGCCGACGGGTGCGTTCGACCGGCTGTCGAGGCGTACCTCGACCAGGCCGCTGACGCTGCCGCCCGCACCGGAGGCGACCCGGGCGCTGAACTGACGCGCCGGGTTCGACCCGAAGTTGACGTTGTCGAACTGCAGCCAGTCACCGTTGGCGATCCAGCCCACGTCCTGCCCGCCGCCGGCGTCGGAGGTCGTCTCGGTCTGCGTACCGGACTGGGCGTTGTAGCTCTCGGCCTGGATGGTGGAGTAGGCGTCCCGCGCGCCGCCCGGCGGGGGCGGCGGAGGCGCGGTCGTACCGCCACCGCCGCCACCGGTGGTGTACACCGCGACGTAGTCGACGAGCATCGGTACGCCCGACTGGGTGGCGCCGGTGGGGCCGCCGCCGAACGCGTCGGGGAAGCCGCCGCCCATGGCCACGTTCAGGATGACGAAGAACCCGCGGTGGGTGGCGTTGTTCCAGGTGGTGGCATCCATCCGGTCCTGGCTGACGGTGAAGAAGTTCTGGCCGTCGCGGAACCAGCGCAGGGTCTCCGGCGAGGTGCTGCGGTCGTACTCGATGGCGTACGTGTGGAAGCCGGTCTTGCAGCCGGGGCAGGCCCGCTCGCCGCTGCCGATCCCGTTGAACTCGTCGCACGGCCCGCCGGGCGCGACGCCGCAGTGCATGGCGGCGAAGTGCGAGTCGCGGCCGTTGATGTTCTCCAGGATGTCCCACTCGCCGATGCCGGGCCAGTTGGTGGCGCCCACCGGCCGCGCCGCGTCGCCGAGCATCCAGAACGCCGGCCAGTAACCGGCGGCGGCCGCGCCGCTGACGTTGGGCTGCTGGATGGAGGCCTCGACGCGCAGCTTGCCGCCGGCGGGAGCGGCGAAGTCGGTGCGCTGGGTCTCGATCCGCCCCGACGTCCACCTGCCGGAGGCGTCGCGGATCGGCTTGATGGCGAGGTGGCCGGCACCGTCCTGGTACACGTTGGCGGTGCTGTCGGTCATCTCCTCGATCTCGCCGGTGCCCCAGTTGGCGGCGCCGCCGGGGTAGCCGTGGCCGAGGGAGTACAGCCAGTTGGACCGGTTGACCCCGGTGTTGGCGGCGCCGCTGAAGTCGTCGCCGAACACGAGGTTCCAACCGGACGGGGCGGGTGGCACGGCCGCCTTCGCACTGATCCGGGTGGTCAGCCAGCTCGCGGCGACGACCAGCACGACGGCCGCGACGGCGAGGAGCCGGACGGTGCGCCCCCGGGATCGGGGACGCGCGTACGCGGGTGAGCTCATGGGGTGCCTTTCCATGCAGGGAGTACGGCGGTGACGGGGGAGTCTGCGCCGCCCGCCGCGCCCGGAGCGCGTAAGAGAGCGCTCTCACACACTTTTTAACAAGGGGTTTCCTACATGTCAACGGCCATCGATATACCTGCGAAGGTTGGCATATCGGCCACCCGGCGGCCGCTGGCCAGCCGTTCCGCGTACCCCGGCCGGGCCCGCCCGCGCCTACCGCTCCCACGCCGGCGGCCGGCTCATGACAAGCTCAGGTGCATGACCAGGCAGGTAGACACCGAGCAGCGCCCCGACGACGAGGCCGCGGCCAGTCCGGACGCCACCCCCCTGGCGGCCAGCATCCGGGCCATCGAGCGCGCCGCCGGTTCGCTGGCCACCGCGAGCGTCGCGCGGATGGACGAGGTCCTGCCCTGGTTCCGTGACCTGCCCGCCGACCAGCGTGCCTGGGTGATGCTCGTGGCCCAGGCCGGCGTCCGGTCGCTTGTGGAGTGGCTGCGCCGCCGGGACGGCGACGACGGCGCCCCGCAGGAGGTCTCCGACGAGGTGTTCGACGCCGCCCCCCGGGCCCTGGCCC
This sequence comes from Planosporangium spinosum, assembly GCF_049999945.1. Taxonomy (NCBI): domain Bacteria; kingdom Bacillati; phylum Actinomycetota; class Actinomycetes; order Micromonosporales; family Micromonosporaceae; genus Planosporangium; species Planosporangium spinosum. The sequence goes on along the minus strand of NZ_JBLYUB010000028.1, from coordinate 71,937 downwards.
GCTCCATCAACCTGCAACAGACCGTCCAGCTCATCCGGATCACCATCGAGGTCGCCGAGGAGCAGGTGCCGCATCTGGCCGCCGCGGGCGAGGAGGCCGCCATCCAGGAGGCGATCCTGCGCTTCAGCCGCGAGATCGCCTTCGCCGCCGCCCGGGTGTACGCCCGCGCGGCGGAGACCCGCGGCGCGTGGGACGCCCGACTGCAGGCGCTGCTGGTCGACGCGCTGCTGCGCGGGGACTCCTCGGACGTGCTGGCGAGCCGCGCCGCCGCACTGGGCTGGGGCGACGCCCCGCCGGTCGCCGTCGCGGTCGGTCGCTCGCCGGGCGGCGAGGTGGCGATGGTGCTGCACACGGTGTACCGGGCGGCCCGGCGGATCGGCGTGGAGATCCTGGGCGGAGTGCACGGCGACCGCCTCGTGGTCGTGCTCGGTGGCGCCACCGACCCGCTCGCGGCCACCCGCAGCCTGCTGGTCGGCTTCGGCGACGGTCCGGTGGTCGTCGGACCGGCGGTGCCGAGCCTGGAGGAGGCGACCGAGTCCGCCCGGGCGGCGCTCGCCGGGTTCCGGGCCGCGCCGGCCTGGCCGTCGGCCCCCCGACCGGTGGCCGCCGCCGACCTGCTGCCCGAGCGGGCCCTGGCCGGGGACGCCGAGGCGCGCCGCATCCTGCGCCAGGACGTGTACGGCGCCCTGCTGCGCGCCGGCGGCGAACTGCTGGACACCCTCGACGCGTTCTTCACCGCCGGCGGCGTACTGGAGAGCGCGGCCCGCGCCCTGTACGTCCATCCGAACACGGTGCGGTACCGGCTGCGCCGCATCGGCGAGGTGACCGGATTCACGCCACTCACGGCGCGCGACGCGTTCGCGTTGCGGATCGCGCTGACCGTCGGCCGGCTCGATCCGTCGGCGACCCCTCCCCCGCCTGCGACCTCGGCAAACAGCGGGTGACACTTGGTTACCGGGACGGGTACCGAGAGAAACTGGACGGTACTCTTTGGAGGAATCCTCCAAAAGAAGTCGTCGAGTTTCGTGCCTAGCGTTACCCGTGCGGGGCCGGATCATCCGGAACAGTCATAGGGGTGCTCGCCGTACTAGCCCCCGGACAGGGGTCACAGAAGCCTGGCTTCCTCACGCCCTGGCTCCAACTCCCCGGCGCCGAGGCCCGCCTGCGCTGGTGGTCGGCCCTGGCCGGGCTCGACCTGGTGCACCTGGGCACCGAGGCGGACGCCGACGAGATCAAGGACACCGCCCGCACCCAGCCGCTGCTGGTCGCCGCCGCCCTGCTCGCGGCCGAGCACCTGCCAATGTACGACGTCGCCGTCGTCGCCGGGCACAGCGTCGGCGAGGTCGGCGCCGCGGCGCTCGCCGACGTCTTCACCGCCGAGGCCGCCATCACCTTCGCCGCCGTACGCGGGCGGGAGATGGCCGCGGCCTGCGCCCTCGAGGCCACCGGCATGAGTGCCGTCCTCGGCGGCGACCCCGACGAGGTCGTCGCCGCCATCGACGCCGCCGGGCTGTACCCGGCCAACCGCAACGGCGCCGGCCAGGTCGTGGCCGCCGGCGAACTGTCCAGCCTGGAGAAACTGGCCGCCGAGCCGCCCGCCCGGGCACGCGTCATTCCCCTGTCGGTCGCCGGCGCGTTCCACACCCCGTACATGGCCCCCGCCGAGCAGGCTCTCGCCGCCGTGGCCGGTGGCATCACCGCGGGTACGCCCAGCCGGATCCTGCTGTCCAACCGCGACGGCGCGGCCGTCGACCACGGCCCGACGATGCTGCAGCGGCTGGTCCGCCAGGTCACCGCGCCGGTGCGCTGGGACCTGTGCATGCAGACGCTCGCCGAGATCGGCGTCACCGCGATCATCGAACTGCCGCCCGCCGGTACGCTCGCCGGCCTGGCGAAGCGGACCCTCAAGGGCATCGAGATCATCACCGTGAACACGCCCGACGACCTGGCCGCGGCGCGGGACGCGATCGCCCGCCACGGCGCCGCGCCCAGTCACGAGCCGACGCTGCAGTTCCGCGTCGTGGTCGCGACCGCCGCCGGCAACTTCGTACCGGCCGCCGACCTCGCCGAGGGTGCCGAGGTCGGCACCGGACAGGTGATCGGCCACGTCTCCACCCGCCAGGGACCGGTCGAGGTGGCCGCCCACGACGCGGGAATCCTCACCGAATGGCTCGCCCACCCCGAGGACCCGGTGGCGCCCGGCCAACCCGTCGCCCGCATCGGAGGTTTGCTGTGACCGAGGAAAGCGAGCGCATGAGAAAGGTAACGCTGTGACCCGACCCGTCGCCGGCTCCCGGTTCCTCGCCCTGGGCCACTACCAGCCCTCGCGCATACTCACCAACGATGACCTGGCACAGATGGTCGACACCAACGACCAGTGGATCCGTGACCGGGTCGGCATCGTGACCCGCCGCGTCGCCGACACCGAGACCGTGGCCGACATGGCCGCGGCCGCGGCGGACAAGGCGCTCGCGGGCTCCGGTCTCACCGCCGGCGACATCGACCTCGTCGTCGTGGCGACCTGCAGCTCGGTCGACCGCTCCCCCAACGTGGCCTGCCGGGTCGCCGCGAAGCTCGGCATCACCGCGCCGGGCGCGTTCGACATCAACACCGCCTGCTCCGGCTTCTCGTACGCCCTCGCCGCCGCCGACCACGCGATCCGGGCCGGTTCGGCCCGCAACGCCATCGTCATCGGCGCCGAGAAGCTGTCCGACTTCACCGACTGGACCGACCGCTCGACCTGCATCCTGTTCGGCGACGCGGCCGGCGCGGCCGTGATCACCGCCGTCTCCGGGGACGAGCAGCCGGGGATCGGTCCGGTGCTGTGGGGGTCGGTACCCGAGCGCAGTGACGCGGTCCGCATCGAGGGTTGGCGGCCCTACATCCAGCAGGAGGGCCAGCAGGTCTTCCGCTGGGCCACGACGTCGCTCGCCCCGCTGGCCCTCGACGCGATCAAACGGGCCGGCTACGAGCCGGCCGACATCAAGGCGCTCGTCTGCCACCAGGCCAACGCCCGCATCATCGAGGGCATCGCCAAGCGGCTCAACCTGCCCGACGCGATCGTCGCGAAGGACATCGTCGAGTCGGGCAACACCTCGGCGGCCAGCATCCCGCTGGCCCTGTCGAAGCTGGTCGAGCGCCGCGAGATACCGTCCGGCGCGCCGGTACTACTGTTCGGCTTCGGCGGCGGCCTCACCTATGCCGGGCAGGTCGTCCGCTGCCCATGACCAGCGGGTAGATCGCCCGCTGGCGGTGACCGGACAGGCCGGCACCACCGCAACCGCCCACAAGGCTTTCGCCGTGAATGTTCCAACCAGGAAGGAAACAACCCAATGAGCCGTGACGAGATCGTTTCCGGACTCGCCGAGATCCTCGAAGAGGTCGCCGGGGTCAACCCCGACGACGTCACCGAGGAGAAGTCGTTCACCGAGGACCTCGACGTCGACTCGCTGTCGATGGTGGAGGTCGTGGTGGCGGCCGAGGAGAAGTTCGGTGTGAAGATCCCGGACGACGAGGTGCAGAACCTCAAGACGGTGGGCGACGCCGTGTCGTACATCATCAAGGCGCAGGCGTGAGCGTTGAGGTCGTCGTGACCGGGCTCGGCGCGACGACCCCGCTCGGCGGGGACGTCGCGTCGACCTGGGACGCCATGCTCGCCGGCCGCTCCGGGGTCAGCGCCCTGACCCAGGAGTGGGCGGCGCAGCTGCCGGTGCGGATCGCCGGTCAGCTCGCGCATGAGCCGACCATCGACCGGGTGCAGGCCCGGCGGATGGACCGGTCGGAGCAGGTCGCTCTGGTCGCCGCCCGTGAGGCGTGGGCCGACTCGGGCCTCGCCGACGCGGGCCTGGACCCGGAGCGGCTCGGCGTGGTCGTCGGCTCCGGTATCGGTGGTGCCACGACGCTGCTCGCCCAGGACGACATCCTCGAGGCGAGCGGCCCGCGCCGGGTGTCGCCGCACACCGTACCGATGCTCATGCCGAACGGGCCGGCGGCCTGGATCGGCCTGGAGCTCAAGGCCCGGGCGGGCGTGCACTCGCCCGCGAGCGCCTGCGCCACCGGCGCGGAGTCGATCGCCTGGGCGCTCGACATGATCCGCTCCGGCCGGGCCGACGTGGTCGTCGCCGGGGGTACCGAGTCGGTCATCCACCCGCTGCCGATCGCCGGCTTCGCCTCGATGCGCGCCATGTCGACGCGCAACGACGAGCCGGAGCGGGCGTCCCGCCCCTTCGACAAGGGCCGCGACGGCTTCGTGCTCGGCGAGGGCGCCGGGGTGATCGTGCTCGAACGCGCCGACTCCGCCCGCGCCCGCGGCGCCAAGGTGTACGCGCGGCTCGCCGGAGCGGGCATGACCTCCGACGGCTTCGACATCGTCCAGCCCGACCCCGAGGGCAACGGTGCCATCCGCGCCATCTCGATGGCGCTGCGCGACTCCGGCCTCGCCAAGACCGACGTGGTGCACGTCAACGCGCACGCCACGTCCACGCCGGTCGGTGACATCGCGGAGATCATCTCGCTGCACAAGGCACTGGGCGACCACCCCGTGATCACCTCGACGAAGTCGATGACCGGGCACCTGCTCGGCGCGGCCGGTGCGATCGAGTCGATCGCCACCATCCTCGCCATCCACCACGGCGTGGTGCCCCCCACGATCAACCTCGACGACCCCGACGACGGCGTCGACCTGGACGTGGCCGCCCACAAGGCGCGCCCGTTGGAGATTCCCGCCGCCCTGAACAATTCGTTCGGTTTCGGGGGCCACAACGCAGCGTTGATCTTCGCCCGCGTCTGACCGCCGCCCGGCGACGGTCAGACGCGCGCCAGGAGTGAGCGTGTGAGCCTCGCAGTCGCGGACAAGGAGAAGCGATGACACAGACAGCGACGACACCCGATACCCAGGCGATCGACTACCGGGACCCGGAGGTACGGCTGCGGGCCCTGTTCGACCAGGGGTCGCTTCGGCTGCTCGCCCCGCGCGACGACTCCGGGGTGCTGGCCGCACGCGGGGAGATCGACGGCACCCCGGTGGTCGCGTTCGCCTCGGACGCGACGCGGATGGGCGGCGCCATGGGTACCGAGGGCTGCCGCCACATCGTCGACTCCATCGATACGGCGGTCCGCGAGCGGGTACCCGTACTCGGGCTGTGGCACTGCGGCGGCGCGCGGCTGCAGGAGGGCGTGGTCGCGCTGGACGGCGTCGGCCAGGTCTTCGCCGCGATGGTGCGCGCCTCCGGGCGGGTACCGCAGATCTCGGTCGTCCTGGGCCCCGCGGCCGGCGGTGCGGCGTACGGTCCGGCCCTCACCGACATCGTGGTGATGTCCGACGCCGGTCGCATCTTCGTCACCGGCCCCGAGGTGGTGCGCAGCGTCACCGGCGAGCAGGTGGACATGGAGCGCCTCGGCGGCCCGGAGCCGCACGGCCGGCGCTCCGGCGTGGTGCACGTGACCACGAAGGACGACGAGTCGGCGCTGGCCAAGGCCCGCGAACTGGCCTCGCTGCTGGGCCGCCAGGGCCGGGTCGAGCCGGCCGACGCGTCCGAGGACGTCGACCTGTCCGGGCTGCTGCCCGACCAGCCGAACCGCGCGTACGACGTCAAGCCGCTGGTCAAGGCCCTGCTCGACGAGCCCGGCGTGGAGCTGCACGCCAAGTGGGCGCCCAACATCGTGACCACCCTGGGCCGGTTCGCGGGTCGCACCGTCGGCGTCATCGCCAACAACCCGATGCGCCTGGGCGGGTGCCTGGACGCCACCAGCGCCGAGAAGGCGGCCCGGTTCGTGCGGATGTGCGACTCGCTCGGCGTACCGCTGATCGTGCTCGTCGACGTGCCCGGCTACCTGCCCGGCGTCGGCCAGGAGTGGGACGGCGTGGTGCGCCGCGGCGCCAAGCTGCTGCACGCGTTCGCCGAGGCGGTCGTGCCGCGGGTGACGCTGGTGACCCGCAAGGCGTACGGCGGCGCGTACATCGCCATGAACTCCCGTTCGCTGGGCGCCACCGCGGTGTATGCGTGGCCCAACGCGGAGATCGCCGTCATGGGCGCCTCGGCCGCGGTGAACATCCTGCACCGCAAGAAGCTCGCCGCCGCGCCGGCCGACGAGCGCGAGGCGCTGCGCAACGAGCTGGTCGAGGAGCAGACCCGGGTCGCCGGTGGGGTCAACCGGGCCCTGGAGATCGGGGTCGTCGACGACGTGGTGAAGCCGACCGAGACCCGGCGGCGGATCGCGGAGGCGCTCGCGGCCGCACCGGCCGCGCGTGGCGCGCACGGCAACATTCCGCTGTAGTTCGCTCGCCTCCAGCGTGGCCCGCACCCCGTCCGGGGTCGCGGGCCACGCGTGTTTCTACGCCGCCAGCGACCTGCGGCGCGGCGTCAGCCGGCGCAGGCCGACCGGGGCAGTCCGGCCACCTCCACCGGGGACCGGCCCGGCGCCGGGGCGGCGCCGGCCAGCACGGCGGCGAGCGCGGTCATCGAGTCCCGGGTCGAGGAGTACGTAGCCAGCAGAACCGGTGACTTCGCGTCCCCCAGCACGTACGGCAGGTCCATCGCGGCCGTGACGGAGGCGCCGCCGCTGAGGTCGGTGGCGGTGTCGCCGTACCCGACCAGCCGCACCTCGGGTCCGCTGGCGCCGACCGTGTACCCGCGGGCCCGCAGCGCCTCGCCCAGCCACTGCACCTGCTGGTCGCGGCCGTCGGAGCCGGTGACCCGGACCGGACCCCGCGGTACGAGCGGCCCCCGGCAACCGCCGCGCAGGACGGTCACGGCCGCCGCGGCGACCTTCGCGGCCGCCGCCTGCCGGTCGGCACCGGCCAGCCCGGCCAGGTCCGGCTGCGGCTGCCCGGCCAGCCGCAGCTTCAGCGCCAGTACCCGGGTCGCCGCCTCGACCAGGCGGGTGCGGGGCAGCGAGCCGTTGCCCAGGCCCTCGAGCAGGCCGCGCTGGGCAGCGGCGAGGTCCGGCGGCATCAGCAGGAGGTCGTTACCGGCGACCAGGGCGCGCACGGCCGCCTCGCCCGGCGCGTACTTCTCCGCCGGCGCCATGTTCATCGCGTCGCTGACCACCACACCCCTGAAGCCGAGCTGGCCGCGGAGCAGGTCGACGAGCACCTTCGAGGAGAACGACGCCGGTACGCCCGGGTCGATCGACCGTACGTCGAGGTGACCGGACATGACCAGGTCGGCACCGGCACCGATCCCGGCCGTGAACGGCGGCAGGTCACCGGCGGCCAGCGCGTCCCGGCTCTGGCCGAGGACGGGGAGCTGGGTGTGGCTGTCGCCGGTGGTGTGGCCGTGGCCCGGGAAGTGCTTCAGCGTCGCCGCGACCCCCCCGTCACGCAGCCCCTGGACCGCCGCGGCCACCTGGTCGGACACCGCTTTGGGGTCGGTGCCGTACGAGCGCGAGCCGATGGGGCCGTCACCGGACTGGCCCAGCACGTCGGCGATCGGCGCGAAGTCGACGTTGATGCCGATGGCGCGCAGGTCGGCCCCGGCGGCGCCCCACGCGGCGCGGGTCAGGGCGGGGTCGCCGGCGGCGCCGAAGGCGAGCGCGCTGGGCAGCTGGGTCACCCCGGAGCGGAGCCGGTTGACCACCCCGTACTCCTGGTCGGTGCCGACGAGCAGCGGCACCTTCGCCGGCAGCTTCGCGGCGGCGGCCTGCAGCCCGTCGGTGAAGGACCGGACCTGGGTCGGCGACACGAGGTTGCTGCTCTTGTTGGTGCTCGCGGTCGGGTCGGCGGCCGCCTGGTTCATCAGGATCAGGCCGCCCAGCCGGTACTTGTCGACCATCTCCGCGGGGGTGGCGACGCCCGCGTACGCGCGGTTGGCGGACACCGCGGCGCTGCTCACCGTCGTCGCGTTGTCGCCGTAGGCGTACGGCATCAGCACCTGGCCGACCAGGTCCGCGTCGGAGAGCCCGGCGGCGAGCGCGGCGGCGCGGGCCGCCGGGTCCGGCCCCGCGCTGGAGGTCGGCGACCCGCTGGCGGCGTGCCAGGAGCCGTGGGCGGAGTCGGCGTTGGCCGACGTCACTCCCCGACCACAGCCGGCGAGCAGGGTGGCGGTGATCAGGGCGACGATTCCGGCTAGCGCACGCACGCACCCCACTCAACCAGAACGACGCCGATTCAGCCGACCCGGGTGAGCAGGGTCATCGGGCTGCCCTCACCCGCGTAGCGGTACGGCTCCAGTTCGGCGTCCCACGGCGTGCCCAGCGCCTTGTCCAGTGCGTGGGCCAACGCCTCGTACCCGACCGCCGTCGCCATGAGGGCGCGCAGCCGGTCCTCGGACAGTTGGATGTCACCGTTGGCGCTGGTCGCCGCCCGGAACAGGCCACGGCCCGGTGCGTACATGTAGCGCTCGCCGTCGACGCCGGGGCTCGGCTCCTCGGTGACCTCGAACCGGATCATGGGCCACTGCCGCAGGGCGGCGGCGAGCTCACCGCCGGTACCGGGTTGGCCGGTCCAGCCGCACTCGGCCCGCCGAGCGCCGGGCTCAACGGGCTGGGCGGTCCACTCCAGGCGCACCGGCGCCGAGAGGACACGCGCGATTGCCCACTCGACGTGCGGGCACACGGCGAGCGGGGTCGAGTGGACGTATACGACGCCACGTGTTGGCACGGTGGACCTCCCGGGAGCCGAGGTGCGTCTTCCCCTACGACCTCGATCTCGAAAGGACCGTGTTCATGATGACGGTTGTAGCCGGCGGCGCGCCAGTGAACGACAGGGCTGGCTCCTGACGAAATATCTAACGCCCGGTACCCGTTCAGGTAACTGGTGACCGGTGCGTAACGCAAGGCGAGACGCCCGGTAGGCACTGCTGAGGATGAGATCACCCAACGTGGTCGTGTACAGTTTCCTCGGCGCCCTGTGCCGCGTTTCTTCGATCCCGCTTCTTTGTGCAAGGAGTCCCGCCCGTGGCGAGCAACACCTCCAAGACCGCGCGCGCCTCAGTCCGCGCAGGCCAGGCCGGCGCCAATGGTGCCCTGAGCGTGCTTGGCGAGTTCAAGTACGTCATTCCGCTCAACAAGGGCCGCAACGCGTACGTGCGTAACCTCACCAACGGCAAGACGGTCCACCTGCGCACCGACTCCGAGGCTTTCGTCGAGGAGATCCGCACGCTGGCCGCCGCCGGCCACGCCGCCAAGATCCGCGCCGAGCTGGGCGCGCTGAACGAGGCCAACCCCGACCACGGTTGGGACGCCACCGAGAAGCGACTGGTCGAGGCCGGCGTCTTCGGCGAGAGCTGAGCCGGCCGCTCATCGACGTCAGAGGGCGCCCCGCGGTTACCGCGGGGCGCCCTCTCGTCGTCTCCGGGACGCGGCGGCCGGGCACGCCGTATCCGTGCGCGCTCGCCGCCGGCGGCTACCGGCCGAGGACGCGCACCTGGCCGGTGTCCACCTGGTAGCGCGCACCGACGACCTCCAGCGCGCCGGCGGCGAGCCGGTCGCGCACCACGGCCAGTTCCGACAAGGCCGACACGGTACGGCTGATGTGCCGGTCCACCGCCCGGTCCACGCGCGCCGACCGGTCGGCGGGGTCGCCCCGGTCCACCGACGGCGCGATCTCGTCCACCAGCGACCGCATCGGCCCCTCCGGGCGGGTACCGGCGTCGACGGCGTCGACCGTCGCGCCGACCGCGCCGCAGTACTGGTGGCCGAGCACGAGGACCAGCGGGACGCCGAACACGGCGACGCAGAACTCGACCGAGCCCAGCCCGGCCTCGTCGAGCACGTGGCCGCCGGTACGCACCACGACGATCGAGCCGAAGTCCTGGTCGAGGACGGCCTCCGGGGGTACCCGCGAGTCCAGGCAGCCGACCACGAGCGCCCACGGACGGTGCTCCGGGGTACGCGCGCGCGGCGCGTCCACGCGATGGCCGAACCGCGGCCGCCCGGCCGCGAACCGTTGATTGCCGGCGAGTAGCTCGGCCAACGGTGTGGCCAGGTCCGGCGGGGACTGCGCGGCGGCACGCGCCGCCGCGGCGGACGGGGACTCGTCGGGCCGCGGGCTGCCGATCATCTCTCCAGGATTGGGCCTCAGGCCGGGATATGCCAGCCGAAACGGCAATATTGCGACGGTGATCACCCACACGGATCCACATGTAGTTACCTAGTTACGTATGAACACCGCACGGGTAACGAAAGGCATGGCCACGGACACCACGGTCTGCCTCCCGGACGGGGTGCGTCTCCACATCGAGGAGCACGGCGATCCCGCGAGTCCCCTGACTGTCGTATTCCTGCACGGCTGGACGCTCGACGCCCGGCTGTGGCGCCGACAGATCGCCGACCTGCCGGCCGAACTGGGCGCCCCGGTCCGGATCCTGGCGTTCGACCTGCGCGGGCACGGCAGGTCCACGGCCTGCCCGCGGGCCACGACGACGCTCGCACAGCTCGCCGACGACCTGCACGCTGTCCTGCACGAGCGGGTACCCGAGGGGCGGATCGTCCTCGCCGGCCACTCGATGGGCGGTATGACGATCATGGAGTACGCCCACCGCCACTCGGCCGAGTTCACCGAGCGGGTCGCCGGTGTCGTGCTCATGTGCACGACCGCCGAGGGCACCACGCACACCACGTACGGGCTGGCTCCGGGCGTGGCGCGGGTGGTGCGCGCGCTGGAGCTCACCGGCGCCGCGCTGCTGGCCCGGTCCGGGCCGTGGCGGCTGCACCGCACCGTCATGCCGGTGCTCTCCCCCGGCATCCGGTTCTTCGGCTTCGGCCGGGTCGCCGACCCCGCCGCCGTACGCCTGACGATCGGCATGATCGGCAGCGCCCGGCTCGCCACCATCGGCGGTTTCCGGCCCTGGTTCGAGGAGCAGCACCGGGTCGACGCGCTGGTGCACATGGCGACCCTGCCGGCCGCCGTGCTCGTCGGCGGGCAGGACCGGCTGACCCCGAGCACCTGCGCCGACACCATCGTCGCCGCCCTGCCCGGCGCCGAGCACCTGACCTTCCCGGACGCCGGGCACATGCTGCCGCTGGAGTGTCCCGAGGAGGTCACCGGCGCGATCGCCCGGGTCTGCCAGCGGGCCGTGGGCGTGCCCAGCATCGCGCCGCGCCCGGACCCGCGCGACCGGACGCCGGGTGACGCCGCCGCGGCGGCGTGAGCCGGACCGCCGTCGGGGTTCCCCCGGACGCGGACCGAACGGCCGCCTCGGGGTGGGCCCGGACGGTACCCGGACATGGCTCACGCGGGCGGTCCGCACTGGCCCGTACCCGCGTAAACTCCCGAACGGCGGCCGACCGGCGGCGCGGGAGGAGACATCATGCACTTTGTCGAGGCATGGATGGCCCACCTGTCCCCGTTCGCGATCTACGCGGTCGTCTCCCTCGTCATCGGTGTCGAGAGCATGGGCATCCCGCTGCCCGGCGAGATCACGCTGGTCTGCGCGTCGCTGCTGGCCGCACAGGGGCTGACCAACCCGTGGTTCGTCGGCCTCGCCGCGTCGGTCGGCGCGATCGTCGGCGACTCGATCGGGTACGCGGTGGGCCGGCGCGGCGGTCGCGCGGTCCTGGAGCGGTTCGGCCGGCGGTTCCCGAAGCACTTCGGCCCGGCGCACCTGGCCCACGCCGAGCGCGTCTTCGCCCGCCACGGCGTGTGGGCGGTGTTCTTCGGCCGGTTCGTGGCGCTGCTGCGCATCCTCGCGGGGCCGCTCGCGGGCGCGCTGCGGGTGCCGTACCCGAAGTTCCTGCTCGCCAACGCGGCCGGCGGTGTCGTCTGGGCGTACGGCACGACCTTTGCGATCTTCTACGCCGGGCGGGCCGCCGAGCGCTGGCTCAAGCAGTTCTCCTGGCTGGCGCTGGTCGTCGCCCTGCTCGTCGGCCTGGCAACGACGATGTACCTGAAGCGCCGGGCCCTCCGGCGCGCGCACGAGGAGGCGGATACCCCGCCGGCGAAGGAGCGGACGACCACCGCCGGATGACCGATCGGGCGCCCGTGGCGCACCGTGCGGACACTGACCGTGGGGATCCCCGACATCGTCCCGGCGAATGATCGGATTTTGCCGCCACACTGCGTACGCTCGCCATGGCCCGTTCCCGACCGCTGGAGTCCGCTTGTCCGTCCCTGTCCCCGACTCCGATCCCGTCCGCCGGTCTGAGATCGACAACGAGCAACGCTACGTCGACCGGGTGTACGCCCGGCTGGGTGAGCTGCGCCGCAGCGTCGCGGAGGCGGAGAAGGCCGGCTACGGCCTGGCCCGCGTCGGCACCTTCGGCGCCTATGTCGAGCGCGACGCCATGGTCTACCACGCCGCCCGCCGCCGGCACGCGCTCGACGCCGAGTACGAGGGGCTGGTTTTCGGCCGCCTCGACCTGGGCCCGGACGTCCGGCGCAGCGACGAGTACACCAGCCCGGTCTCCCCGGCCGTGCCCGGCGGCGAGGCGCGCTACATCGGCCGCCTCGGGCTGCGCGACGAGGCGCACGACTCCCTGGTCGTCGACTGGCGGGCGCCGGCGGCGGCGCCCTTCTACCGGGCCACCCCGACCGACCGGATGGGCGTCGTGCGCCGCCGTACGCTGCGCAGCTCCGGCGAGACCGTCGTCGACGTCGAGGACGACCTGCTCGACCCGACCGCCGCGCCGGCGGACATGCCGGTCATCGGCGACGGTGCGCTGCTGGCCACGCTCAGCCGCGCCACCGGCCGCGGCATGCGCGACATCGTCGCGACGATCCAGCGCGAGCAGGACGACGCGATCCGCTCCCCCGCGCTCGGGGTGACCATCGTGCGCGGCGGCCCGGGCACCGGCAAGACCGCCGTGGCGCTGCACCGGGCGGCGTACCTGCTGTACGCCGACCGCAACCGGTTCGAAAGCGGCGGCGTGCTGGTGGTCGGCCCGTCGGAGGTGTTCGTCAACTACGTCAGCCGGGTGCTGCCGTCGCTGGGCGAGGAGACCGTCACCCTGCGCTCGCTGGGCCAGGTCGTGGAGAACGTCAGCGCCACCCGGCACGACGACGACGAGACCGCCGCGATCAAGGGGTCGCTGCGCATGAGCCGGGTGCTGGGCCGGGCCGCCCGGGACGCCGTACCCGGCTCGCCCGACCGGTTCCGCCTGCTCTACCGCGGCCAGCTGCTCGAACTGAACCGCCACGCCCTGGACGGGATCCGGCGTGACCTGCTGGCCCCGGGCCTCAAGCGCAACGCGGTACGGGCGAAGGCCGCCGGCCATGTGCTGGACGCGCTGTGGCGCCAGAGCGTGGAGCTGCTGCCCAGGCACCGCCGGCAGGAGCGCGCGGAGTTCGCCTCGGAGATCGCCTCGAACCGGGAGTTCATCCGGTTCATGGGCGCCTGGTGGCCGATCCTGGCCCCGCAGACCGTCCTGGGCTGGCTGGCCGATCCGGCGCGGCTGCGCCGGTCGTGCGACGGCATCCTGTCCCGGGTCGAGATAGACCGGCTGGCGGAGTCGTACGCGCGGGACGCCGAGGCGGAGTGGACCGTCGCCGACGTGGCGCTGCTCGACGAGCTCGACGACCTGCTCGGCACGCCGCCGGTCCGCAAGCGGCCGCGCCGGGACCCGTTCCACGTCGTCGACGGCATCCGCGAGGTCACCACGTACGCCGACCGGATGGCCGCGACCCGCGCGGTCGCGACCGAACGCCCGGAGGACTACCGCGACTACGCCCATATCGTGGTGGACGAGTCGCAGGACGTCTCGCCGATGCAGTGGCGGATGATCGGGCGGCGGGGACCGCACGCGAGCTGGACGATCGTGGGCGACCCGGCGCAGGCCGCGTGGGGCGACCCGGGCGAGGCCCGGCGGGCGATGGAGGCGGCGATCGGGTCGCGGCGGCGCAGCGAGTACACGCTCACCACCAACTACCGTAACGCCGCCGAGATCTTCGACCTGGCCGCCGCGGTGATCCGGCGCGCCGAGCCGCGGCTGGAGCTGCCGACCGCGGTGCGCTCGTCGGGCGTACCGCCGCGGCACGCGCGGGTGGCCGCGGCCGACCTGCCGGCGGCGACCCGCGAGGCGGTGGCGAAGATGCTCGGCGAGGTCGCCGGCACGGTCGGCGTGATCACGTCGATGGCCGCCCGGGCCGAGGTCGCCGGCTGGCTGCCCGACGTGGACTCCGAGCGCCTCCAGGTGGTCGGCAGCCTGGAGGCCAAGGGCATGGAGTACGACGGCGTGGTCCTCGTCGAGCCCGCCGCGATCCGCGACGAGGGGCGCTCCGGTGTGCGGACCCTCTACGTCGCCCTGTCGCGGGCCACCCAGCGCCTGGTCACCGTCGGCACCGACGACTCCTGGCTGCCCCCTTCACCATGATCACGGAAACTTCTCCGTGTCCCGGCACGGAAGAGTTTCCGTGATCATGAGAACGGGGTGGGCGGGGGCACCTCGGTCAGCAGGCGGCGCGTGGTCTCCAGGCCCCAGTCGTCGAGCGCCGCGATCCGGTCCGACGAGGCGCGCAGGCCGCCGTAGCGGGCCACCACCTCGGCCCACTCCGCCCGCCGCTCGATCTGCGGGCGGGCCACGACGCAGTCCGGGTCGTTGACCCAGAACCGGCCGTGCTGCCAGGCCCGGCCCACGGTGGAGATGGTCGCGCCGTACTGGGACGGCTGCGACGCGTCGCCGTCGGCCGGCTCGTACGTCGGCGCGACGTCGGCGGAGACCCGCATCGCGTCGACCAGGCCGACGCTGGGCAGGATCGGCGCGCCGCAGCCGAGCAGGTACGACTCGGCGCCGATCGCCTCCCGGATCAGGCGTACACCGGACCGGTACGCCTCCAGCGGCGCCGATCCGTCGTGGCGCACCCCGTCCAGGGCGCCCGCGTAGATGAAGTCAATCTTGAAATAGTCGATGCCGTACCCGCGCAGCCGGGTGAACGCCTCGGTAAGGTAGCCGCGCACGCCCGGGTGCGTGGCGTCCAGCGCGTACAACGGCGCGTCCCAGTTGAACCCGGCGTCCACCGGGTCGCCGGCGGCGTCGCGCAGCAGCCAGTCGGGGTGCTCCCTGGCGGTCTCGCTGCGCTGGCTGACCAGGAACGGGGCCACCCAGATCCCGGTGCGCCGGCCCGCGTCCCGGACCCGGCCGACCAGCCCGGACAGCGAGGCGAACCGGCCGGACAGGGTCAGCCAGTCCCCGATCTCGGACTGCCAGCCGTCGTCGACCTGGACCACGTCGACCGGAAGGTCGTGCGCGACGAGCGCGCCCAGGTTCTCGTCCACGTCGGCCTCGGTGACCTCGGTGAAGTAGTGGTACCACGAGCACCAGACGGTCGGCGCCGGCCGCGGCGGCGCCGCGCCGACGGTACGGGCGAACGCGTCGCCCCACGCGGCGAGGCCGCCCTCGATCGATCCGTGGCTCGACTGCTCCACCGGCCCGTCGGCGCTGACCCGCACCCGGCCGTCCACGAGGGACGCCCGGATCGACGCCACCTCGCCCACCCCGTCGCCTGCGGCGTACAGCCGGACCGCGCCGCCGTCGCCCGGGTCGACGGCGAGCAGCCCCTCGCCCTGGAAGCCGCGCTCCGGCCCCGGTCTGCCGGGCCGGTACGACATGACCTGGGTGGGCGGGCGCACCGGCCGCCACGAGGTGGCGTCGGCCGGGTACGTGGTGGTCGGGCTCCAGCTCTGCCAGCCGTGCTCGTACACCCGGGCCCGCGCCGGGTCGACCGGCACCTCGTCGATGGTCTCGAAGGGCACGAGGACATCACCCCTTGTTGGCGCCGAGCGTCAGCCCGGCGATGAATTGTCGCTGCAACGCGAAGAACACGATCATGGTGGGCAGCGCGACGATGACGCAGCCCGCCGCCAGCAGGTTGTAGTCGGTGAAGAACTGGCCGCGCAGGTTGTTGAGCGCGCTGGTGACCGGCAGCTTGTCCCCGGTGGACATCAGCACCAGCGCCCACAGGAAGTCGTTGTACATCCAGGTGAACTCCAGCGTCGCCAGCGCCGCCAGGGCCGGCCGGCACAGCGGCAGCGTGACCTGCCAGTACTGCCGCCACACCCCCGCACCGTCCACGATGGCCGCCTCGGTGATCTCGTACGGGAGCGTGCGCATGTAGTTGGTCAGCACGAACACGCAGAACCCGGTCTGGAACGCCACGTGGATGGCGATGACGCCCCAGTACGAGTCGTAGAGCGTCAGCGAGTCCGACATGGCCGCCGGCAACGGAACCCGCTTGAACATCTCGTACAGCGGCACGGCCATGATCTGCGGTGGCAGCAGGTTGCCGGCGGTGAACAGCACCAGCAGCGGCACACCGAAGCGCAGCCGGACCCGGGTGATGGCGAACGCCACGAACGAGGCGAGGAACAGCGTGACGACCACGCCGGGGACGGCGATGAGGAGCGTGTTGAGGAAGTACTTCGTCAGCTCCGCGTCGTGCCACGCCTGGGTGTAGTAGTGCAGGGTGAGCGTGCGCGGCAGCGAGAAGTAGCCGTCCTGGGCGGTCTCGCGGTACGGCCGCAAGGACGCGTAGACGCCCAGGGCCAGCGGCGCGAGCCAGCCCAGCGACACCAGGATCAGGAAGGCGTGCAGCAGCAGCCGGGCGGGGCGCGGCGGGCGCCGCACCGGTACCGGTCGGCCCGCCGCCGGCTGGAGCGTCGCGGTCGACAGGCTCACCGGTCCTCCTCGCGCATGATTCTGGACAGGTACGTGACGATGAAGCCGAGGCTGATCACGAACAGGATCACGGCGAGCGCCGATCCGAACCCGATCCGGCTCGCCTCACCGACGATGTTGTCGAAGACCAGGACCGACAGCAGTTCCAGGCCGTTGCGTCCGGAGTTGACCACATAGACGACGTCGAACGCGCGCAGTCCCTCGATCACCGTGATGACCAGCAGAATGATGTTGACCGGGCGCAGCGTCGGGAAGGTGATCCGGAAGAAGGTCTGCGCCTCGTTGGCGCCGTCGAGCGAGGCCGACTCCTTCAACGCCGGGTCGACCGACTTCAGGCCCGCCAGGTACAGGATCATCACGTACCCGACGTGCCGCCAGCTCGCGGCGATCATCATCACCCAGATGTTGAGGTGCGGGTCGCCCAGCCAGTCGGTCGGATGGTCGGCACGCCCCAGCACGCTGTTGAGGGCGCCGTAGTCGCGGGAGAAGACGAGCTGGGCGATGAAGCCCACGATCGCCAGCGACAGGACGACCGGCAGGAACAGTGCGCTCTGGTAGAAGCGGCTGAACCGGATCTGCTTGTCCAGCAGCACGGCGAAGAACATGCCGAGCGGGGTGGCGACCAGCCCGAGGAACGCCAGCCACAGCAGGTTGTGCCGGACGGCCGGCCAGAACAGCGGGTAGACCTCGAAGATCGTGTGGTAGTTCTTCGTGCCGACCGGCTTGATCTCGCCCAGCCCGTCCCAGGACGTGAACGACAGCAGGACCGACGTCGCCGTCGGGCCCCAGATCAGGGCCAGGTCCAGCAGCACCGGAATGCCGAGCAGGAGGCTCAGCGTCAGGATGTCACGCGAGGTCAGCCGCCGGATCCGGCGCCGCGGGCGACGTCCACCCGGGATGGGTGGCGTCGCCCGCGGCGCGGACGGCTCGGCCTGTGTCGCAGGGAGCGTCACGACGACCCTTTCACTCGGACGCGAAGATGGTCTTCTTCTGCGCCTCGATGTTCTTGAGGATGCTGTCGACGTCGTTGGGGTTGCCGAGGAACTGCTGGATGGCCGGGATCATCACGGTCTGTGCGAAGTCGGGCCGGGTGTCGCGGTCCATGAACTGGGAGATGTGCTTGGCGCCGCTCACCATTTCCACGGCCTTCTTCTGCCGCGCGGCGTACCCGCTGGTGTCGGCCTTGGAACTGGTGGCGACGTCGTTGGGGTCGGATTTGAGGTAGGCCAGCTGGCCCTCGGGCGAGGCGAGGAACGTCAGCAGGTCCTTGGCCGCGGCGACGTCCTTGGCCTTCTTGGAGATCATGAAGCCGTCGATCGGCGCCTCGACCGAGTCCTGGCCGTGCGCCGGATCGATCTCCGGGTACGGGAAGAAGTCGATGTCGTCGCGCTCGCCGTCGGGGAACTGGATGCCGACGAACAGGCCCAGCGTGTGCATGCCGGCCTGCTTCTGCACCAGCGCGTTGGCTGCCTCCTGCCAGGTGCGGCCGTTGGCGCCCTCCTGGGTGTACGGCAGGATCGACCGCCAGGTGTCGAAGACGTTCTTGACCTTCGCGCCGGCCCAGTCCTCCTTGCCGCTGAGCAGGCTGATGTGGAAGTCGTACCCGTTGAGCCGCATGTTGATGTAGTCGAACGTGCCCATGGCGGGCCAGCCGTCCTTGTCCCCGAGGGAGATCGGGGTCAGCCCGTCGGTCTTCATCTTCGCGGCGAGGGCCTTGTACTCGTCCCAGGTCTTCGGGGGCTGGTACCCGCGCTGCTGCCAGACGCTCTTTCGGTAGAAGACCGCCCACGGGTAGTAGTAGTACGGCACGAAGTACTGCTTGCCGTCCTCGCCGGTCGAGGCGTCCTTCAGGGCCGGCGTGTAGCCGTCGAAGCCCTTCCAGATGTCGCTGATGTCGGCGGCCAGGCCCTTGCTGGCGAAGAACTTCATGCGGTTGCCGGCGAACCAGCAGAACACGTCGTCCGGGTTGCCCTGCAGGTACCGGTTGATGTTCGTCTGGAACGTGTTGTGGTCGACCGTATTGATCTTGACTGTCTTCCCCGACCTACCCTCGTACACCTTCATCGCGGCGGCGATCGCGTTCTTGGGTACCGGGTCGGAGTAGTTGGAGCCGAACGACACCGTCTTGCCACCGGTGCCGCCGGTATCCGACGAGCCACCGTCGCCGCCGCCACACGCGGACAGCAGGCTCGGGATCGTGACGGCACCGGCCGCGAGCGCGGAGCCACGGAGCATGGCGCGGCGCGACAGGTTGCCGACGGTGCTGGGTGCCGGCGACTGACCGGCTCGGTACTGGGCCATAGCCCCTCCTGATCCACGCCGAAGTACACGGGCTGCGACAGAAACAAACGTGAACCCTCAGATGAGGCACCTTGAATCCGCCGTCGACCAAAGTCAATGCCTTGCCGATCAATCGTCAGGTCTCTATGTCCATATTGATGACAGTTTACAAACAAAGGTCATCGCCGCTGCGTGGTAACGATTCGGTCACCGCCCAGAAATACATCGGATGTATCGAGACGTCGAAGTTGTCCGACGGGCGGTGGCGCCGACGCACTGTTGAAGTTTGTTGACTTCTGCTCACGTTGGTTCGAAGCTGTACGCCATGCCTCTGCTCCCGCGCCTGCCGACCCTCGCCTACGGCGGCGACTACAACCCCGAGCAATGGCCACCGACGGTCTGGCGCGAGGACGTGTCCCTCATGGCGGAGGCCGGCGTCACGCTGGTCACGGTCGGCGTGTTCGCCTGGGCATGGCTGGAGCCGGCGGAGGGGCGCTACGAGTTCGCCGTCCTCGACGAGGTCGTCGACCTGCTGCACGACCACGGCATCGCGGTCGACCTCGCCACCGCGACCGCCTCCCCGCCGCCGTGGTTCTCGCACGCGTACCCGCAGACGCTGCCGGTCGACGCGGACGGCCGCCGGCTGTCGGCCGGCAGCAGGCAGGCGTACTGCCCCAGCTCGCCGGTCTACCGGGAGGCCGCCGCGCGCCTGGCCGAGCAGCTCGCCCTCCGCTACGGCAGCCACCCCGCGCTCGCGCTGTGGCACGTGAACAACGAGTACGGCTGCCACGTCGCGCACTGCTACTGCGACGTCTCCGCCGCCGCGTTCCGGACCTGGCTGCGCCGCCGCTACGGCGACGACCTGGACGCCCTCAACGCCGCCTGGGGCACCGCCTTCTGGTCGCAGCGCTACACCGACTGGGAGCAGGTCATTCCGCCGCGCGCCACACCCACCTTCGGCAACCCCACCCAGACGCTGGACTTCCGCCGGTTCACCAGCGACGAGCTGCTCGACTGCTACCGCGCCGAGCGCGACGTGCTGCGCCGGATCACCCCCGGCGTCCCGGTCACCACCAACCTGATGGCCGGCGCATTCTGGGCGGCCGACTACTGGGCCTGGGCCCGCGAGCTGGACGTCGTCTCGACCGACCACTATCTGCACGCCGACCTGGGGGCGACCGCCACCACGGCGGGCGTCACCCCCACCACCGACCTCGCGTTCGCCGCCGACCTCACCCGCTCCCTGGCCGGCGGCCGGCCGTGGCTGCTGATGGAGCACTCCACCTCGGCGGTCAACTGGCAGCCGCGCAACCTCGCCAAGACCCCGGGGCAGCTGCGCCGCAACTCACTGGCCCACGTGGCGCGCGGCAGCGACGGCGCGATGTTCTTCCAGTGGCGCGCCTCGGTCGCCGGGGCGGAGAAGTTCCACTCGGCGATGGTGCCGCACACCGGTACCGGCACCCGGATCTGGCGCGAGGTGGTCGAGCTGGGCGGCGCGCTGCGCGCCCTGGCCGAGGTGGCCGGGGCCGAGGTGGAGCGGCCGGAGGTCGCGCTGCTGCTGGACTGGTCCAGCGTGTGGGCCGGCGAGCTGCCCGCGCACCCGAGCACCGACCTCGACCCGGTCGCCGAGCTCAAGGCCTGGCACGCGGCCCTGTACCGGGCCGGCCTCCCCGTCGACCTCGCGCAGCCGGCGGCCGACCTGTCCCCGTACCGGCTGGTGGTCGCCCCGTCGCTGTACCTGCTCGGCGACGCCGGCGTGGCGAACCTGCGCCGCTACGTCGACGCCGGCGGCTGCCTGGTCGTCGGCCCGTTCACCGGAGTGGTCGACGAGCACGACCACGTCCGGCCGGGCCGGCTGGACGACCTGCTCGGCGTACGGGTCGAGGAGTTCCACCCGCTACCCGGGGGCGGCACCGCCAACCTCGACGACGGCGGCCTGGGCCGGGTCTGGACCGAACTGGCCCACCTCGCCGGGGCCGCCGCCGAGGTCGGCTACGCCGACAACCCCGACGGGTACCCGGACTCAGCCCTCGCCGGCTCGCCCGTGCTCACCCGCCACGGATACGGTCAGGGTCAGGCCTGGTACCTCACCACGCTGCCGGACCCCGCGACGCTCGACCGGTGGGTCGCGCGGTTCCTCAAGGCC
The DNA here is from genome assembly GCF_049999945.1 of Planosporangium spinosum. Classification (NCBI taxonomy): domain Bacteria; kingdom Bacillati; phylum Actinomycetota; class Actinomycetes; order Micromonosporales; family Micromonosporaceae; genus Planosporangium; species Planosporangium spinosum. Next base: position 50,963 of record NZ_JBLYUB010000028.1, on the reverse strand, counting down.
GCCGACGTCACTCCGACCGGCTGGACCGGGGTCGAGGCGGTACGCCGCCGGCAGCCGTCCGGGCAGAGCTACCTCTTCCTGATCAACCACGGCGCCGACGACGTCGATGGCCCCGGCACCGGCACCGACCTGCTCACCGGCGTGACGGCGGGCGGCACGGTCCGGGTGCCCGCCCGGGGCGCCGTGGTCCTGCGCGAGAACGGCGCCGTCCTCCCGCGCGGGAACCGCGACGACACCGGCCGGAAGGAAGTGGCGTGATGCTCGCCCAGCAGCGGCAGTCGGCGATCCTCGACCTCGTACGGCGCCAGGGCGGGGTACGGGTCAGCCAGCTGGTCCGGCAGTTCGGCGTGTCCGACATGACCATCCGCCGCGACCTGGAGGCGCTCGCCGAGCGCGGCCTGGTCGACAAGGTGCACGGCGGGGCCACCGTCGCGGGACCCGGGTCGACCGAGGAGCCCGGCTTCGACGCGAAGTCGGTCCGCCAGCAGACCGAGAAGTCGGCCATCGCCGCCCGCGCCGCGCAGCTCGTCGAGCCGAGTACGGCGGTCGCGCTGTCGGCCGGTACCACGACGGCCGCCCTCGCCTCGCTGCTGCTGGACGTGCCCGGCCTGACCGTGGTGACCAACTCGATCCCGGTCGCCGACGCGCTCTACCGCTCCGGCCGCTCCGACCAGACCGTCGTGCTCACCGGCGGCGTGCGTACCCCGTCGGACGCGCTGGCCGGCCCGGTCGCGGAGGCCGCCATCGCGGCGTTGAACGTGGATGTGCTGTTCCTCGGGGTACATGGGATGAGTCCGCGCACCGGGTTCACCACGCCCAACCTGATGGAGGCCGGCACCAACCGGCTGCTGGTGGCCGCCGCGCGCCGACTGGTCGTACTGGCCGACCACACCAAGTGGGAGACCGTGGGCATCGCCACGATCGCACCGCTGGAGGACGCCGACGTCCTCGTCACCGACTCGCGCCTGCCAGCCGAGGCGCGGGTGCAACTGAGCGAACGCATCGGCGAACTGATCGTCGTCGATGTACCGGGAGAGCAAGAGTGAAACGAACCGTAACGCACCTGGCCGACGGCCGGGAGCTGATCTACTTCGACTCCGACGACGCGGCCGTCCGCGACCAACCGGACCGGCGCGAGCTGCCGCCACCCCCGCCGGCCTCCGAGATCCGCTACGACCCGATCCTCGACGAGTGGGTCGCCATCGCGGCGCACCGGCAGACCCGGACCTTCCTGCCGCCGTCCGACGAGTGCCCGCTCTGCCCGTCCACACCGACCCGGTCGAGCGAGATCCCCGCGTACGACTACGACGTGGCCGTGTTCGAGAACCGGTTCCCGTCGTTCTCGCACCGGGCGGGGACGCTCGAACCGGTTTCCGGGCTGACCGAGGTCCGCCCGGGCGCCGGCCGCTGCGAGGTCGTCTGCTTCACCTCCGACCACCACTCCTCGTTCGCTGCTCTGACGCGGGACCAGGTACGCCTCGTCCTGGAGGCGTGGGCCGACCGCACCGCCGAACTGAGCGCGCTGGCGGGAGTCGAGCAGGTCTTCTGCTTCGAGAACCGGGGCGAGGCCATCGGCGTGACCCTGCACCACCCGCATGGCCAGATCTACGCGTACCCCTTCGTCACACCGCGCACCCGCCGGATGCTCGACTCGGCCCGCCGGTACTCCGGCGGGAATCTCTTCGCCGACGTGCTCGCCGCCGAGCGCGCGGCGGGCGAGCGGATCGTGGCCGGCAACGAGTACTGGACGGCGTTCGTACCCGCGACCGCGCACTGGCCGTACGAGGTTCACCTGTACCCCAACCGCCAGGTACCCGACATCCCCGCCCTGTCGGCCGAGGAGCGGGACGCCTTCGCGCCGGTGTACCTGGAGGTGCTGCGCCGCCTCGACGGGCTGTTCGGAATCCCGATGCCCTACATCGCGGCCTGGTACCAGGCTCCGGTACGGGTCGACCGGGACCTGGCCTACCTGCACCTGCAGGTGTTCAGCAGCCAGCGGGCGCCGGGCAAGCTCAAGTACCTGGCCGGTTCGGAGTCGGCGATGGGCGTGTTCATCAACGACATCCGGCCGGAGCAGGCCGCCCGGCAGCTGCGGGAGGTGACGTGGTGAGTCCCGCGGATCGTGCGGCTCGGCTGGCCGCCGAACGGTTCGGCACCGCGTCGGCGGCGGTGTGGGTGGCGCCCGGACGGGTCAACCTGATCGGCGAGCACACCGACTACAACGAGGGGTACGTGCTGCCCTTCGCCCTGCCGCAGGTCACCGCGGCCGCGGTGGCACCGGCCGACGGCACGTGGACGGTCTGCTCCGAGGGGCACGACGGGACGGTCTCCTTCGGCGCGTCGGAGTTGAAGCCCGGCGCGGTCGGCGGCTGGGGCTCCTACGTCGCCGGGGTCGTCTGGGCGCTGCGGGACGCCGGCTTCGCGGTACCGCCGGCCCGGATCGCGATCGCCAGCGACGTACCCGTCGGCGCCGGCCTGTCCTCGTCGGCCGCGGTCGAGTGCGCCGTCATGGCCGCGCTGTGCGACCTCGGCGACGTGTCCATCTCCGACGGGGACAGGGTCCGAATAGCCCAGCGCGCCGAGAACGAGTACGTCGGCGCGCCGACCGGGATCATGGACCAGTCGGCGTCGACGCTGTCTCGGGCCGGCCACGCGCTGTTCCTGGACTGCCGGACCCTCGACGTCGAGCACATCCCGTTCGACGTCGCCGCGGCCGGACTGGCGGTACTGGTCATCGACACCAACGCGCCGCACCGGCACGTCGACGGCGAGTACGCCGACCGGCGCGCGACCTGCGACGCCGCCGCCCGCACGCTGGGGGTACCGGCCCTGCGGGACATCTCCGTGGCACAGCTACCGGAGGTTCCCGGTCGCCTCGACGAGGTCTCCGCGCGCCGGGTACGCCACATCGTGACCGAGAACCAACGGGTCCTCGATACCGTTGACCGGCTTCGTGCCGGCGACATCGCGGGTATCGGTCCGCTGATGACGGCCTCGCACGGGTCGATGCGCGACGACTTCGAGATCACCGTGCCGGAGGTGGACACCGCCGTCGCGGCGGCGCTGGAGGCCGGCGCGTACGGGGCCCGGATGACCGGTGGCGGGTTCGGCGGGTGCGTACTGGCCCTGATCGACGATTCCCGGGCGGAGGCGGTATCCGCCGCGGTATCGTCGGCGTTCGAATCCGCCGGCTTCGCCCCGCCCGACCCGTTCGTGGTCACCCCGAACCAGGGCGTCCACCGGGCCTGACGCGAGCGCGTCCCGGACGCGCCGACGCCCGACGCGAGCGCGTCCCGGACGCGCCGACGCCCGACGCGAGCTGGCCTCCGGACGCGCCGACGCGAGCGCGCCGCGGTCGCCGCGAGGTGCCTCGGCCGTCCCGAATGGTTGCACATTTGTTCGTTCGCGTTGACAAGACGCGTTGGAGCATGGGTGAATGCGTGCAGGCCGCTGTGGGGGTGAGCCAGCACTGCCCGCCGGGCGCGACGATGTCGCCTCCGGCGGGCAGTTTGCTTTTCCGACCCCGACCCCGACCCCGACCCCGACCCCGGCCCCGCCCCGGGCCACTCCCCGATCATGGAAAGTAGGGCACCAATATTGGTGCCGAACTCTCCAAGAACTACAACGCACCGGTCCAGCCGGCCGCTTCGAGCGCCGCCCGGAGCTGCGCGGCGACCTCGTCCGGCCGCCTGGCAACCACCCAGGCCGGGAAGCGCAGTACCCGGTCCCCGCGAACCCACAGGTCGTTCTGCCTACGCATGTCCGCCCACCATTGCCGCACGTCCAGATGCCAGGCGCCGTCCACCTCCGCGTGCACGCCCCACTGCTTCCAGTAGGCGTCGAGGTAACGCGTCCGCCCGGCGCGGTCCACCCGCTTGGCCTGCTGGTCGGGTGGCGGCAACCGGTACTGGCGACACAACCTGACCAGATCAACCTCGGACAGCGAATGGGCGCCGCCCTGCGCGTACCGGACCGTCTCACCGACCAGGGCACGGCGGCGACTGCGGCCCATGACCTCGAGGACCTGCTCGACTTCCGCCACCGACACGCGTCGCTGCTGGAACGCCGCCGCCACGACGGCCCTGGCATCCTCATCGGTACGCGCCCACGCGGCCGCGTCGACGATTGCGCGGCCCATGGTCGTACGCGGTGGCGCGAGACGCGCCCGCACGTGATGGTCCGGCAGCACATCGGTGCGATGCACGGTGACCCCGGTCGCCTGAACGACCCGCCGGTCAGCCGGGATCAACAGGTGGATCCGCGCCGGGGCGAACCCCCGCAACCCGTCCAGCGTCGCCGCGGTCAGACCGGCGCACACCGCTGCGGGGCCGGCGGCGAGCACGGCGACCCAGATCCGCTGGGAGCGGGTCAGGGGGCCGTTGTGCGCCACGACCACACCCCGGTGTGGCCGCTGCCAGTTCCCCCTGGCCAGCCTGTTTCGCAGGGCCGGCCGCCCGAGGGCGGCCAGCGCCTGCTGCCGGCTCAGTACCCGATCCTGCCGGAACAGCAGCCAGTCCAGTTCGGGTGCGTCGTCGGACGGCAACCGCCGTGATCCGTCACAGCCCGGCGACCAGGCGGTGTCGTCGTCGACCGGCGACCAGGCGGCGGCGTCGTCGACCGGCGACCAGGCTGAGCAGCCTTCGACCGGCGACCACACTGGTTCGTCGTGAGAGCGGGACACCCGGCCCAGTGTCGTCGCCTGGCCGTCGCGTCGTTGTCCCCTGTGGACAGCCCGTTGTCCCTGTGGATAAACCGTCGTCCCCGGGACAGGCCAGCAATCTTGGAAGATTGGGTACCAATACCGGTGCCCAACCTTCCAAGCTCCCGGAGGTCCTGGCGGGGTCGGGGGCTATGCGGCCAGGATGGCCTCGATCGCGTCCACGGCGAGATCGATCTCCTCCCGGGTGACCACCAGCGGCGGGGCCAGTCGGATCGTCGAGCCGTGGGTGTCCTTGGCCAGGATGCCGCGCTCCGCGAGCCGCTCGCACGCCTGGCGTCCGGTCATCAGCCCGGGGTCGATGTCGAGGCCGGCCCACAGGCCACGGCCCCGTACCGCCGTCAGTCCCCGCCCGACCAGCTCACCCAGCCGCCGGTGCAGGTGCTCGCCGAGCTCACGGGCCCGCTCCTGGTATTCCCCGGACCGAAGGAGGCGCACCACGGCGCGGCCGACCGCACAGGCCAGCGGGTTGCCGCCGAACGTGGAGCCGTGCTCGCCCGGCCTGAGCACCCCGAGCACCTCACGGGACGAGGCGACCGCCGACACCGGTACGACGCCACCGCCGAGGGCCTTGCCCAGGACGTACATGTCGGGTTTCACGTTTTCCAGGTCACAGGCGAACGTTGCGCCGGTCCGCCCGAGGCCCGACTGCACCTCGTCGGCAATCATCAGTACATTCCGGGAGGTGCACAACGCCCGGATGCCCGGCAGGTAGTCCGGCGGCGGGACCAGGACCCCGGCCTCGCCCTGGATCGGTTCGATCAGCACCGCGACGGTGGTCTCGTCGATGGCGGCCTCCATCGCGGCGAGGTCACCGTACGGAACGATCCGGAAACCGGGCGTGAACGGGCCGTAGTCGCGGTAGGCGTCCGGGTCGGTGGAGAAGCTGACGATCGTGGTGGTACGGCCGTGGAAGTTGTTCTCGGCGACCACGATCGTGGCCTGGCCGTCGGGTACGCCCTTGACCTGGTACCCCCACTTACGGGCGACCTTGATCGCGGTCTCGACCGCCTCGGCGCCGGTGTTCATCGGCAGGACCAGGTCCATGTCACACAGCTCGGCCAGCTCCCGGCAGAACGGGCCGAACTGGTCGTGCAGGAACGCACGACTGGTCAGGGTCACCCGGTCGAGCTGCTCCCGGGCGGCGGAGATCAGCGTCGGGTGCCGGTGGCCGAAGTTGAGCGCGGAGTAACCGGCGAGGCAGTCGAGGTAGCGGCGACCATCGACGTCGGTCACCCACGCTCCCGACGCGTCCGCGATGACCACCGGCAGCGGGTGGTAGTTGTGCGCGGTCCACTGCTCGGCCTCGGCAACCGCGGAGGCCGTCAGGTCGGGGAAGACGGCGGTCATCGGCGTACCTCCTGCGTCCGGCGCTCGGCCCCCCACCGGCTTCGCGCAGTCGAAATTCTACGGAAACGGGGATAATCCGCTCGTATCTCGGCCGGCCGCCCCGTCAACACGCGCGCTCGACCACAGCCCGCTCGACGGGAAGTGCTCGCGCCGCTCGACTGTAAGCGGGTACCCGGCCGGTCAGCCATTGCTTCCTCTTGCGCGCAGGCGGAGATTCGTTGCGTAGATCGTCTACCGACGCAACGTCGTTGCGCGGCCCCGCCGGGCGGCGGCCGCACGTGCGCGATCCGGCGCCCGCGGTCGCCTAGCTCATCTGGCGCCAGTGCGGACTGTCGGCCAGCAGGCCGCGCACACACCCCATCGCGGCATCCTCGTCGCGGTACTCGTACCACCGGCTACGACCGTCGGCGCCACCCTCGCGCGACTCCACCACCCATAGACCGCCATCTTCGTACAGGTAGACGTCGTGCCTGGCCAGCCGACCCCAGGTTCCGTTCCACCAGTGCTTACGTCGCTCCACCGCGGTATTCGAACACGCGTACGATCGTCGCCGCACGACACGTTCGGGTGAAGTTGATCAACCGCGGGCACCGATCCGGTCACCCGGGCACGAACCACGCGCCGGCTCGGCTCGGCTCGGCCGGGCGGCGCGCACCCAGCCGCGCAGCCACTGGGCCATCGCGTACGGCGGGATCAGCGCGCTGGTCGCCGCCATCGTGGCGACCTCCCGGGTGGTACGCGGTCCCGGCGCGATCCGGGCCGCCGCGAACTCCGCCGTCCCGGCCAGCCACGCCGCCCCGGCGAGCGCCCCGACCACCCGCGCGGCGCGTGCGGCGCGCGGGGAACGCCCCGGCCGCCCGGCCAGCCCGGCCGCCGTACCCAGGGCACCGAGCGCGACCAGACCGGCGGCCGTCACGGCGGCGTGCCGGGGACGCCGGCCGGGCGGTGCCTCCAGCAGCTCCCGCCATCGCGGGCCGTACAGCCGGCGCAGCAACGCGTCGTCGGCGTTACCGGCCTGGGTGCGCAGGCTCACCCAGGGACTCTCCGGGCGTACCGGATGGATCACCCGCCGGCGACCGACGGTGAGCACGCCGCCCGCCCGCCGGACCCGGAACGCCAGGTCGGCGTCCTCCCGGAAGGCGCGCGGGAAGCGCTCGTCGAATCCGCCCACGGCGGCCAGCGCCTCGCGGCGGTACGCCATATCGGCGGTGATCCACCGGCCGTCCGCCAGACCGCGGGTGACCCGCTCCCAGTCGGTCGGCCGGCGGTCCGGTGGCATCGGCACCTCCACAACGCCCTGCACCCCGGCGACATGGTCATCGACATCGAGGTCGCCTTCGAGGGCGCTCAGCCAGTCCGGCGCGGGTACCACGTCGTCGTCGAGGAAGGCGATCCACGGGTACGCGGCGGCACGCCAGCCGACGTTGCGCGCGGCGGCCGGGCCGGCGGCGCGGCCGCCGACGATCCTCGTGACCGGCTTGAGCGACGGCGGCAGGTCCACCAGCGGATCGCGGCTGTCCCGACGGTCGTCGACGAGGATCAGCTCCAGCGGCATCGGCAGCACCCCGTCGGCCGGCGCGAGCGCCGTGAGCAGCCGCGACAGGCTGGGCCGGCCGACCGTCGGTACGACGATGGAGACTCCGGTACCCATGTCAGCGCCAGCAGTCGGCGCGCCGCACCGCGAACGGTCCGATCGCGAGCAGATCGATCGGTGCCGAGCCGAAGAGTTCGAGGGCGTCGAACGGCGAGTCGACCATCGGCCGGCCGGCCGTGTTCAGCGAGGTGTTGACGACGACCGGAACCCCGGTACGACGTTCGAAGGCACGGAGCATCTCGGCGACCAGCGGCTCGCCTGTGTCACGGACGGACTGGATGCGCGCGGTGCCGTCGACGTGCGTGACGGCCGGGATGCGGTCCCGCCACTCCGGCTTCACCTTCTGCACGAACAGCATGTACGGGCTGTCCAGCAGCCCGTCGAAGACCTCGCCGGCCCGCTCCGCGAGCACCATCGGCGCGACCGGCCGGAACTGCTCGCGCCCCTTGACCAGGTTGAGTCGCTCGGTGTTGTCCGGGTCGGTCGGGTTGGCCAGCAGCGACCGGTGGCCGAGCGCGCGCGGGCCGTACTCGCTGCGCCCCTGGAACCAGGCGACGATGCCGTTGGCGGCGAGCACCTCGGCCGCTTCCTCGGCGATGGAGCCGGGGCGGGTGTACGGCAGGCGGGCCCGGCGCAGCTCGGCCTCGATCTCGTCGTCGGTGAAGCCGCGGCCGAGGTCCGCACCGGGCATGGGCGCCGTCCGGTCACCCAGACCGCGGGCCACGTGCAGGGCCGCGCCCAGCGCGGTACCGGAGTCGCCGGCGGCCGGCTGCACCCACACCGTCTCGAACGGGCCCTCGGCGGCGAGCCGGGCGTTGGCCACGCAGTTGAGCGCGGTGCCGCCGGCCATGGCGAGGTGCCGGTTGCCGCCGGTCGCGTCGTACACCCACCGGGCCAGGTCTCCGATGACCTCCTCCAGCCGAATCTGCACGCTGCTGGCGAGATCGGCGTGCTCCGGGCCGGGTTCGGCGCCCGCTGCCACCGGCTTGGTCAGGGCCGCCCAGTCGATCGGGGCGACGGAGAACCCGCCGTCGCCGGTGGCCTTGACCAGTTCCCGCAGCTCCGGCAGGAACCGGGGCTTGCCGTAGCTGGCCAGCGCCATCACCTTGTACTCGTCGGACGAGCGCAGGAAGCCCAGGTGGGCGGTGAGGTCTTCGTACATCAGCCCGAGCGAATGCGGCAGGGACTGCGCGTACAGCGGGTGGAGCTCTCCGTCACGGTAGTAGCCGGCCAGGTGGCTGGCGACCTCGCCGCGGCCGTCGAGGACGAGCACGGCGCAGTCGCCGTGGCCCGCCACGGCCGGCGCGGCGAGCGCGGCGGAGGCGGCGTGCGCGGCGTGGTGCGGCACGAACCGTACGGCCTCGGGGTCGAGCCCGGGCAGCGCCGTGGCGAGGAAGCCGGGCGCCCGCTTGGCGTACTCCTGGCGCAGCCAGTCCCACGGGTCGGTGAGTCCGAGTTCGTCGGCGGGGCGGCACAGCGTCGGGTCGAACGAGTACGCCACCGCGTCGACCTGCGCGGCGTCGATGCCGGCGGTGGCCAGGCACCAGGCGGCGGCCTGCTCGGGAAGCTCCCAGGCGGCGAACGGTACCGGCCGCTTACCGTGCTTGCGGCGGCTGAACCGTTCCTCCTCGGCGGCCGCGACGACCTGCCCATCCACCACAAGAGCCGCCGATGGGTCGTGGAAGACGGCATTGATACCGAGGACACGCATGGACCGGTCGTACCCCTCGCCACAGTGATCAAACAGCGGGAATATCTGCCCCGTGCGGGGGTCAACGGGTGCCCTCGGAACGGTGTGAGAACACACGGTGACGGGTATCTGCAGGAGGGTCCCGGTCGGCCCCGGACGTGCGGGCCGATCTGACCACAAGGAGCCTGCGATGCCTCTAGCCGAGGATCAACAGCCGCTCATTCAGACCTTGAAGCGGGTCGCCTACTACCTCAAGCAGATCGGCGCCCCGTTCGCGCTCGCGGGCAGCTTCGCGGTGTACGCACGCGGTGGCGGTGTGTGCGACCACGACGTCGACTTTCTGATCAAGGAGGAAGACGCGGACCGGATCCTGACCGGCCTGGTCGAGGTCGGCTTCCGCGCCGAGATACCTCCGGAGGGATGGCTGGTCAAGGTCTACGACGACGACCGCCTCGTCGACCTGATCTACTCCCCGGTGCAGCGCCCGGTCACGGACGATACCCTCGCCGACACCGACGTCCTGTCGGTCAACGCCTGCCACATGCCTGTGCTCTCCGCGACCGAACTCATGATCCACAAGCTGCTGTCCATGGGGCCGCACTACTGCGACCTGGCGAAGGCGCTACCGGTGGCCCAGTCCATGCGCGAGCAGATCGACTGGGCGCGGGTCGACCGCGAGACGGCGCACTCCCCCTACGCGCAGGCGTTCATGGTGCTGGTGGACCGGCTCAACATCGTTTCTCTGGCGGAGGTCAGTTCGGCAACGGAGCGCCGGGCACAGCTCAAGGAGGTTTCCGGATGAAACCCGACCCGTACCAGGAAGGCGAGCTGCAGCGCGTCCTCACCGAGGACGAGCGCGTCTCGGAGCAGGGCATCCGGGTCAGTCACCTGGAGGAACGCACCTTCGTGCTGACCGGTGAGGTGACGAGCCCGAAACGCAAGGAGGTCATCGAACAGGTGGTGGCCGAGCGGTTCCCGGGCCTGACCGTGAAGTCCGACATCGGCGTCACCCGGGTACACGAGCCGGAAGAGGTGGAGGAAGTGTGAGTACGGACCACAACCACAACCGACCGCCCAACTGCGTACGGGTGGCCGCGGTCGGCGACGTACACATCGACGAGAACGTGCTGGGTCGGTTCCGTCCGGCGCTGGAACGCATCGGCGAGAAGGCCGACGTGCTGCTGCTGGCCGGCGATCTGACCCGGCACGGCACCGGCGACGAGGCGCGCTGCGTGGTGACCGAGTTCGGCAACCTGCCCGTACCGGTGGTGACGGTCCTCGGCAACCACGACTACCACTCCGACGCCGCCGACGAGATCACCAAGATCCTGGAGGACGGCGGCATCACCGTCCTCGAGTGCACCGGCGTCGTCCTCGACTGCTTCGGGGTGCGGCTGGGCATCGCGGGTGCGAAGGGCTTCGGCGGCGGCTTCGCCGGTCGGTGCGCGAGCGAGTTCGGCGAGCCCGAGATGAAGGCGTTCATCCGGCACACCCGGCTGGTCTCCGAGAAGCTGGGCACGGCGCTGCAGGACCTGGACTGCGACGTCCGGGTGGCGCTGACCCACTATGCGCCGACCGCCGACACGCTGCTGGGCGAGCCGCTGGAGATCTATCCCTTTCTCGGGTCGTACCTGCTCGGCGAGGCCATCGACGGGCCGTGCCCGGCGCTCGCGGTGCACGGCCACGCGCACGCCGGCACCGAACGCGGCGTCACGGCCGGCGGGGTGCACGTGCGCAACGTCGCCCACCCGGTGATCAAACAGGCGTACAGCGTGTACCAGCTCGTGGTGCCCGCCCCGGCGGGAGCGTAGCGGGCAGCCGGGCTCCCACGGGGATGGCAGCCGCCCCCGACGGCGGTTCAGGACAGCAGGCCGCTGCGCAGCTCCCGGAGCGCGTGCGCCAGCAGCCGCGATACGTGCATCTGGGAGATGCCCAGTTCGGCCGCGATCTGACACTGGGTCATGTTGCCGAAGAAGCGCAGCGCGATGATCCGCTGCTCGCGTCGGGGCAGCCGGGCGATCAGCGGGCGGAGGGACTCCCGGTCCTCGACCCGCTCCAGGCGGCGGTCGACCTCGCCCATCAGGTCGGCCAGCTCCGTGGCGTTCGGCTCCTGGCCCTGGAGCGGCGTCTGCAGCGACAGGGTCCGGTAGGCGTGCGCGGAGTCCAGCCCCTCGACGACGTCCTCCTCGCGGATGCCCAGGTGGACGGCGAGGTCGGCGACCGTCGGCGAGTGGCCGAGCCGCTGGGCCAGCTCACCCGTGGTGCGGGTGATCTCCATCCGGAGCTCCTGCACCCGCCGCGGTACCCGGATGTCCCATCCCTTGTCCCGGAAGTGGCGCTTGAGCTCACCGAGGATCATCGGGACGGCGTAGCTGCCGAACCCCGTACCCCGACCCGGGTCGTACCCGTCGACCGACTTGACCAGCGCGAGGTTGGCCACCTGGACCAGGTCGTCGAGCGGCTCGCCACGGTTGCGGAACCGCCGCGCCAGGTACTCGGCCAGCGGCAGGTGCAGCTCGATGAGCCGGTCGCGCACGCGCTGCCGGTCGGGACTGTCGGCGGGCAGGTCGGCCAGCCGTGTCAGCAGGGCGCGCACCACCACCTCGGCCTCGGCACCGGATCGGCCGCCGTCCGGGCGGACCGCCGTGGGCACGCCGGTGACCTCGCCGGGCGCGGCATCGCGGCGGTCGGCCCCGGACGTGACCTTCCGACGGTCGGCGTCAGGAACGGCGTCACGAGGATCGATGTCGAGCCCGGCGTCGCGGCGGTCGGTGTCGCGGCTGGTCGTAGCGGTCATGGTCGTCCCTTGTCCGGCGAGTCGGAGCAACAGCGGCGACACGCCACCCGACCCGGCCCGGTCGACCGGACACCGGGCCCAGCTCCCGCCGTCGCCCGACGGTCGACGATCGGTCGGCGTGCCATCGGCGACTCCTCCAGTGAGGAGTCCTCCGTTCGGAGGATGCCAGCGCTGCCGACGTTACCGCGCCACCACGGAGCGTGGGAAGGTCAGCGTTCCCCCGGAAGGGGGACGGCCGACCTTCCCCGCCCGCCGACGGCCACCGGCCACCCGACTCAGCCGGGGTCGCCGCCGAGCAGCGCCAGGAGCGCCTGCTCGGCGGTGTGCCGGACGGCGAACCCGCCGTCGGGGTCGGGTACCTCGGCGCACGCCGACGCGATGGTCTCGCCGTCGTGGTACAGGTCGACCACCCGCGGGTTGACGTACGACGCCTTCGCCACCGCCGGGGTGTTGCCCAGGTACTCCGACACCTCCCGGTACGCCCGGGTCACCGCCTTCCGGCGCGCGGTCGCCGACGTCGCCGCGCGGGCCTCGGGCTGGGCCAGGCAGATCGCCGCGATGACGGTCGCGTGCCAGGTCCGGAAGTCCTTGGCGCTGATCTCGCAGTCGCTTGCCTCCTTGAGGTAGTCGTTGATGTCGGCGCTGCGCACGTCGCGCCACGGGCCGCGGGCGCCGGCCCGGTAGCCCAGCAGCTCCGGGTTGGGGTCCGGCCGTTTGAGCAGCGTCCGGACCACCGGCGCCACCTCGGCGTCGACGAGGCGCTGGCAGCGCTCGACGCCGCCCTTGGCCGGGTACCGGAACTCCATCGCCGCCCCGCGCACGCTGACGTGGTCGCGTTGCAGCGTCGCCAGCCCGTACGTGGGCTCGCCGGAGCCGCCGTCGGCGGTGGCGTACGCCTCCCCGCCGATGCGGAACACCCCCTGGTCGAGCAGGCGGACGGCGGCCGCCAGCACCCGCTCCCGGCCCAGCCCCCGGCCGGCCAGGTCGTCGGCGACCCGCTTGCGCAGCCGGGGCAGGTGCGCGCCGACGATCAGGACGTGCTCGAACTTCTCGGCGTCGCGCTTGGCCCGCCACACGTCGTGGTAGCGGTACTGCCGCCGGCCGGCCTGGTCGACACCGGTGGCCTGGATGTGCCCGCGCGGGTCCGGACAGATCCACACGTCGGTCCAGGCCGGCGGGATCACCAGCGCCCGGATCCGGCCGAGCTCGTCCGGGTCGCCGATGAGCTGGCCCGCGGTGTCGTAGTAAGCGAAACCCTTACCGCGCCGGCGGCGGGTGTATCCGGGCCGGCTCGGGTCGGCCCGTCGCAGCCGCATGACCGCTACCTCCCGGGTGGCCGGCCGGCCCCGACCGTGTCGGGCGCGCCGGCCGTACCGGATGCGCCGGCGGCGTCGGGCGCGTCCGCGTCGAGCTGGGCCACGGCCGCCGCGTACACCTCGTCGACCCCGATGTCGGGCAGGCCCTGCGGGCCGCGCCACAGTACGGTGTGCCGGCCGCTGACCGCCGGTGGCCCCCACAGCGCCGGCGACACCGGGCCGAACAGCACCACCGAGCGGGTGCCGTACCCGCTGGCCAGGTGGGCCACCCCGGTGTCGCCGCAGATGAGCAGCCGGGCGTGCGCGATCAGCGCGGCGAGCGAGCCGAGGTCGGTGCGGCCGGCCAGGACCGCGTCCGGCGGCAGGCCGGCGGCCTCGGCCAGCTCGCGGGCATCCGCGGCCTCCCCCGGCGAGCCGGTCACCAGGACACGGTACCCGTCGGCGGCCAGCCGGCGCGCCACGTCGGCGAAGCGCGGCACCGGCCAGCGCCGCTCCGGGCCGCTCGCGCCGGGGTGGACGACGACCGCGCCGGACCAGCCGTCGACCGGCGGCGGCGCCGCGAGGGCCAGGTCGTACGGGTCGGCCGGGATGCCGTTTTCGTGCAGCAACCGGCACCAGCGGTCGCGCTCGTGCTCGTCGTCGGACCACTGCGGGCCGTCCGGCCAGCCGGCCTCGGGCTGGGCGTACGCGATCAGCCGCACCGGGTCGGTGGCCAGCAGCGCCCGGTGGCTCTGCGGCCCCTTGCCGTGCAGGTTGACCGCGATGTCCGGCCGGGGCCCCGGCCAGTCGAGGCGGTCGATGGGTCCCCGGACGTACGCGCGGGTGTCGAAGATCCGGTCCACCGCGCCGGTCGCCTCGACCAGCGGGGTCAGGGCGGCCGGCGCGGCGAGGACCAGCTCGTGGGTGGGGAAGGCGCGGCGCAGCGCCCGCAGGCTCGGTACCACCGTGGCAAGATCACCAATGCCCAGCGCCCGCAGCGCCAGCAGGACCGGCCTCACGGGTACGACGACTCCACCTCGGAGCAGACGATCATCTCCCGGACCGCGCAGCCGGGGGGCTGGGACAGCGCGAACATGATCGTGGCCGCGGTGTGCGCCGGGTCGTTGAGGGGTGCGTCCGGGGCGGGCTTGTACTTGTCGTCGCGGTCGTCGAAGAACGCGGTCTTCATGCCGCCGGGGATCAGCAGCGTCACGCCCACCTGGCCGGCCAGCTCGGCGGCGAGCGCCCGGGTGAAACCGACCACGCCGAACTTCGCCGCGCAGTACGCGGTGGCGTCGCCGACGGCCTTGATCCCCAGCGTCGAGGCGACCGTGACCAGCATGCCGTGGCTGTCGCGCAGGTACGGCACCGCCGCCCGGGCGACGGCCGCCGTGCCGAGCAGGTTCACCGCGACGATCCGCTCCCAGTCCTCGCCGGAGATGCCGGTGAGCGGCGCGGGGACGTCCATGCCGGCGGCGGTGACCACGCCGCGCAGCGCGCCGTGCTCGGCGACCGCCTGGTCGGCCAGCTCACGGGTGGCCCGCTCGGCGGCGCGGGTGTCGCCGAGGTCGACGGCCACGTAGGGGACGTCGGCCGCGGGGGGTTTGAGGTCGAGCACGTACGGTGTGCCGCCCGCGTCGCGTACCGCCGAGACGACCGCGGCGCCCAGGCCGCTCGCGCCACCGGTCACGATTACCGCGCCTGGCATCAGTTCTCCTCCACAGTCAGATGATCACTGCCGACGAGGGGTCGTCGGCACGCTCGTGCAGCTCGGGGCAGAGGGCCAGCGCCCCGCCGGCGGCCACGTAGGCGGTCGCGGCGGTGACCGCGGTCGTCACGGCCTCCAGCGTCGACGAGCCCTCCGCGAGCGACGCCACCGCCGCGCTGGCGAACCGGTCGCCCGCGCCGCAGCTGTCGCCGCGGGCGCTGAACGGCGTGGGTACCAGCAGCGGCGGGTTGACGCCGTCGGAGAGCACCGCACCGCGGTCGTCGAGCGTGACGACGACCGCGGTGGCCGCCCAGTACCGGCGCAGCCGCACCGCCATCCCGGCCGCCTGCGCCAGGTCGGCGGTGGCCGGGTCGGTGCGGCCGGCGCCGTGGCCGTTGCCGTTCGCGACCACCCGCCCGTTGCCGTTCGCGACTACCCGTCCGTTGCCGTTGCCGGCCGCGCGCCCGTTGCCGTTTCCGTTGCCGGCGGCGTACTCGTTGCCGTGGCCGTTGCCGGCGGCGTGGCCGTTGCCGTTCGCGCGTACCTGCGCGCCGTCCCGGACGTGCGCGTGCAGCGGCGCCAGCACCGGCCACTCACCGCTGTTCGTGCCGCTCGGGTTGGCCGACACGAAGCCGATCGCCTCGGCCCGGTTGGGCGTCGCCAGGCGGGTGGCGGGTACCGGCTGGCCGCCACGGGGGTGCGGGTCCCACACCAGGGGCATGCACTGGGCCCGTTCGGTCAGGGCGGCGCGCAGCTGCGGATGCGCACAGACGCCACGGCCGTAGTCGCTGACGAGGATCGCTCCGGCCGCGCGGATCGCCTCGATCGCCTCGGCCGGAGCCGCGGCGATCTCGCCGGGCTCGCTGCCGCGGTCCAGCCGCATCAGCAGGTGGCCGCCGGCACGCAGCCGGATCTTCTCCGGCGTCGGCCCGAGCAGCGGCACCTCGACCAGGCGTACCCCGGCGCGGGCGAGCAGTTCCCTGATCCGGTCGCCGGCCGGGTCGGCACTGACCGCCGCGACGAGGACCACCTCGCGGGGTGGGCGGCCGGGGCCGGTCCGGCCGGGCGGTCCGCTCGCCGCCGCCGAGGCGGCGAACACCGCGGCGAGTCCGGCGCCGCCGGGCCGGTCGAGCACCTCCGTCTCGTCGAACACCGGCACCGGCGCCTCCGGACACAGCCGGTCGACCCGGCCCAGCACCTCCCGGTCCAGGAGGACGTCACCGACGACCACCAGCGGAGCCCGGCTCACCGCCGTACTCCCCGGCCGGCCCGGTGGCCGGTGCGCATCTCGGTGGCCGGCAGCGCCGCCTCGACCTGTTCACACACCAGGTGTACCGCGACGAGGTGCAGTTCCTGCGCGGTCTGCGCGTCACACTGGATGGCCAGCGCGTCGTCGCAGCACATCGCGAGCGGGTTCGGCAGCGCACCGGTCATCGCCCAGGAGGTGACGCCCCGCTCGCGCGCGGTCTCCGCGGCGGCGATCAGGTTCCTGCTGCGCCCGCTGCCCGAGATCAGGATGAGCACGTCGCCGGGGCGGCCGTGTGCCTCCACCTGCCGGGCGAAGACCCGCTCGTACCCGTAGTCGTTGCCGATCGCGGTGAGGCTGGAGGTCTCGGCGGTCAGGGCGATCGCCGAGTACGCCGGCCGGTCGTCGTGCAGCTTGCCGACCAGTTCGGCGGTGAGGTGCTGCGCCTCCGCGGCGCTGCCGCCGTTGCCGGCCACCAGCAGCCGCCCACCGTCGACCAGGACCCGGGCCAGGTGCTCGCCCCAGCGGGCCAGCCGCGGCGCCTCCGCCCGGAACTGATCCACCGCCTCGGCCAGCCGGTCGAGCTTGGCGTCGACGGCCGACCGCCGCCACACCGTGTCGAGTTGCCGGTCGACGACCGGGTCCAGCGCCGCTGCCGCCGGTCCGCCGGCCGGGTCCTCGGCGTCGTCGGCGCTTCCGCTGCGCGCCTCGTTACCGGAGAGCAGGGTCATGAGGAGACCTCCGTGAGCGCTCCACCGGCGACGATCGGATCGCCGGTGACCGACGCGTACACCCGCTCCATGTCGGCGGCCGTACGTTCCCAGGTGTAGCGCGAACGCACCCGGTCGACGGCGGCGCTGGCGTAGCTCATCCGGCGCACCTCGTCGCCGAGCACCGAGCGCAGTGCGGCGGCCAGCCGCCGGATGTCCCGCGGGGGTACCAGGGTGCCGGTCACCCCGTCGATGACGCTCTCGACCAGGCCGCCGACGGCGTACGCGACGACCGGGACGCCGCACGCCATCGCCTCCAGCGGGGTCAGGCCGAACGGCTCGTACCAGGGCGCGCAGGCGACCACGTCGGCCGAGCGGTACCAGGCCGGCATGTCCTCGCGCGGTACGCACCCGACGATCCGGACCCGGTCGGCCACGCCGCGCTTCTCGGCCAGCCGGCGCAGCGCGACGGCGACCGGGTCGCGGTCGAGCTCGTCGGCCGGCGGCCCGCCCAGCAGCACCAGTTCGGCCTCGGGCACCAGGTACAGCGCCTGGACGAGGTCGGCGAACCCCTTGCGTTCGACCATCCGGCCGACGCTGAGGATGCGGGGCCGTCCGCCCGCCGAGCGCTCCGCCCGCGGACCCGACGGCGCGAACCGTTCGGTGTTGACGCCGCTCGGAATGACCTGGATGGACCCGCGCGGGATGCCCATCCTGCCCAGCTCCTCGACCTCCTCCGCGCACTGCGCGATCACGCGGTCGGCCAGGTGCCCCAGTTCGCGCTCCAGCCCCAGCCGGGTGTCCGGGCTGGTGTCCTTGGAACCCTGGTAGCGGCGTTTGATCGAGCCGAGCGCGTGGTAGGTGACGACCACCGGGATCCGGCTCGACGACGTCGCGGTGAGCGCGGCCAGGCCGCTCATCCAGAAGTGGGCGTGCACGACGTCGGGAGTGAACTCCGACGACGCCCAGCGGGCGGCCATCCAGCGGCCGAACTCCCCCATGTACGGCAGCAGGCCGTCCTTGGGCACGAGCTCCGGCGGACCGGCCGGTACGTGCTCGACCAGCACCCCGTCGGCGAACGGGACCACGTCCGGCAGGTCGGGGTTGTCACGGCGGGTGTACACCCGCACCTCGTGGCCACGATGGGCGAGGGCGGTCGCCAACTCGGCCACGTGGGTGTTCTGCCCACCCGAGTCGACACCTCCGATCATCGCCAGCGGACTGGCGTGCTCGGAAACCATCGCAATCCGCAGTCGCGTCACGAAGCTACCTCCTTCAGAAGCGCGTCCCAGTCAGCAAGGAATCGGGCCAGCCCGTACCGCTGCCGTGCGGCTTGCCGGGCGACCTCGCCACAGCGGCGAGCGGCCTCGGCGTCGGACGCCAACCACCGGGCGCCCTCCACCAGTTCGTCCACGGAGGTGGACAACACGCCCGCACCAGGCGGGACGGCCATGACCGACTCGGTGGTGGCCAGGACGACAACCGGCATCGCCGCGCTCATCGCCTCCAGCAGCGACAGCCCGAGCGAGGTCCAGCGGTGCGGGTGCAGGTACACCCGGCGCTGGGCGACGGCGGCGTGCATCTGCGCCTGCGGCGGGTCCTCGAAGACCGCCATCCGCTCGCCGGACAGGCCCAGGTGCTCCGGCAGGCCGGTCACCTTCATGCCGTACACGTCGACCGGCACGACCTCGGCGAACCTCGGCAGCAGGTCGGTGCCGGTGAGCCGCCACCGCCGGATCGGCTCGTTGATGGCCGTCGCGACCCGCCGCAGCTCGCCGGTGTAGATCGGCCCCGGGTCGGGGATACCGTGCTCGATGACCTCGGCGCGGGTCGCGCCGCTGTCCCAGATCAGTCGGTTGTAGTGGGTGACGTGTACGAGCGTCACGTCGTCGCGGTCGGCCATGGGATGCCGGCTGTTCGGCACGTCCCCCTGTTTGGGCGTGTTGTGTTCGACGAACACGGCCGGCACGTCGACGCCCAACCGGCGGCCCAGCCAGCGCTCGGCCAGCTCCCACTCCTCCGGCCGTTGCAGCAGCACCACGTCGACGTCCGCGCCCGCCAGCTCCTCGGGCGACACCTCGACGACGTTGTCCGGCCACGGGTAGGTCCGCGCCCGGCCGAGCCCGTACGGACCCCGGTCCGGGGTGGTGGGCACCAGGTAGTCGTGTCCACCCTGGACAAATGCCGTCGCCCAGGCGCCATGGACGTGCCAGAACAGGATCCTCAAGCTTCACCACCGTTTCGCGCCTGGTCGGCCGATAGGGCCGCCACCGCGGCCACCAGGTCGTCGGTGGCCACCGTGGACAGACAGGGATGACCGGGTACGGGACAGACCGCGGCCCGGGTGTCGCGGCAGGGTGCGTCGGGGTCACCGAGCCGCCGGACCGGCACCCCGTACGGCCGCCACTTCTCGAAGGGCACGGTCGGCGCGAACAGGCTCACCACCGGGGTGCCGACGGCCGCGGCGAGATGGGCCGGGCCGGTGTTGGCCACGACCGCGCAGCGGGCGCCCTCCAGCACCGCCGCGAGCTCGGCCATGCTGGTACGCCCGCCGAGGTCGAGGGCGGTGTCGCCGGCCACGTACCGGGTCAGCTCGCGCTCGCTGCCCGCGCCGGTGACGACGACCCGCTGGCCGGCCTCGGCCAGTGCGCACACGAACTCGCGGCACCGCTGCGGCGGGCAGGCCCGTGCCGGCACGCTCGCGCCGGGGTGTACGACGACGTAATCGTCCGGCAGCCCGGTGACCGCCGGCAGCGGGTGGCGCAGGCGCAGCCGGCCGTCGTCGCCGGCCGGTAGGCCGAACCCGGCCGCGGCGGCCAGCGACAGTGCCCGCTCGACCTCGGAGATGTCCTCGGGGACGCCGCGGTGGCGCACGTCCAGCAGCGATCCCGGGTAGTCCTCGGAGATGGCCGAGACGTGCGGCACGCCGGCCAGCCGCAGCAGCAGCGCCAGGGGCAGCGGGGACTGGTGGAAGGAGGTGAAGATGACGGCGCGGTCGAACTGCCGCGTCTCGATGTCCTTGACCAGGGCGTCGACCTCGGCGCCGTCGACCGGCCGCGGCTGCGGGTCGATCCACGGCACCCGCCACTCGATGAGGTCGTCCACCCCGGGTAGCAAGCGGGCCGCGTCATGTCCGCGCGGCCCGCACATGAGAGTGGTATGTGATGCTCCGGCCGCCACGGCCCGGATGGCCGGTCCGGTCAGGAGCACGTCGCCCGCGGAGTCGCAGCGGGCGACGAGCACCCTGGGTCTGGATGGCGACTCGGCCAGGATCCAGTCGGCGGCCGCGGCGAGATCGGCCACCACGACCGGAGCGGCGGCGACCTCCTCGGGAAGGGTTACCGGCGTCGGTACCAGCACCGCGGCGGCGCCCGCGGCGAGCCCGGCGGTCACGTCGGCGCCGATGTCGCCGACCATGACGCAGCGCTCCACCGGTACGCCGAGGGCCTGCGCGGCGGCGCGCACCATGCCGGCGGCGGGCTTGCGGCAGCCGCAGCCGTCGTCGGGACCGTGCGGGCAGTATTGCCAGGTGTCGAACGGCCCGAGCAGCTCCTCGACGCGCGCGTTGACCCGCCGGACCTGCTCGTGGGTGAGCCACCCGCGGGCGATGCCGGACTGGTTGCTGACCACGCCCAGGCGGAGACCGGCGGCCCGTAGCCGGTCAAGCGCCTCCCGGGCGCCGGGCACCGGCCGGACCAGGTCGGGGTCGCCGTTGTAGGGCACGTCCTCCACGAGGGTGCCGTCCCGGTCGAGGAGTGCCGCCGCGAAGCCCTGGCTCTGCAACAACCCGCCCCCGCCCCCCCGCCTCGTTGCACACTTGTGTCGGGCACGACCCTCTGGGTCGCGCCGACGCCAACTGCCTGTGCCAGAGCACTACCCGTCGACTTGGCCGGTAAACATCAATTTGCGTTACCGGCCGGGCCGGGGTAGCTCCCACCTCGGTCCGCCATAGCGCGATTACGGTGCGTATTGTTGGGGGCCGACGACCAGGCCAGCCGGGGTCAGGCGCGCTCACCGGAAAGCCCGGTACCGGCCGGATCGACGGCGGGACAACGCCGGTACCGGGCCGCACCCCGGACGCGGCCGGGTGGCGCCGGCACCGATGAGGGACGATGGGTCGGACGCCGCCCGCCCGCCGAGGGCCCGGGCGGCCTCCGCATAGCATGTTGATCAGCCAGCAGGTGGGGAGCGGAACCAGATGCGTGAGCGGCCGGCCGACAGTGGCCAGCGGCGGGTACCGGGCGGTTCGGCCACGAAGCGCCGGACGGCCGGGGCCACTCCGCCCGCGGCCCGGGTGGCGGACGACCCCGCGACGAAGGGGACCTACCCGCCCGCGGAGAGCACCACACCCGAACCGGCCGAGGCGCTCGCCACGCTGGTGGAGAAGCTGCGCACGGAGCTGGCCGGCGTGCGCGCGGGGATGCGCAACCGGGCCGTGATCGAGCAGGCCAAGGGCGTCCTCGTCGAACGCCTCCGGATCACCCCCGACGCGGCCTTCGACCAGCTGGTCACGCTGTCCCAGCGGGCCAACGTCAAGCTGGTCGAGATCGCCGCGGCGATCGTGGGTACCACCGCGCCCGACCCGCCGACCACGCCCGTGACCGACCTGGTCCGCGAGCACCTGCGGGCGGCGGGCGGTACCCGTCCGGCGGCCCGCCGGCCCGGCGGCGGGGTGGGCCCGGCCCGCCGGCCCGGCGACCACGAGGCGCTCCAGTCCCAGCACCAGCTCGTCAGCGCGCGCATCGACGCCGCCGCGACCTTCGACGAGGTCGCCGAGGCGGTCGGGGCCGCCACGGCCGGCTGGCCCGCACCCGCGACGGTCGTCCTGACGCTCCTCGAACCGACCGGGGCGCACCGCTTCGTCGGCGCGTACGGGATGTCCGCCGGCGAGCGCGGTGCCTGGACCCGGGTGCCACCCCGGTCCGACGTCCCGATCACCCTCGCCGCCCGGGACCGCGCGCCACTGCTGGTCACCGACCCCGAGCTGCTCGCCGAGCGGTTCCCGGTCGTGGCGGAGACCGACTGCCGGGCCGTCTTCGCCGCTCCGCTGCTGCACGGCGACCGGGTGGTCGGCGCGCTCGGCCTGTCCTGGCACGAGCCGCTCGAACTCTCCCCCGACGCCCGCCGGTACCTGACCGCACTGGCGATGCCGGCCGCCCGGAAGGTCGCCGAGCTGGCCGCCCGGTCGCCCGCCGGGTCGGAGGCCGACGGTACCGACGCCGACGCGGCGGCGTGGCTGCCGATCGTGCTGGAGACCGTGCCCGACCCGACGGTGCTGCTCGCCCCGGTGTGGGACGACGGCCGGGTCGTCGACTTCCGGGTCGAGTACGCCAACGCCCCGGCCGCCGAGCTGATCTCGCCGGCCCGCGCCGGTGAGGGCGCCACCCTGCTCGCGATCTATCCCCGGATCGGCAGCGAGCTGCTGCTGCCCCGCCTCGCCACGCTGCTGCACACCGGCCGGCCGCAGCGGCTCGGCCCGGTCCGGCTGGCCCCGGCGACGGGCGGGTCGGCGGTCGGCCGGATGCTGAGCGCCCGCGCCGGCCGGGTCGCCGACCGGGTCGTCATGACCTGGCGGGTACACGACGAGTCCGAGCTGATCCACCCGCAGCTGCTCGACGCCGAGCGGATCGCCCGGATCGGCTCGTTCCGCTGGGATCTCGACAGCCCGGAGCCGCGCTGCTCGCCCCAGCTGTACCGGATGTACTTCGGCGACGAGCGGCCGCATCCGATCCGCGCCGGCGATCTGGCCGGCTGCGTACACGCCGACGACCTGGCGGCGGTCCAGGAGGCGGTCAGCCGCACCCTGGTCGGGGGCGAGCAGCTGAGCTGGGAGTTCCGCGGCGCCGGCCGGCTGGCCGGGCGGCGGCTGCGCATCGTCGCCGAGCCGGTGGTCGACGCGGAGGGCGTCGTCGGCACCGTCCTGGGCACCGTGCAGGACGTGACCGACGAACGCACCCTCGAATCCCGGCTGCGGCTGGCCGAGGAGGCGGTGACCGCGCAGCGCCGCCGGGTGGACGCGGAGTTGCACGCGGCGCAGGCGCTGCAACGGGCGCTACTGCCCGACCAGCCGGAGCTGGGTGCCACGGAGGGCCTGTGGGTCAGTGGCCGGGGCCGCTCCTCCGACCACACCGGACACGTCGACGGCGACTGGTACGACGCCTGTGCGCTGCCCGACGGCGTCAGCCTCCTGGTGGTCGGTGACGTGGCCGGCAGCGGACTGGCGGCGATGACCGCGGCGGCGCGGCTGCGGTACGCGGTGCGCTCCTACGCCGCGCTGGACATGTCCCCGGGCGAGATCCTGGCGTCGGTCAACACCCTGCTGTGCGCGCTGGACCCGGAGCGCACGGCCACCCTGGTCGTCGGCCGGTACGAGTCCCGCGCACACCGGCTGAGCTGGGCCGCGGCCGGCCAGGCGGCGCCGGTACGCTACCGCGGTGACGGCGGGGCCGAGCTGTTGACGGGGCCGCTGGGCCTGCCGGTGGGCGTGGTGGCGCAGGCGACGTACGAGGACGCGACGGTCGAGCTGGCGCCGGGCGACCGGCTG
Organism: Planosporangium spinosum; assembly: GCF_049999945.1. Classification (NCBI taxonomy): domain Bacteria; kingdom Bacillati; phylum Actinomycetota; class Actinomycetes; order Micromonosporales; family Micromonosporaceae; genus Planosporangium; species Planosporangium spinosum. Next base: position 27,312 of record NZ_JBLYUB010000028.1, on the reverse strand, counting down.
CTGCTCTACACCGACAGCCTGGTCGGCGGCCGCGGCACCGACCTGGTCAGCGCCCTCGACGTCCTGCTCGGCGCGGGCGCCCACGCGGGCCGTGACGACGTGGAGGCCGTGGTGTCGCACGTGCTCGACGCGCTGCGGGTCGGCCCGGGTATCGACATGGGCGCGATGCTGGTACGGGTCAACGGCTGAACTCCGGCGCTCGGCGCGCCGGCCGTCAGCGCGCCAGCGTGATGACCAGGCCGAGCACCGCCAGTGTCGCCATCGCCAGTCCGAACGCCACCAGCAGCTGCCCCGACCGGGCCGCCGGGTCGGGCTCGGCCGGCAGGTCGCTGGTCACCAGCGCCAGGTCGTGGCGGGTCGCCGCGGCCAGGGCGCGCGCCACCCGGTCGGAGAACTCGTCGAGGCTGAGCCGGCCGGCGGCGGTGTGCCGCTCCAGCGCGGCCACGACCCGCATCCGGTCGTCATCGGACACCCGGAGACCGTCCACGGTCCACCCCTCCCCTGCCCGCCTGACGTGTCGACCGGCGCCAAACATTGCGCGCTGGTTCGTCACACCGTCCCCCGGCCGTAGGGGGCAGCGCGGGCGCGTCGACAACGGTAACCTCCCCACTCATCCGCGGGGCACCCCCTGGACCATCCGCGGACATCGGGAGGGCTCGTGGACAACCAACAACCCGGCCTGCTGGTCATCGAGCGCATCCTGCGCGACCGCGACGGACTCTGGCGCCAGATCATCGAGGAGACCGGCCTGCGCCAGCTGACCGGGCAGATGCTCGCCAGCTCCGCGGTCAGCCTGGCCCTGTACGGCGCGGTCCTGGGCGCCAACTACGGCTGGTTGCAGGCGCTGTCGTCCGCGGTGAAGCTCCCGTTGCTGTTCCTCGCCACGCTGGCGATCTGCCTGCCCACGCTCTACCTGTTCAACCTCGTGTTCGGGGCCCGCCTGTCGGTGCTCCAGGCGGTGACGCTGATCATGGTCGCCATCACGGTGACCTCGGTGCTGACCCTGGCCTTCGCGCCGATCAGCCTGTTCTTCTTGATCAGCGCGCACAGCTACGCGTTCTTCAAGCTGCTCAACGTGGGCATCCTGATGCTCACCGCGGCCGTCGGGCTGAAGTTCCTCACCACCGGGATGCGCACGCTCAACGAGCACCAGGAGCGCCTCGCCGCCGTCGAGGCACACGCCCGGATCGCGGCCACCACCCCCGTGGAGGCTCCCCAGCCGGAGCGGGTACCGGTGGCAGCGGCGGCTCCGGCCGCCGGCACGGCTGCCGCGGCCAACGGCGCGACCGGCACCGCAGGCGGCACGGTCGACGCGGTCGGGACGGGCGTACCGGCGCCGCAGGCCGTCCCGGTCCAGCCGGTCCACGCCGGACAGCCGATCGTGGTACCCGAGGGACAGCCGGTCCAGCCGATCGCGGTCCACCCCGGACACCCGGTCCACCCCGGCCAGCCGGTCCACCCTGGACACCCGATCCACCCCGGACACCCCGGCCAGCTCCACCGGCCGCAGTACCCGGCGCCGAGCCCGCAGCTGGCCGGTCAGCGGTCGACCAGCATGACGCTGCTGTACATCTGGATCCTGCTGTTCGGCTTCGTCGGCACCCAGCTCGGCTGGACGCTGCGGCCGTTCTTCGGCAGCCCGGGCGAGGAGTTCGCACTGTTCCGCAACCTCGACGGCACCTTCTACGGCGACCTCTTCAGCACGATCGGCCGGCTCCTGGGCGCCTGACCCGCCGACACCCCGGGTGCGGTCCGGCTGCGAACCGGGTGCGGTCGGTTGCGAAACCTTGTGCCGCACCGGCGGCTGATTACCTTCGTGACCATGGAAAACAAGGTCCCGGCGGTCACCATGGACCGCGTCTCGATGTCACTCTACGACAGACAAGTCGCCGGGCGCCTGCAGTACGTTGTCGCCCAACTGGCGACCACTCATGCCGGCGCCCCCGAAGAGGAGGTGGCCCGTGTCCTCGCCGAGCGACTGCGCGGCCTCGGGGTCAACCCCAATGCCCGTGAGGTGCACCTGATCGCCGAGTCGATCGCCCGGCTGCCGAAAGGGTGACCAGTCCGCCGTCGGAGTCGACCAGGACGGCCCGGTCACGGCGACCACCATTGCGAATTCGATCGATCGGGCCGGCGCGACCGGGTTAGGGTCCACGGGTGCGCAACGACCTCGGCCTGCTCCGCGAGCGTCGCTTCGCGTTGCTGTTCGGCGCCCGGACCTGCTCGACGCTCGGCAGCGCGATCGGGCCGGTCGCGCTGGCGTTCGGGGTGCTCGGATTACCCGGCGCCACTCCGGCCCGACTGTCGGCCGTGCTCACCGTGTACTCGATCTGCCAGGTCGCGTTCATGCTGCTCGGCGGCGCGATCGCGGACCGGTGGCCGCGTCAGCGACTGATGGTCGTCGCCGAGGCCGGTTCCACGGTGGCGTGGGGCGCCATCGCCGTCATGTTCGTGGTGGGCCGGGCACCACTCGAGCCGCTCCTGCTGCTGTCCGCGGCGGCCGGGACGGCCACCGCGCTGTTCTTCCCGGCGCTGGCCGGGGTGGTACCCGAGGTGGTACCGGCGGCCCGGCTCCAGTCCGCCAACGCCCTCCTGCGGCTGGGTACCAACGCCGCCCGCCTCAGCGGTTTCGCCGTGGCCGGTGCGCTGGTGGCGCTCGTCGGGCCGGGCTGGGGACTGATGGTCAACGCGGCGTCGTTCGCGGTGTCCGGCGCGCTGCTGGCAGCGCTGCGCCTGCCTCGCGTTCCCCGGGACGGTGGCGGTTCGCACATCGTCGCCGACCTGCGCGACGGCTGGCGGGAATTCTCCTCGCGGCAGTGGCTGTGGGTCGTGGTCGTCCAGTTCTCGTTCATGGTCGCGGCGACCCAGGCCGCGTACGGGGTACTCGGGCCGGTGGTGGCCAAGGCGGAACTCGGCGGCGCCCCGGCGTGGTCGGCGATCCTGGGTGCCCAGGCCGTCGGCATGATGGCCGGCGTGTTCGTCGCCGTCCGGCTGCGCCCCAGGCGGCCGATCCTCGTCGCGACGCTGTGGACGCTGCTGTACGCCCTGCCACCCGCCCTGCTCGGCCTGCGTGCGCCGCTGTGGGCCGTGGTCGCCGGTTCGTTCCTGTGCGGCGTCGGCTTCGACGTGTTCGGTGTGCTGTGGGAGACCACCATGCAGCGCACCATCCCGGCGTCCGCGCTGTCGCGGGTCAGTTCCTACGACTGGCTGGGTTCGCTCCTGCTCGGGCCGCTCGGCCTGCTCGCCGCCGGTCCGCTCGCGGTGACCGTGGGGACCCACGCGAGCCTCGTCGGCTGCGCGGTCGTCACGCTGGTCGCGGCCGCCGCCGCGCTGCTGTCACCCGGGGTACGCCGGCTGGAGTGGCCGGCCCTGCCGGCCGATTCCGGTACACCCGCACCGACCACGGGGGCGGCCACCGATGTCCGGGCGTGAACTGGTCGTGCTCGGCACCGGCAGCCAGGTGCCGACCCGCCACCGCAACCACAACGGCTACCTGCTGCGCTGGGACGGCGCGGGGCTGCTGTTCGACCCGGGCGAGGGTACCCAGCGGCAGATGCTGTTCGCCGGGGTCTCCGCCGGCGACGTCACCCGGATCTGCCTGACCCACTTCCACGGTGATCACTGCCTCGGCGTACCGGGGGTGGTGCAGCGGCTGTCCCTGGACCGGGTCACGCACCCGGTACGGGTCCACTATCCGGCCTCGGGCAGCGACTACTTCGCCCGACTGCGCCACGCCAGCGTCTTCCACGAGACGGCCGACCTGCGCGAGGAGCCGGTGAGCGGCGCAGAGGCACTGGTCGCGGCCGGCGACTTCGGCCGGCTGGAGGCCCGCCGGCTCGACCATCCGGTCGAGGCGTACGGGTACCGCCTGGTCGAGCCGGACGGCCGGCGGCTGCTGCCGGAGCGGCTGGCGGCGGCCGGCATCAGCGGGCCGCGCGTCGGCGAACTGCAACGACGCGGATCGCTGGACGGTGTCGACCTCGCCGACGTCAGCGTGGTCCGCCCCGGGCAGCGCTTCGCGTTCGTCATGGACACCCGGCTCTGCGACGCGGTGTACGCCCTGGCCGAGGGCGCCGACCTGCTCGTCATCGAGTCGACGTTCCTGCACACGGAGGCGGCACTGGCCGCCGAGTACGGCCACCTCACCGCGCGGCAGGCCGGGCGGGTGGCGGCCGAGTCGGGGGTACGCCGCCTGGTGCTCACCCACTTCTCGCAGCGCTACACCGAGCCGGAACGGTTCGCGGCGGAGGCGGCCGGGGAGTTCTCCGGCGACATCGTGGTCGCCTCGGACCTGGACCGGATACCGGTGCCGCCGCGCCGCCCGTCGGTGGCGTAACCGACCAGGCCTCCGGCGACCGCGGCACCGGCTCGCGTCGGTCAGCTCACTCGTTCGCCTCGATGTACGTCTCGGGGTCCTTGTCCTGGACCTTGAGCCCCATGGCGCAGGGGTGCTCGCCGTAGAAGACGAGCCACCTGCGGGCCAGCTCGGCGCGCAGTTCGAGACTGGCGTGCTTGCGGAAGTCCGGCAGCGCCTCGTCCTCCTCCTCGGCGAGGTGCTCGCTGTTCTCGGTGCGGGCCTGCCACACCGCCTTCCACCACTCGTCGCTGCCGACCCGGTGCCGCCGGGACTCGACGACCGCGTCGCGGATCTTGTTGTGGTCGCGGATCGCGTCCTCGGTCTCCTCCTTGGCCTCGCCCGGCTCACCGCGCTTGAGCAGGTGCGGGTAGAGGATCGCCTCCTCCGCCTCGGCGTGGATCTCCAGGTGCGTGCCGAGCTGGTTCCAGATCGCCGCCAACTCCCGGTCGTCCTTGGCGTCGTCGAGGCGGGCGAAGCCGCGCCGGAACGCGTGGTGGTCATCGAGGATGAGCGCGGTGATGTCATTCATGCCCGGTACCTACCACGAACGGCCGGTTCCTATTCGCCGGCCGGTTCACCCCGCGATCCGGCCGATTCACCCCGCGGTCCGGCCGGTTCGTCTTCGTCCCCGTGGTCCGGCCGGTTCGTCTTCGCCGCCGCGGCCCGGCCGCCCCACGGATCGAAGTCGACCTCCAGCCGCTCCTGCGGCGGCCGTTCGACCTCCGGCACGTTGCGCAGGTTGAGCCGGATCCGGGTCCAGGTGCTGCTCCGCCCCCGCATCGAGTCCACCAGGACGTCGGCGGGGGCGAGCCGCGCCCAGACCTGCGGGTGGCGGGCCTTCCAGCGCTCCAGGCCGGCGAGCGCCTCCTCCTTGCCGGCCGCCCGGGCGATCTCGATCAGCGGCATGCTGGACCGGCGCCGCCCCGGCGCGGACGGTCCGGCACTCCGGTCCGCCGGTCGGGGCTCGTCCCCCAACCCGGCCCGCTCGTGCGCGTCGGCGAGCGCCAGCAGCGCGTCGAGCGAGCCGGCCGCGTCGTCGATGCCGGCCCACGGGTCACCCAGGCGCGCGTACCGCTGCGGCACGGTGTCGACGGTGAACGCCTCGGGCGTGCAGTCGGGTACCTCCGCCCAGCGCAGCGGGGTCGAGACCCGGCCGTCCGGGGTGGGCCGCACGGAGTACGCGGACGCCGTCGTACGGTCCTTGGCGTTCTGGTTGTAGTCGACGAACACGCCGTGCCGTTCCTCCTTCCACCACCGGCTCGTCGCCAGGTCGGGTACCCGGCGCTCGATCTCGCGGGCCAGTGCGACCGCCACGCGGCGCACCTCGGCGAAGGTCCAGCGCGGCTGGATCCGGCAGTACACGTGCATGCCACGCGAACCGGAGGTCTTCGGCCAGCCGGTCAGGCCGACGTCGGCGAGGGTCTCGCGGGCCACCAGGGCGACCCGCCGCACGTCGTCCCAGCCGACCCCGGGTACCGGGTCGAGGTCGACCCGCAGCTCGTCGGGGTGGCCGAGATCGCTGACGCGTACCGGGTGCGGATGCAGGTCGACGCAGCCCAGGTTGACCACCCAGGCGAGCTGGGCGGCGTCACGGACCACGATCTCCTCGGCGGTGCGGCCGGAGGGGAAGCGCAGCGTGACGGTCTCGATCCACTCCGGACGGGTACGAGGCGCCCGCTTCTGGTAGAACGCTTCGCCCTCGACGCCGTTGACGTACCGCTTGAGCGCCATCGGCCGGTCGGCGACCCCGCGGAGCGCCCCGTCCGCCACCGCCAGGTAGTACCGGACCAGGTCGAGCTTGGTGTGGCCGGTCCGCGGGAAGAAGACCTTGTCGGGGTTGGTGACGGCCACCTCCCGGCCGGCGACATCCAGGAGTTCCGTACGGCTGGCCATACCCGACCCTACGGCCGCCGCCCCGCGAGCGGTCACCATGATCGTCACAACTTCCGGGAAGTTGTGGTCTCAGCCCCGCCCGGAGACCACTGTTTCCGGGAAGTTGTGACGATCATGACGGCGGCGGACCTCAGGTGGCGACCGGGACCAGGTCGAGCACCTGGTCGACGATCATCCGGATCGGCGCCGCCCGGCCGGCCGCCCACGCCGAGGTGAACGCCGCGTCCCCCAGCCGGTCCCGGACCGCGTCGCGGGCCGCTTCCCGGTCGCCGCCGGTGGGCGCCGGCAGCCGGTGCCGGTCACGTACCCCGTCGGCGGCGCCGAGCAGGTGCGCGGCCAGCGCCGGTTCCCGGTCGGCGATCAGGCCGGCGACGCTGTCGAGGGAGGCGGCCAGATCCTCGCGGTCGCCGATCTCGTGCCGGCGGACCAGCGCCCCGGCGAACAGGCCCAGCGCCTCGTCCGCGTCGCCGCCGGCGCGGGCGGCGTTGCCGAGCTGGTGCAGCACGGTCGCCTCGCCGAACAGGTCGCCAAGGGTACGGCTGAGGCCCAGGCTCTCCTCCAGGACGGCCCGCGCGCCCGGCACGTCCCCCTTGGCCAGCAGAATCTCGCCGAGGCAGGCGAGGCCGAGCACGATACCCCGGGTGTTGCCGGCGGCGCGCTCCAGTTCCAGGCACTGCTGGGCGTACCCGTCCGCGGCGGTGACGTCGCCCGAGCGCAGCGCGGCCCGGGTGAGGTTGCCCAGCGCGATGGCCATGCCGGGCGCGGCGTCCAGTTCCCGCCAGATCGCCAGACTCTCCCGCAGGTGCTCGGTGGCCAGCGCGTACCGGCCGGAGCCGATCGCGGCCATACCGAGCGCGTTGTGCGCCTGGGCGATGGTCGGCCGGTCGCCGCCGGCCTCGGCCCGGCGCAGGCCGTCGACAGCGAGCCGGTACGCCCGTTCGTGGTCGTCCTGCCCGGCGGCCAGCACAGCGGCGGCGTACAGCAACTGCGCGGCGACCGTGTCGGTCAGCGCGTGCCCGTCGGCGAGGACCCGGTCGAGCCAGTCGCGCCCCTCCCCGATGTGGTTGCCACCACGCCAGTACCGCCACAGGCCCAGGCACAGCCGGGCGGCGACGCACCCGTCACCGGTGGCGAACGCGGCCCGCAGGTTCTGGTATTCGCGGTCCAGCAGCCCCGCCCAGGCGGCCTGCTCGGGACCGGTCAGCGCGACCGCCGACCGCTCGGCGAGCGCGGCGTAGGACACGGCGTGCCGGGCCCGTACCGCACCGGCGCCCGGGTCGGCGGCGAGTCGGTCGGCCGCGTACGCCCGGATCGTCTCCAGCATCCGGTACCGGGTGCCGCCGGGGGCGGGTTCGGCGACGACCAGGCTCTTGTCGGCGAGGGCGGCCAGCCGCGCGGCGAACCGGTCGCGGGCCGCCGCCGCGTCGTCCCCGGCCGCGTCGACCCCGGCCGCGTCGACCCCGGCCGCATCGACCCCGGCCGCGTCGACCCCGGCCGCGTCGACCCCGGCCGCGTCGTCCCCGGCCGTGCCATCGTCGGGTGCCTCCTCGTCGGGTGCCTCCTCGTCGGCTGCGGCGCAGACGTCGAGGGCCGCCTCGACGGTCCATCCGCCGGCGAACACCGCGAGGCGGGTGAACAGGCGCTGACTGTCCGCGTCGAGCAGCGCGAAGCTCCAGTCGATCGCGCCGCGCAGGGTCTGCTGCCGGGCCGGCAGGTCGCGCGGGCCCTCGCCGAGCGCGTCGAGGTGCTGGGCGAGGTGCGCCAGCAGCTCCTCCGGCCCGAGCCGGTCGGTACGCGCGGCGGCAAGTTCGATCGCCAGCGGCAGGCCGTCGAGGCGCCGGCACAGCGCCACCACCGCCGGCAGGTTCGCCGGGGTGAGCGTGAACTCGGCGACGGCGCGGGCCCGCTGGTCGAACAGGGCGACCGCGGGCGAGTCCCGCAGTGCCCGCGCCACGCCGCCGGTACCGCCGCGCGCGTCGGGCTCGGGCAGCGGTAGCGGCGGTACCTGGTACACCTGCTCGCCGTACAGCGACAGCCGCGCACGGCTGGTGATCAGGACGCTGACGCCGGGGGCCGCCGCCAGCAGGTCGCTGACCACCCCGGCGGCGTCCAGCACCTGTTCGAAGTTGTCCAGGACGAGCAGCAGGGCGGCCTCGGCGAGGTACCCGGTGACGGTGTCGAGCAGGGGCTCGCCGGGTACCTCGGCGACCTCCAGGGCCGTCGCGACGGCGGCGAGGACCAGGTCGGCGCCGGTGGTGTCGGCGAGCGGCACGAACACCGCGCCGTCCTCGTAGGACTCCGTGACGTCGGCTGCCACGGCCAGCGACAGTCGGGTCTTGCCGATGCCGCCCGGTCCGACGAGGGTCACCAGGCGGCCGGCGGACAGCAGCTCGGTGACCCGGGCCCGCTCGCGCTGCCGCCCCACCAGCGGGGTCATCGGTACGGGCAGCCGGCCGCGTCGGTGTGGCCGGCCGAGCAGCGACGGGGACACCGTCCAGCCACCGCTGGCGGTCGCGACGAGGCCGTCGCGGCGCCGCAGCCGGTCCAGCTCGCTCACCGCGCGGGCCGGCAGGCCGCCGCTGTGCCCGGCCAGCCAGGTCACCAGGGTGCGGGTGGGCTCGCCCCGCAACGTGTGGCGCAGGAAGACGCGCAGCGCGGCCGGTGACCACGGCGCCAGCTCCACGGTGGCCAGCACCGGCAGGCTGCCGGCGGTCGGACCGGTACCGGCGTCGGCGTACACGAGGCCGAGCGAGGTGGGCGGCCGGGCGGCCGACAGGAGGCGCGCGACGGTGTCGGTGGCGTACCGGCCGGTCTCCCGGTCACTGACGACGAGGACGGGCTCGCCGGACGGCACGTCGAGCGCCGCCTCGCCGGACGGCACGTCGAGCGCCGCCTCGCCGGACGGCAGCGTGACGATGGTGAACCCGCGCAGCCGGGCCACCGTGGCGACCTCGGACAGGAACCGGGTGTGGCCGGCGCCGGGCTCACCGGTGACCCGCAGCGCCCCCCGCCGCTCGGTCAGCAGCCGGGTCAGGAAATCCTGGGCGGCGGCCATCGGCGCGTCGCGCTCCCACATCCGGGAGGAGACCGCACGTACGCCGGTGTCGGCGTCGTCAGCGACCGCGCCGCCCCGGCCCCGCCGTTTGGCCAGGTAGTTGCGCCGGTCGGCGTGGGCGAGCAGGGAGACGGCGTCGTCGGCGTCCTCCGGGTAGCTCGCCACGCCGAGGCTGATCGACAGGTGCAGCGGCGGCCGCCCGGCGAACTCGGCGGCGCGGACCTCCTCGGTGAGCCGCAGCGCCAGCCGGATCGCCTCGGACCGGTCGGTGTCGGGCAGGACGAGGACGAACTCGTCCCCGCCGTACCGGAAGAGCGCGTCGCCGGCGCGGACCGCGGCCCGGACCCGCTCCGCGAGCTGCCGGAGCACCTCGTCACCGCGCAGGTGGCCGTACGCGTCGTTGACGGTCTTGAAGAAGTCGACGTCGAACAGGAAGACCGCGCAGGAGCGTCCGGTACGGGTGGCCCGGGCCAGTTCCTCGTCCAGCCGCGGCTGCAACAGGGCACGCGGGTACGCCCCGGTCACCGGGTCGGTGACCAGGCGGGTGAGATCGTGATCCCTGTCGTGCGTCACGACTCCGTGCCTACCGACCGTGGCGTCATGACCTCGCGAATCGGCAGCGGCCCGCCACATCTGAGGCTGATCGGACGTACGTCACGTGTGATCCGCCTGCCGTCTCCGCGCGGATGCCGGCCGGTGTCGGGTCATCGGTGTACACCGACCCGGCCCCTTGTGTCCTCAGGTCGGTCATTTTCGGTTGCAGGACGGTGACATTCAGTAGCAAGTGCTCGATCGTCTAGACACCAGCCCCCACGGGTTCCGGGTACCCACGGAAGGAGATCCGGTGTCACGAGACGGAACGAGGCAGCGACGCCCGGTCCGCTGGCTGGCCACGATCGGCGCGTTCGCCGTCGTTGCCGGACCGGCGGTGCCGGGTGCGCTGTGGACACCACCGGTCGCCTACGCGGCCGGCGCGGCGTCGACGGCGCACCCGCCGTCAGCGTCGTTCGAGGGCGGCCTGTGGCAGGCGTCCGACTGGTCGAGCACCGCCACCGCGACCAAGGTGAGCGACATCGCCACGATGATCGGCGCGCCGGCCGGCGCGGACGGCAGCGGGGTCGGCGTCGCGCTCATCGACACCGGCGTCGTCCAGGTGCCGGGCCTGCCGGCGACCCAGGTGGTCAACGGGCCGGACCTGTCCTTCGAGTCGCAGGGCTCGACCGTGCGCTACCTGGACACCTTCGGCCACGGTACGCACATGGCCGGCATCATCATGGGCAACGACCCGGCGGCCGGGTTCCGGGGCCTCGCCCCCGGGGCGAAGCTGACCTCGGTCAAGGTCGGTACGGCGCAGGGCGCCGTCGACGTGTCGCAGATGATCGCCGCGGTGGACTGGGTCGTCGCGCACCGCAACGACGACCCGGCGAACCCGATCCGGGTGATCAACCTCGCGTACGGGTCGAACAGCACCCAGCCGGCCTCGATCGACCCACTGTCGTACGCGCTCGAGAATGCCTGGCGGCACGGGATCGTCGTGGTCGTGTCGGGCGGCAACACCGGCCTCCTGTCGAGCAGGCTCACCAACCCGGCGTACGACCCGTTCGTGCTGTCGGTGGGGTCGGCGTCGACCAAGGGGACGGCGGGCTACGCCGACGACGAGCTGTCGCTGTTCAGCTCGGTCTCGACCTCGCGCAACGTCGACCTGCTCGCACCCGGCGAGTCGATCGTGTCGCTGCGCGACCCGGGCTCGTCGATCGACAAGACGTTCCCGATCGCCCGGGTCGGCGACCGGCTGTTCCGGGGCACCGGCTCGTCGCAGGCGACCGCGGTCGTGTCCGGGGCGGTGGCGCTGCTGCTCCAGCAGCGCCCGAACCTCACGCCGGACCAGGTCAAGGCGCTGCTCAAATCGTCCGCGACGCCGCTGACAGTGGGCAAGGCCACGTCGATGCGGCTGGGTGAGCTCAACCTCGGGGCTGCCCTGGCCAAGCCGACGCCGGCGGCGACCCAGAACTACCTCGCCGGGTTCGGGGTCGGTTCGCTGGAACTGGGCCGCGGCACCGTCCACGTGTCCCGCAACGGCGTGCCGCTGCTGGGCGAGGTCGACCTGTTCGGCCCGTTCAACGCGGCCGTCTGGGCGCAGCGCACCAGCGCGGGTACCGCCTGGAAGGGCGGCGTCTGGATGGACCACCGGATGGCCGGCGACGGCTGGACCGGCACCTCCTGGGCGTCCCGGACGTGGGCGCCGGCCACCTGGTCGGGCAGCCCGTGGGGCGGTTCGGCGAAGTGGGCCGACGACGAGTGGGACACCCACTACTGGACCGGCACGTACTGGTCGGGCACGTACTGGTCCGGCACGTACTGGTCGGGCACCTACTGGTCCGGCGACCGCTGGTCGGGCGGGTACTGGAGGTAGGTCGGTACCCGCCGTCACGAGACGGCGGGTACCGCCTGACGAGGGCGCCCCTCTTACTAGCTATCCGGGTAGAGGGGTGCCCTCCTCACAACCGGGGGCGTGGCTGACGACCCCTGTGGGCGGCCAGCCGGGTTCGGCGACCGAGCCGTCCCATGACCCGGATCGATCTCAGCTCACCCACGCTCGCCGGCATCGACCGGTTCCAGGCGTACCACCAGCAGCGGCGACGGGCACAGGCCGCGGCATACCGGCAGCGCGCCCGGCGCGACCCGCTCCGTCGCCGCCAACTGCACCGGTACGTCGTCCACCCGGGTCGACACGAACCGCAGGACGTCCGCGCTCGCCGGGTCGACGCCCTGGAGGTCGTCGACGGCCAGCAGCAGCGGGCGCGACCGGGCCAGGAACCGGACCAGGTTCAGGACCGCCAGCCGTACCGCGGCGGGTGGGAGCGCCTCGGCGTCCCCGGCCATCAGGGCGCCGAGCACGTCCCGGCGGGAGGCCGGCAGCGGCGCCAGGTCGGCCGGCCCGACCGCGCCGAACAGAGCGGCCAGGGCCGCGTACGGGCGGTCGGCCGCGCGCCGGGTGACCGACGGCCGGCCCGGCTCCGGCCGGTAGGCGTCGAAGCGCAGGACCCGCGACCGGGTGGCCGCCGCGGTGACCAGATCGAGCGCTGCCGACTTGCCCACGCCCGCGGGGCCGAACAGCAGTGCGCTCCCCCCGGACAGCAGCCACTCCCGGGCGGTGTGGAGCCGCTGGCGGCGTCCTTCGAGCCACCGGTCGCGCCCCGCCTCGGCGGCCGCCACCGCGGGTAGATGGTCGGTCACGGATACAGTGTTGTCGGCGTCAGCGCCGCCGGGCAGGGGAACCCCTCGAAAGCGGTACAGGCAACGCCGCGATCGAGGCGAAGATCACCACGTGTCGCGGCGCGGAGCGGCGCTTCGTAGTCTGTGAAGACGTTCAGCACCATAAATCTGCCGGCCTGGCGCTCGCAGCGAGGTGATCCGATGACGGTCAGCCCGGCCCCCGCCCGCCAGAGCCGGGGCGCGCCGACGTTGTTGTTGGCCGTCGTCGGGTACACGGTCAACTCGGCGGCGTGGGCGCTGGTCGGTGTGGCCCCGCACTTTCTGCCCTGGTACCACGACCTGAACGGCACGGCCCGGGCCGCGGTGGTCGCGGCGCCGCTCGTGGTCTGCGCGCTGGTCTGCGTACCGATCGGCGCGCTCACCGACTCCTACGGTGCCCGTCTGACGTTTCCGCTGGTGAGCGTCGTTTCCGCCGGTTCGGTAGTGACCCTCGCGCTGACCCGCACCGGCCCGGCTGCCGCGCTGGCCTGCGGCACGCTGGGCGTCGGGATCGCCGCGTTCACCGTGGGCGCCGCGATGGTGGCGCGGTGGGACCGGCCCGTCCGGCGCGGCTTCAGCCTGAGCGTCTTCGGCGCCGGTATCGGCGGCGCCGCGGTGGGCGCGGCGCTGGTCGGCCCGCTGACCGGTCTGCTCGGTCTGCGTACCGTCCTCCTGCTGCTCGCGGCGGCACCGGCGGCGTACGCCGTGGTCGCGGCGGTGCTCGTCCGGGACACCCCGCCCCGCCGGCCGGACCGGTCGCTCGCCGGGGATCTCGCGACGACGCTGCGGCTGAGCACGACCAGGTACTGGGTGGCGCTGTACGCCATCACGGCCGGCAGCCTGCTGGCGATGGTCCTGTACCTGCCGGAGTACCTGCACCGGCAGTACCGGCTGGACTGGACCCGGGCGACGCTGGAGACGGCGGTGCTCGTCCTGGCGGCGGCGCTGGCCCGGCCGGTCGGCGGTCGGCTCGCCGCGCGACGTGACGCGGCCGCGGTGCTCACCGTCTGCTTCGCCGGTACCGGCTGCTTCGGCGTCATGCTGGCGTTCCAGCCCGCGCTGCCGGTGGCGGGACTGATCCTGCTGGGTATGGCGGTCGGGCTCGGTACGGCCGGCGGCGCGCTGTGCGACCTCGTCGGCCGCACCGTACCCCGCAGCCAGGCGGGCCTGGTCACCGGCGTGATCGGCGCCGCCGGCAGCCTGGCCGGTCTGGTACCGCCGCTGGTCCTGGTCCTCGTGAACGCGCTGGACGGCTCGTACACGATCGGTTTCATGCTGCTGGCGAACGTGGCGTTCACCACGGCGCTGCACCTGCGCCTGCGCCGGGACCAGATCGGGCGTGCGCTGGCCTACCCGCCGACTCCCCCGCTGCCGGCCGATCTCGACACGACCGCGACCACGGTGGTGGCCGTACCCGCGGTCGCGGCGGCGCAGGCCCCGGCCGACGCCGTGGCGACCCTGGCCGACCTGGCCGCCCACCACGAACTGGTGATCGTGTACGGCCACGACGCGGACGGCCCGCTCGGCCCGCCGGCACTGATGGACGCGCTGCGTGCCCGCCTGCCCCGGTTCACGGTCACCGCGGTCTTCCTCGACGCCCATCCGGACGTCGGCGCGACCGAGTGCGCCCTGTTGGCCGACCTGCTCGACGAGGGGGCACTGGTGGTGGCGGTGGTACCCGCTCCGGACCCCGGCCCGACGGCCGAGGCGCTCACCGTCCGCCTGGCGGCGGACACGGCCCTGCGCCTGGAGTACGACCCGGTCGCCGGTACCCGCCTGCGCACCCTGCGGGAGCCGGCGTTCCCCGTCCCCGCACCAAATCCACGATCATGAAGGATCGGTGGGGTCGTGCCCAGGCGGTCTGCATGATCATGGGAAATTCAAGTCTGCCTTAATTGTTCCTTGTGATTACCGCAAGGTAACCGGTGACGCGGCCGGGCAGCGGGCCATCGACACCCATCCTGAGCTGGGTGGACGCGCCGTCACAGGGGTGGGCCGCGCCCCTCGGACCAGGTTTCCCCGGCATCGGGAGAGCGGAATACTACGCGACGAAGCGCGCGCCGCGCCGTCTCCCGGGTCGGCCTGACCGGCTCCCGGGTCGGCCTGACCGGCATCCTCACCAGGCCCACCGGCACCTGACGGACGTAGCGGCGCGCCCGACGAGCGAGGTGACACGTACGTGGAGCGAATGGCGAGGCGAGCGGCGATCCGGGCCCGGTCGAAGCGCAAACGCTTCCTGGGGATCGCCATGGGCGTCGTGCTGGCGGCGGGTTTCGCCGCCGGTATCCGGGCCGCGGTGGCGACGGAGAGCGACGACCCCGACATCCTGGCCATCATGGCGCAGCTGCCCAACGACCAGGCGCCGGGCGTCTGCGACGTACCGAAGGCGACGGCGTCGGCGGGGACCCGGCCGGCCACCGCGTCACCGTCCACGTCGGCCGGCCAGGCCACGTCCACATCGGCCCCGTCCGCCGCCCCCTCGGCGTCCGCCGGCGCGGCGTGCCCGCACGGCGACCAGGGCGGCCCGTTCGCCAGCGACTTCGTCTCGATCAACGACGTACCCGCGAAGGTGCGGGACGCGTCACCCGGGCGGGACGCCTCGCGTGGCACCTTCGTCTCGGTGTGCGGCCGTAACGAGAACAACCACTACAACTCCGACAACTTCATCGTGGCGCCGGGCGTGACCAACGGCGCGCACCACATCCACGACTACGTCGGCAACGTGTCCACCGACGGTTTCTCGACCGACGGGAGCCTCGCCGCCGCGGGTACCACCTGCAAGGGCAACGACCAGTCGGCGTACTTCTGGCCGGTGCTCCGGACGCGCGCGAAGGTCGACACCGACCAGAAGACCGACCCGAGCCACAAGTCCGACACCGACCACAAGGCCGGCGCCGACCAGCCCGGCGGCAGCGCCGACGGCAACATCGGCACGATCCTGCGCCCCGCCTCGGTCCGGCTGGAGTTCCGCGGCAACGCCAAGACCAAGGTACGGGCGATGCCCCGGTTCCTGCGCGTGATCACCGGTGACGCCAAGGCGGGTACCAACGGACCGACCAACGCCCGCGCCGCCTGGACCTGCACCGGTTTCGACAACCGGCTCACCACCAGGTACCCGGTCTGCCCGCAGGGCAGCCAGGTGCAGCGCATCCTCGACTTCCCGAGTTGCTGGGACGGCAAGAACACCGACAGCCCCAACCACCGGTCGCACATCGTCTTCCCCAAGAACGACGGCTCCTGCTGGGAGAAGACGGTCGCCGTACCGCAGCTACGGATGGTCCTCACCTACGACGTACCGGCCCGGTCGGTGATCTCGCTGGACACCTTCCCCGAGCAGAAGCACAACCCGCTCACCGACCACGCGGACTTCATCAACCTCATGCCGGACGCGCTGATGAAGTCGGCCGTGCACTGCATCAACACCGCCCACGAGTGTGACGCCGACGGGGCGCTCGGCGCCGAGCCGAGCCCGTCGCAGGTGGCCTCGGCGACCGCCTCCGCGACCCGGTCGGCACCGCAGCAGCCGGCCGCGTCGACGGGCGCCGCCGGGCACTCGCACACCAGCGCCCCGCGCACCCAGACCCCGGCCCCGCCGGCGGCACCGGGCCAGCAGATCCAGCAGGCCCCGCCGGCCGTGCGGGCGGACCGGACGGCGGCCGCCGGCACCGGCCAACCCGCGGCGCCGAGTGCGGGTGCCGCGGCACCGTCGGCGGCGGCCGCACCGGGCGCGACCGCGGCGCCCGACACCGCGCCGGCGGCCGGCGCCGAGAACCCCGCCGCGAGCGCCCCGGGGGGTGACACCCAGCAGCAGCAGCCGGCCGAGCCGCCGCTGCCCGCCACGGCCGACGGAGCCGGCACGACCGACGGAGCCGGCGCGGCACCGGGCGCGGCGCCCGGTGCGACCGAGGTCGCCGGGGTGGCCGGCGCGCCAGGGGCGATACCGGGCCTGGCCGGCGCGACCGGCGCACCGGGCACGCCGCCGCCGGGCGTGGACCGGGCGGCCGGGCAGGAGGGCCTGCTGACCGGCACCAACCGCATCGCGCTGTACATCCTCAACGGGACCCTACTCGCGGCGCTGATCGGCTGGATCGGCATGATGGTGCGGCGACGGCGCCTGCGCTAGAGGCTGACCGGCGGGCGCCCGTACGGGACCGACCGGCGGGCGCCCGCACCGGCCGGATCGACGGGGGATCCAGATGATCGTGGTGTGCGGTGAGGCCCTCATCGACCTCGTACCCGCCGGGTCCGCGGCGACGACCTGGCACGCGGCGTACGGGGGCGGCCCGGCCAACACGGCGGTGGCCCTGGCCCGGCTGGGCACCCCCGCCGCACTGGCCTGCCGGCTGTCCGGCGACGGCTTCGGCCGGCAACTGCGGGCGTACCTGGCCGACAGCGGCGTCGACCTGCACCTCGCCGTCGCGGCCAGCGAGCCGACCACCCTCGCGGTCGTCGGGTTCGACGAGCAGGGGGTCGCCGACTACCAGTTCTACGTCAGCGGTACCGCCGACTGGCAGTGGTCGCCCGACGAGCTGCCCGACCGCCTGCCGGCCGGTACGCAGGGGCTGCACGTGGGCTCGCTGGCCACCGTCCTGCCGCCCGGCGCGGACGTGCTGCACGCATGGGCGGCGGCGCACCGGGACGAGACGATGGTGACCTACGACGTCAACGTACGGTCGGCCCTGCTGCCCGACCGGGACGCCTACCGCCGGCACGTCGAGGCCTGGCTCGACGTCGCCCACGTCGTCAAGGCCAGCGACGACGACCTGCGGTGGCTGTACCCCGGGCGGGACCCGCTGGTGGTGGTCCGGGACTGGCTGGACCGGCACGACCTGGCGCTGGTCCTGGTCACCGAGGGCGCCGACGGCGCGGTCGCGGTGCCGCGCGGGCACGCCCCGGTACGGGTACCGGGGATCGAGGTGGACGTCGTCGACACCGTCGGCGCCGGGGACACGTTCACGGCCGCGTTCCTGCACCGGCTGCCGTCCGGCCCGTTCGACGCCGACCATCTCGTACCGGCGCTGCGGTTCGCGGTCGCCGCGGCGGCGCTGGTCTGCACCCGTAAGGGCGCCCAGCCACCCACCCAGGACGAGGTCGAGGAACTGCTCGCCCGCGGGTAGCGGCCCCGGACGCCTCAGGTACCGGCCGCACCGGTCGATAACCCCGTGTACGACCGACGAGGCAAGGGGTACGCGTGCGGCAGGCTTCGGTGCGCCCTACGGGGATCGAACGCACATTCTCCGACGACGAGGTGATCGTCAGTAAGACCGACGTGAAGGGCCGGTTGACCTACGTCAACGACGTGTTCCTGCGGGTGTCCGCCTACACCGAGGAGGAGATCCTCGGCCAGCCGCACAACGTCATCCGCCACCCGGACATGCCGCGCGGCGTGTTCAAGCTGCTGTGGGACACCATCCAGGCCGGCGAGGAGCTGTTCGCCTACGTGGTCAACCTGGCCGGCGACGGCGCCCACTACTGGGTGCTCGCCCACGTCACGCCGACCTTCTCCTCGCAGGGGCAGATCATCGGGTACCACTCCAACCGGCGTACCGCGAACCACGCCGCGCTCGCCCGGATCCAACCCGTCTACCAGCAGATGCTGGCCGAGGAGCGGCGCCACGAGCGTCCGGCCGACGCGATCGCCGCGTCGACGGCCCTGCTCAACGAGATCGTGATGGCGAACGCGTCCTCCTACGGCGAGTTCGTCTGGTCGCTCGAACCCGAAGAGGTGACCCTGTGAGCGCACTGCCGAGAGGCGGCCGGCGCCCCGCGGCCAAGGCCGACGACGTCGAGGTGTACCGCGAGGCGCTGCGGGCGATCGCCGAGTTCTGCGACCACGTGGCCGTCGGCGACCTGGAGGTCCGCGTCCCCCAACTCGCCGGGGAGGACGCCGTACCGGAGATCGCCCGGGCCCGGCAGGGCCTCAACCGGATGCTCGACCTGACCGACGCCTACGTCCGGGAGTCGACGGTCTCGCTGGGCGCGGCGAGCGAGGGTCGCTACTACCGCCGCTTCCTGCTGCGCGGCATGCGCGGCGCGTTCCGGCGGGGCGCGGCGACCATCGAGAAGGCCCGGATCGCCGTCCGGCAGAGCGCCGATGACCTGAACGAGGCCGCCGACCAGCGGCGGGCGCTGGCCGACGAGTTCGAGTCGGTCGTCATGTCGATGTCGGAACACGTCGCCTCCGCCGCCACCGAGTTGAGCGCCTCCGCGGGCAGCCTCGCGGAGTCGACCCGCTCCACGGTCGTCGCGGCCGACCGCTCGGCCGACGTGATCCGCCAGCTCAGCGAGTCGTCGGCGCAGATCGAGCAGATCGTCCAACTGATCAACAGTGTGGCGGCACAGACCCGGCTCCTCGCGCTGAACGCGACGATCGAGGCCGCTCGGGCCGGCGAGGCGGGGCGCGGGTTCGCGATCGTGGCGAACGAGGTCAAGCAGTTGGCCGACAAGACCGCCGGGGCGACCGACGAGATCAGCCAGAAGGTCGCCGGTATCCGGAACCAGACCGACGAGGTGGTCGGCGCGATCGACACGGTGCTCGAGTCGATGCGCGGCGTCGAAACCATGGTCGACGGCATCACCTCGGCGGCCGAGGGGCGGCGCGGCGCGGACGACGGCCTGTCGCAGATGGCCGAGGCGCTCCAGGCGGCCGCCGGCCGGTTCCTCACCGTCCTGCGCCAGTAGATTCCGCTCCGTCGGGGCTCCGCACCGTCGGGGCTCCACGGAGCTGTTTTCAGCCTGATTGGCGCTGCTCCTCCAGGAGTTGAAGGACGAGGGTCGCCGCGAGCAGGGCGGTGGCGCGCTGCGGACAGCAGTGCAGCTTGGCCAGTAGCTTCCAGCCCTTGACGGTGGCGATGGCGCGCTCCCCGATGGCCCGGATCTTGGCGTGGGTCCGGTTGACGGCCTTCTGCCGTCGCGACAGGCAGCGCCGGGGAGATCCAGTGCAGCCGGCCGGCCGGGTCAGCGATGACCTGGGCGTCGACGCCGTGGCAGTAGTGTTTGCCGGCGTAGTGGCGCCGGTCGGCCGCCCCGGACAGCCGGTCGGTGCGGACCAGGGTGCCGTCGACGATCGCGTACGCCAGCCGGGCGATGCCGGGCATGGCCTGTGGGTGAGGGTGGGTGCGGACGCGGCAAGCGGCTCGACGGCCTCGCGGATGTAGCGCCAGGCGGTGGTGGGGCTGACGGCGAAGCCGGCGGCCAGCCGGGCCGGAGTGTCGCCGTTGCGCAGATGGGCCAGCACCAGCAGGGCCTGCCGGCCGGGGTTGAGGCGCCGGTATTGGGTGCCGCGGCGGGCGCGGTGGGCGCGCAGCAGCTCGGCCAGGTGGGTCAGGCTACGGCACGACAGCGGAATCGTGGCAGGATAGGTCAGCACGAAGCTCCTCGGGCAGACGACATGAGCCTTGGTCGACCACGTCATCTACCAAGAGCTTCGTCCGCATTCAGGGACCAACACGCCCATCGATCTGTCTGGCCTGCAACTGCCTAGCCCAGGTTGAAAGCAATTCAAGTACTTCCATGTGGCGGCGGCGCTCACCGCCGACAGCGCGCGGACCATCTGGGTCGACGAGATGCAGCCCGTTGACCTGATCGCCTGCGGCAGCGTGGCCGCCAACCGCCACGGCGTACGTATAGGTAAGGGCGCCGGGTACTCCGGCATTGAGGTCACATTGCTCACCGAGGCCGGTCTGATCGGCCCGGGCACCACGATCGTCGCGACCGAGCACCAACTCCAAGTCGTCGATGACGACCCACCCGAGACCGAACACGACTTCAGCGTCGATTTGATCGTCACACCTGACGAGGCGATCGAGTGCCAGCCGCCGAGACGGCCTGGCGGCATCGTCATCGGACACCTGACGAAAGAAAAGATCGCATCGATTCCCGCGCTTGCAGGGCTGAACATGACGGGATGAGGCTGCCACCCCACCGCAGCACTCCGTGACACCCTGCAAGGCCCTTCAAAATTGGCCCCAGTCACATGGTAGGCGGAAGTGGAAAGCCCATCCGAGGTGGGTTGATCCAGCTCGTCAGGTCATAGACCCGATTACAATAGTCATCAGGCTGATTGATGATTGGATCAAACAATTGACCATCGGTGTGCAGCTTAGACGCTAGCTCTTGCACAAAGCCTGCCGCCACCCCGAAGATGGACTCACCACTGCTCCTCGTGAGGGGAATATCAAGGCCATACGACGTTCTTGCGCTCGACGCCTGAACGTAAATGCGACATCGATTAGGGCCCCTCAGCATGAATCCCGAAAATTTGTATACCTCCCTGAACTGAGGCAACGCCGGACCGCCATACAGCTGGGCGAGCAGGCGGAATAAGTCTTGATTAGGAGGAACCTCAGCAGATGCCCCGATCAGCTCAGAAGCCGAAACCGCGCAAACTACATTTGCATGACTGTCTTTTCGGAGCAATGGATTCTGCGAAATTTGGCGCAGACTCTGCGCAATCTCAGAAAAGACGTAGGCAATGGCTAGGTCAACATCGCGAAGGCTGCCGTCACGAAATAACTCAGGCAACGCAAACTCAGCGGATACACCCGATGCCATGCTCGCATCATCAGACAACGCTACTCGGGCACGTTCAGCATCTACTCGAACAACTCCCCTGAGTCTAGGGACTGAACCTGGAGGAGCTACCACGAAAGGCAGCAGGCTTCCCAGCAAGAAGCCGTACACATGATCGCAATCCTCCAGGTTCATGCCGCCCTACCCCCTAGCGGAAATTGCTTGCCTTGATCGCATTATGGCACGGGGACACGGTTGACCGCGTCGGGACACACATTTTTGCCCTTACAGTAGCCCGTGATCACTCCGATGTACTTACCGTCCGGGGTCGTGTAGGCACCGTCGCTCGTTCGCGTGGCCAGTTGCACTCCGAACACGACCGTTTCGCGGATCATCAGCGCGTTGTCCACCAGCACGGCCGTGTAGTTGCCCTGAGCGTCCGGCCCATGGGACCTAAGAGCGGCTTTAAATGGCTCGGTGGAGTAGAGGTTGTGCCTCATGTAATAGTGCTGGTATCCCCACGAATCGGTTCCCAACCGGATGGGGACGTAGGTTCCATTCCAGTCATTGCCACCCCAAACAATTCCCCACCAATTAACGCCGGGGGTCCCGGTGTCTTGCGGAGTTGGGCCTGCCGCTTCCCCGCCGGGAATCGGACTCTCCTTCGACAACGACTCTGTGAATGTTCCATTGGATAGCTCGATATGGAAACGATCCGGAAGACTCGCTGAAGGCATCGACCGAATGGCCTCCAAGGAGAGCCCAGTGGCGGCACCGTACTCCTCCACCGACACCCACCGTAGAGTTTCTTCCGCACCATCTACTGATCCAGCCGCGGCCTTCGCATTAACCGCGAACGCCATGCTGAATACAGCAACCGCCACTAGAGCCCTGCGCATTGCGCCCATTACACGAGCCTTGTGCTTCGCAGACACCTGACCTGAGCCCCTTCGTCGAGTTGCCTACCTAATATTTAACTCGACCAATCTATTTACCGAAGAAGACTTCGGTCAATGCGATCGATTGTGATATATGTCACGAATGACGAATTAGTTGACACAAATTCACTCTAGAGATTGTCCGGATGGCGAGTGACAGCCAGCCACTCGGCGCCGTCGCTGACCAGCACCACGGACGGGCTGCAACCCGCGCTTCGGCACGACCAACTGCCGGGACATCCTGCTGCGGCCAGACCGGCCCCACGGCCGGTTGGCTTGATGTCGGCTATGACACCTTGACAGGCGCCGCGAGCGGAGCGTCCATCGGTACGCGGCAACATTCCGGCGTCTACCGGTCAACCGGTCGTGACCCGCCCCGATGCTTGGACCGCGCTGCCGTGCCGAAGAGTTCGTCGGTCGCCTGGAGGCGCATCGCGCTGGTATTCCGTCGCTGATTTGGCCTGGTGGAGTTTGTCACGTCCTCGTTGGACCTTGGCGATGATGTCGTCCGCGGAGGCCGTACAGACGAACGGCTTCGGGTCGCGATTCCAGGCCTCGGCCCACGCGATGATCACCTCGGTCAGGTCGTCGACACGGGGCTGTTTTCAGCCTGATTGGCGCTGCTCCTCCAGGAGTTGAAGGACGAGGGTCGCCGCGAGCAGGGCGGTGGCGCGCTGCGGACAGCAGTGCAGCTTGGCCAGTAGCTTCCAGCCCTTGACGGTGGCGATGGCGCGCTCCCCGATGGCCCGGATCTTGGCGTGGGTCCGGTTTACGGCCTTCTGCCGTCGCGACAGGCGCGCACGCTGGTGGTGGCGTTTGAACGGGGTGCGGACCGTGCCGCCGGCACCCTGGTATCCCTTGTCCGCGAACGTCATGACGTTGGCGTCGGCCAGGGCGTCGACGATGCCGTGGTGCGGGCGGCGGTCAGGTCGTGGGTGGCGCCGGGCAGCGCCGGGGAGATACGGAGACCGGCTACTGAGCCATTTTCATCGTGGGTAGCGATCGGCTTCGAGGTGGTGCAGGACGAGGATGGCCTACACGATCGCGGTGGCACGGCGAGGGCAGCAGCGCAATCGCGGCAATGTAGGACAGCAACGAGGCTCCCGGTTGAGGCGTCGGGCCTTGGTCGATCGCTGTCTTACCGGGAGCCTCGTTTCACGTCGATCCCTTGCCTGGCTTCGTTCGTGACAACGGGTCCCAAATGTGCGTGACTTCGGGGCCCGGATCGGGCGCTTCCGCTTGATCAATGTCGCCGAGTTTGGGTCCCGCCTGGAGGTGGGTCGACGGTGTCGCCCGGGGGTCAGAAGGGCGGGTTCGAGCTTGGCTGGGCCATCGGTCCGGTAGTGCGTGGCTGCGGGAGTCCCGTCGGATTGCCGCGAACAGGTCGACCTTCGACATCGGCGGCATCGGCGGGCTCCCGTCCAGACCGGCCGATGCTGCCATCGTCGCGGGCGGACGCGAACCGGGCGAGCATCGAAACCACCCAATCGAGGTGGGTCCCGAACCGGAGTACAAGACGCAGGTCGCCGGGCGCGCGGGCGATCATCTCTCTCGGCCAACTCAGGAGTCCCGCGAATCCTGCACTAGCGCCGACTGGTTTGTTATGGAAACCTATTGGCATGAGCACTCATTCGGTACCTGCCGGCGACGACCCCCGCCGGCTGCTGTCCGACGCACGCACCCTCGCCCACCGGGTGCGCGTCGATCAGCGTGTGACCTGGGTCGCGCTGTTGGTGCTGGCCGCGGTGACCCTCGTGGCGATCCCGGTCAGCTGGTTCGGCCTGCAGCTGCACTGCCACCCCGACGGCAGCTGCCAGGTAAAGCAACGGGCCGGGCTGTACTACTGGCCCCCGGCGCTGCTGGCGGCCTACGCGGTCATCGCCGTCTGCTACGTGCGGGCCGCCCGGGCACGCGGGCTGGGCGCCCGCGTGCTGCCTTACGCGATCACCGGTGCCGCCACGACCGTCGTGTTCACCGCCGCGTTCGTGGCAGGGGACCTGTACCTGCGGAGCCACCCGCTGCCGGACCACCCACACCCTGACCCGTACTGGTGGTTCCTGCTGAACCAACTGATCTCACCGCAGGGCATGATCGGGGTCGCGCTGCTGGTGCTCGCCCGGTTGGAGCGCAACGTCGCGCTGCTACTGTTCACCCTCGGCTACCTGGCGTTGGTGCTGCTGGTGCTGCCTACGATGAACTTCGGGCCGCCGCATTTCGGAATCCGGGCGGGAATGGTGATATCGCAACTCATCATCGGCGCCGTGCTGCTGATGGGCGCGGTCGGCTTCGCGGCGGCCCGCCGGCGGCACCGGTGACCGCCGTGACCGACACCCCGGACCCCCACGCCGCGCACCCGGTCACCGGCCTGGACGAGGTGGTGCACCAGCGGGTCCGGCTCGGCATCCTCACCATCACGCACGAGGCCCGCCGGGTCGAATTCGGCTACCTGCGCACCCAGCTGGAGCTGACCGCCGGCAACCTCTCCAAGCACCTGAGCGTGCTCGAGGAGGCCGGCCTCATCGAGGTGGAGAAGGGGTACGAGGGCCGGCGCGGCCGGACCTGGATCACCCTCACCGCCGCCGGCACCACCGCGCTGGCCAACGAGATCCGGCGGCTGAAGCTGCTCATCACACGGGTCGAAACCATCGAGACTACCGACACCCCGGAGGATCGATGACCACCCCGACCGACCCGCCGACACCTGCTCACCACCACGCCCGCCACGGGGGTCGCCATTCCGCTCGGCACCGGCCGCGACTGGGCGGCCCCGGCACGACTCACGCTGCCCCCCACCCACCGGACCGCACCGTCACGGTGAAAATGGCTCACTGATTCGGCGGGCCAACGCGCCGCACACCGGCGGACGGCCAGCCAGAGGAACGGGCGGCCGCGCACCGGCGCCCCGGTCACTGTCGGCCCGGTCACCAGTGGCCCCGGTTGCCGGGGCGGGGCGGCCGGCGGATCCAGCCCAGAAACCGCGCGTACAATTCCCCGGCGGCCATCGCCGGAAGGTCCTGGGATGCTTGCACAAAATGCGCACCCATCAGTAACCCCAGTGACACCGGCGCACCGTCGAATTCGGCCAGCAGTTGGGCCCGGCGGGTGTGGCAGGGCCACGCCTCCCAGCAGCAGGCGCACGTCCACAGTGGGCGTACCGGTACGTGAAGCGAACTCATTTCCTTTTCCTCGCCTGCTCCGCCTCGTCGGCGGCGCGGCGCAATTCACACGGATAGACCTCGGACCGGCAGGAACATCCGAAGATCACACGGGTTCCGATCCAACGCACACTCGGCCGGTGCAGGAATTTGATTCGCGCGATATCAGCCTCGTCCATGGCCCTCTCCTCTGCGTGGAGAGGGGCGTGACGGCCGGGCCTTTTGGGGTGTGGGGATCCGGAACATCCGACCGTCACGTCCCGTG
Organism: Planosporangium spinosum; assembly: GCF_049999945.1. Taxonomy (NCBI): domain Bacteria; kingdom Bacillati; phylum Actinomycetota; class Actinomycetes; order Micromonosporales; family Micromonosporaceae; genus Planosporangium; species Planosporangium spinosum. Next base: position 1,883 of record NZ_JBLYUB010000028.1, on the reverse strand, counting down.
CGATCCATCGTGGTGGCGATTACTCAAGAATGCAACATCATCGGACGAATTAATTGACTCGATTTAATCGTGAGCCCTAATCTCGTTGCGCAATCGCAGACCCTCGAATTACATATCGAGCGTAAATCGCGCCCGGTATGTAATCACCGACGAAGGAGTACCGGTGGCGATCGATCCCGGCTCGACGGTCCCGAGGCGACAACTCGGGCGTTACCTGCGACAACTGCGAGAGGAAGCGCAGCTCACCGTGAAGGCGGCGGCCGAGGAACTGGAGTGGTCGGCCCCCAAGATCTGGCGGATCGAGAGCGGCGCGACCTCGATGCGCGCGCTCGACGTCGAGGCCATGTGCAAGGTGTACGGAGCCTCCCCCGAGATAACCCAGGTCCTGACCGGCCTGGCGAAGGAGACCAAGGCCAAGGGGTGGTGGCACTCCTACGGCGACGCGATCCCGGCGTGGTTCGAGCTGTACGTCGGCCTGGAGAGCGCCGCGACCCGGCTGCGGCAGTACGAGCCGGAGTTGGTCCCAGGACTGCTCCAGACCGAGGCGTACGCGACCGAGGTCTTCCGGATCGATCCAGCCACGTCCGAGGTGGACATCGAGCGTGGCGTGGCGGTGCGGCTCGAACGCCAGGCGCTGCTCACCCGCAAGCGCCCGCCGGCACCTCAGGTGGATTTCGTGCTGAACGAGGCTGTGCTCCGCCGCCCGGTCGGCGGGCCCGCCGCGATCGCCGACCAACTCCGCCACCTCAACGAAGTTGGCAAGCTGTCCAACGTATCGATCCGCGTGCTTCCGCTAAGCACCGGCCTGCACCATGCCGCCATGACCGGCGGCTCGTTTGTAATCCTGGACTTCCCCACGGGAGGCGCGAACCCCGAACCGCCCACGGTGTACAGCGACGGTCTGACCGGCGGCCTCTACCTCGACCGGCCCCAGGAGATCGCGGCTTACGAAAGGGTGTGGACCGGCCTCGTCCGATCGTGCCTGACCGAGCAACAATCAACGAAGCTGATCGCAGCCGCAGCCAAGGAGTGGGGATCGCGATGACCGACCTGTCCCGCGCCCGATGGCGCAAGAGCAGCCGCAGCAACAACGGCGGCAACTGCGTGGAAGTAGCCGACAACCTTGCCGGGGTCGTCGCGGTACGCGACTCCAAGGACCCGGCTGGTCCGGTCCTGACGTTCACCCCGGCCGGGTGGGCCGCGTTCGTGGCCGGCGTCAAGCACGGCGAGTTCGACCGGTAGCCGGGCAACTCGGTCACCGGGCACGGCCGGTAGCCGGGCAGACCGGTGGCCGGATATCACTGCCGGGCGATGGCCGGGCGGGTCGCCGGCAGCGGCGCCCGCCCGGCCGTGCCCCGGCCGCGCGGACAGGAGGGGAACACGTGTGCGCCTGGCACCTCCTCGCCGTCGCGGCCACGGCCACGCTGCTGGCCGGGTGCGGTGCGGACCCGGACTCCGTCGCTCCGGTAATGACGAAGCCGGTGAAGCCGCCTGCCTCGTCACCCGCCGGCACCGCGTCCGCCGACCCCGTTACCGGTACCGGCTCCGCCGACAGTCCCCGGCAGGTCCGGTGTACCGGCGGCGAGGCCCACCTCGACACCAGGGAGCGGCCGACGGCCGACGACCTGGCGGTCGGGCCGCTGCGCTGGCCGGGCCTGCTCTCCTGGGCCACCGCCGACCCGGCTGACCACGGCAACGCCGACAGCTACAAGCTCGGCGCCGAGGTCGAGGCCGGCTCGGTCGTGACCGTCACCGTGAGCTGATTTCAACCTCGCTGGCGTGGTCCCCACCAGGGCAGGATGGGTGGCAGGTCGGTGAGGAGCCGGGCTGGCCGTTTGGGCTCGGGCGATTCGCCGTCGTCGCCGTCCCAGCGGCGTCCGTAC
>NZ_JBLYUB010000027.1:0-95053 GCF_049999945.1 Planosporangium spinosum | reverse complement strand
ACCACCCACCCGCCCCGAGCCCGGACGACCCCGGCCCGGTCGGGTCGGCATGACGGCCGAGGTCGCCGACGCGTTCGTGGCCGAGCACGCCGAGCGGGCCACGAGCCTCGCCGACGAGGTCGGGCTGCGCGCCGACGCGGCGGTCCGCTCGGTCGCCCCGCTCGGTGTCGCCGTCCTGGGCCGGCTGGCCCGGCGGGCGCTCGTCAGTGGCGAGCCGTCGCAGGCGGCGGCGCACGCCGAACGGGCCGCGGCGCTGGCCGGCGGGGTACTGTCCCCGGCCGACCGGCTCATCCAGGCACGGGCGTTGCTCCAGCTCGGGCGGACCGTCGACGCGCTCGGGTACGCGGAGAAGATCGCGGCCAACGCGGCCGACGCGGCCGACGACGCGACCGTACGGGCCGGCGCGCTGCTGCTCGCGGGCCGGGGGTACCGGATGATGGGCGATCCGGAGCGGGCGTACGTCACCTGGCAGGAGGCGCTCGACGCGGCGACCGCGGCGGGTCGGCCGGCCGAGCGCGGTGAGGCGATGCGCCGGCTGGGGATGGCCGACTACCTCGCCGGGCGCCTCGCGGAGGCCGGCGAGCGGTTCGCGTCGGCGTACCAGATCGCGGTGGAGACCGGCGACCGCCGCAGCCAGGCGTGGTCGTTGCAGAACCTGGCCTGGGTCACCACGACCCGGGGTGACTTCGCCGGCGCGGACGTCGCGCTCGGCCGGTCCGCCCGGCGGTTCGCCGAGCTCGGTGACCCGGTCGGCCGGGCCTGGATGCGCGGCACCACGGCGTTCGTCCGCATGCTGGCGGGGCGGCTGGGCGAGGCGCGCCGGCTGGCGCGGGTGTTCCTGCCGTTCGGCGAGCGGGTCGGCGAGGCGTGGGCGGTGGGTACGCTGCGCGCGGTCGAGGCGTTCGCGGCGGCCGAGGTGGGCGAGCTGGCCGAGGCCGACCGGGAGGCGCGCCGGTCCTACCGGGACTTCGCGGCCGCCGACGACGACTGGGGACGTGGCCTCGCGCTGGTCGTACGGGGGGTCATCGCGCGCGGCCTGGGCGAGCCGTCGCACGCGACCGACCTGCTCACCGACGCCCTTGAGTACGGTGAGAAGACCGGCCACCCGCTGCTGATCGGCATGGCCCGCACGATCCGGGGCTTCGTGTCGATCGCGCAGGGCGACGCGGAGGCGGCGGAGGCCGACGCCCATGCCGTACTCGCGGTCGTCGAACCGCACGACGTGTTGGAGGCGGCGCAGGTCGGCCCGCGGGTGCTGCTGGCCGCGGCCCGGTTGGCCGCCGGCGACGCGCCGGCGGCGGTGAAGCTGCTGGCCGACCTCGCCGCCCTGGCCGAGGTGCCGTCGCTGCTGTTCCCGCGCCGGGAGGCGGTCGCCTACTACTCCGAGGCGCTACTGGCTGCGGGGAGGGCGGACGAGGCGCTGGAGTGGGCGCGGCGCGCGGTCGCGGCGCCCGGCGAGGACGTCCGCAGCCGGGTGCACGCCGGCCGGGCGCTGGCGCGGGCGCTGGCGGCGGTCGGGCAGCGCGCCGAAGCGGTGATCGTGGCCTCCGCCGCCGTCCGCGAGGCGGAAGCCACCCAGCAGGTCTCCGAGCGGGCGACGACCCGCGCTGTACTGGCGTCGATGTCCTGATCGTCCTTTTTGCTGGTGGTGACATGTCGGAATTCGACGGCTCGGGCGTTGTCGATATGACGATCGTCGCGGCAACCGTGACCACCACGCGACATATCTTGTCAGCTCGCTGGCGTATTTTTCTCACATGACCGATCCCCGCACCACCATGCCGACGGTGCCCGGCCTGACCGGGTTGTCCGTGCTGGCGCGGGGCGGGTACGCGACCGTTTACCGGGCGGTGCAGGAATCGGTCGGCCGGGACGTGGCGGTCAAGGTCGAGAATCGGCGCCTGGAAAGCGGGCGCGATCAGGAGCGGTTCCTGCGTGAGGCGCGGGCGGCCGGGCGGATGTCCGGCCATCCGAATGTGATTGATTTGTTCGACGCCGGAGTGACCGCCAGCGGTCATCCATATCTGATCATGGAACTGTGCGAGGCATCGTACGCCGACCGCATGAAAACCAACCCGCTGTCGCCGGTGGAGGCCCGCGATGTCGGGGTGAAAATCGGCGACGCGCTCGCCGACGCGCACGCGCTCGGCGTGCTGCACCGCGACGTCAAGCCCGCCAACCTGCTGATCTCCCGGTTCGGGGAGCCCCAACTGGCCGACTTCGGGCTCGCCGTGCTCGTCGAGGCGCGCGACCATGCGATCACGCTCGACGTCCTGACGCCGGCCTATGCGCCGCCGGAGATGTTCCGGTACGCGCCGCCCTCACCCGCCGCCGACGTGTATGCCCTGTGCGCCACCCTGTACGCGTTGATGCGCGGCCGCCCGCCCCGCTGGCGCGACGACGTCAACCCGACGCTGGTGTCGATGGCGGGCATGTTCGGCGCGCCGATCCCCGACGTGCCCGGCGTGCCCCCGGAGCTGATGAGCCTGCTGCGGGCGGGCATGGCCAACGACGAGCGGCAGCGACCGAGCGCGGTCGAGCTGCGCGACGCCCTGGTGGCGCTCGAATTCGACCTGGGCGGGGCGCGGCCGGCGGCACCGAGCCGACGGCCGGTGTTCGGCCCGCCGAGCTTCGGCCCGAGCGGGTCGGCGTCGACCACCCTCCCGGCCGCGTCGACCACCCTCCCGGCCGCGTCGACCACTCTCCCGGCCGCCGACGCCACGCTCGCCGAGGTCACGGCCGAGGTGTCGGCCGCCGAGGTCACGGCCGCGGTGTCGGCCGCCGAGGTGGCCACGGGCGCCGACACCGCGGCGGGTGCCCGGCGCCGGATGTGGCTCGGCTTCGCCGCCGGCTGTCTCGTGCTCGTGATGCTGGTCAGCGCGGTGAGCTGGTACGCCAGGCACACCACGCCGTCGTCGAAGCCCCAGTCGCCGGCGCGGCCGTCCCGTACCGCGGCCGGGTCGGCCGGTGGCACGGCGGCAGACTCGTGCGGGCTGACCGCCAACCTGCCCGGTCTGCGCTGTCCCGCCACACCGGAGTGCTTCGGTCCGGTGGGCGTTGACGGCGGTGTCGCGCACGCCGCGCCGACCGGCTGCGACGGCACACATGCCGCCGAGGTGTTCGCGCTCGGCGAGCTTCCCGCCACGGTCACCGGCGTCGACTACCTGCAGGTCAGCAACGACCCGTACGTGCGGAGCGCCTGTAGTGGCCGGACGCTGGCGCACGTCGGCGCCGGGTCGGTCGACTGGCGGGTCGACGTGCTGCCGCCCACCTCTGACGCCTTCCGCGCCGGCGACCGCACCTTCCGCTGCGTCGCCGGGCCGGCGACGGGTACGTCGACCGGTTCGAAGTTCGCCAGGGGCCGCTGACCCGGCCGAGGCCGGCGGCGGGCCGCAGGCGCGGTCAGTACGACTTCTCCTGGCCGAGCATGTGCTGGGACACGAAGTTGAGGATCATCTCGCGGGACACCGGGGCGATGCGGCCGGCGCGTACCCCGCCCATCAGGGTCGCCACACCGTACTCGGTGGTCATGCCGTTGCCGCCGTGTACCTGGATCGCCGTGTCGACGGCGAGCACCGCCGCCTCGGCGGCCGCGTACTTGGCCATGTTCGCGGCCGCACCGGCCTCCAGGTCGCGGCCGGCGTCGTACAGGGTCGCCGCCTTGGCGACCATCAGGCGGGCCAGTTCGACCTGGATCGCCGCGTGCGCGAGCGGGTGCGCGACGCCCTGGTGGGAGCCGACCGGCCGACCCCACACCGCGCGTCCGGCCACATAGGACGACGCCCGCTCCAGGGCGTACCGGGCCGTGCCGATGCTCATCGCGGCGACCGTGATCCGCTCCGGGTTCAGGCCGCTGAACAGTGCCGGCAGGCCGGCCTCGGCGGACCCGCCGACCAGCGCGCCGGCCGGTACCCGTACGCCGTCGAGGAACAGCAGGAACTGGTTCTCCGGCGACACGATCTCCATGTCGATCTTCGTGGCCGACAGTCCCGGCGCGTCGGTCGGTACGACGAACAGCGCCGGTTGCAGCCGGCCGGTGCGTTCGTCGGCCATCCGGGCCACCACCAGGACGTGGGAGGTCTCGTCGACCCCGGAGATGAAGACCTTCCGGCCGGAGAGGACGTAGTCGTCGCCGTCTCGGCGGGCCACCGTCACCAGTCGGTGGACGTTGGAGCCGGCGTCGGGCTCGGTGATCGCGAAGCAGACCTTCAGCGTCCCGTCGGCGAAGCCGGGCAGGTACGCCGTCCGCTGCTCCCGGGTGCCGTGCCGGGCCACGATCGTCGCCGCGATCGCCGGCGACACCACGATCAGCAGCAGCGGGCAGCCGGACGCGGCCAGCTCCTCGGCGACGATCGCCAGCTCGGTGATGCCGCCGCCCCCGCCGCCGTACGCGGCCGGCACGCTGACACCGAGGTACCCGAGCTTGGCCGCCTCGGCCCACAGCTCGTCGGTGTGCGCGCCGGCCTTCGCCTTCTCGACGTAGTAGGAGTGCCCGAAGCGCCGGCCGAGCGCGGCGACGGAGTCGCGGAGCAGCCGCTGTTCGGGAGTCTCATCGAATTCCATCGCTGTCCTTCGCTGGTTATTCCCCGTGATCACGGAATTTTCTCCGTGTCCCGGCGCGGAGAAAATTCCGTGATCACGGGGAGGTCGGTCCGGGGGTCACCACCGCGAGCACGGCGCCGGCCTCGACCTGGGCGCCGGGTCTGACGCGCAGCTGGGTCACCACGCCGGCGGTGGGGGCGGACACGGGGTGCTCGAGCTTCATCGCCTCCAGCGTGAGCAGCAGATCGCCGGCCGCGACGCGCTGGCCGGCGGCCACCAGTACCCGCCCCACGGCGCCCGGCAGCGGGGCCACCAGTGAGCCGGCGATCGTCTCGGCGGTCGGCAGCGGGAACCGCGGCAGCTCGACCAGCGTCACCGAGCCATCGGGTCCATCCACGTAGGACACTTCGCCGACCCGGTGAACCGGGTACGGCAGCCGGACCCCGTCGACGTCGAGCACGACCCGGTCGGCGGCGGCCGACACGAGCGCGACCCGCGGATGACCGTCCGGAGTGGACAGCTCGGCGACGCCCGGCAATCCGGCCCCGTCGCGGTCGACCGGGCGGACCGACCACTCGACGAGCGTGCCCGACCGGTCGAGCCGGTAGCTGGTCTCCAGGCACCCCGTCGGCCCGTCGAAGACCACCACCTGTGGCGCGGACGGCACGTTGCGCCACCCCGACGGCAGCGCCGACCCCGACGGCAGCGTCGACCCCGACGGCAGCGTCGACCCCGACGGCAGCGTCGACCCCGACGACCGGGATGCCGCTCCGGCGAGCGCCGCGGCGAGGGCGGGCAGGCGGATGTCCGCAGTGGACAGCAGCGGCGCGAACACCTCCGGGTGGGCGTCCAGGAAGTCGGTAGCGGTGTCGCCGTCGCGGAACGACGGGTGGCGGAGCACGCGTACCAGCAGGTCGCGGTTGGTCACCAGGCCGTGGATCCGAGCGTGCGCCAGCGCCGTGGACAGCAGCCGTACCGCCTCGGCGCGCGACGGCCCCCACGCGATCAGCTTGGCCAGCATCGGGTCGTAGTGCACCCCGACCACCGAGCCGTCGCCGACGCCCGAGTCCAGCCGTAGCCCGGGCGCGGGCAGCGGACCGAAGGAGTGCGACACCCCCGGTACCGCGAACCGGTGCAGCGTGCCGGCCGAGGGCAGCCAGCCGGTCGCCGGGTCCTCCGCGTACAGGCGCACCTCGATCGCGTGCCCGCGCGGTGGCGGCGGGGCGTCGAACGGTAGCGGCTGGCCCTCGGCGACGAGCAGTTGCAGGCGTACCAGGTCGACGCCGAAGACGCACTCGGTCACCGGGTGCTCGACCTGCAGGCGGGTGTTCATCTCCAGGAAGTGGAACTCGCCCGACGGCGCGAGCAGGAACTCGACCGTGCCGGCGCCCACGTACCCGACCGACCGTGCCGCGACGACCGCGGCGGCGCACAGCCGCTCCCGCAGTTCCGGAGTCACGGCCGGCGAGGGGGTCTCCTCGACGATCTTCTGGTGGCGGCGCTGGATCGAGCACTCCCGTTCGCCGAGCGTCACCACGGTGCCCAGCGTGTCGGCGAGGATCTGCACCTCGACGTGGCGGGCGCCGTCGGTGTACCGCTCGCAGAAGACCGTACCGTCGCCGAAGGCCGACGCGGCCTCCCGCCGGGCCGACGCCACCGCCTCGGCCAGTGCCGCGGGGTCGCGGACGATCCGCATGCCGCGGCCACCGCCGCCCGCGGACGCCTTGACCAGTACCGGGAAGTCGGTGACCTCGTCCGGGTCGGTGTGGCTCGGCAGCATCGGCACCCCGGCCTCGGCCAGCAGGGCCTTGGCCTCCACTTTGGAGCCCATCAGCGCGATGGCTTTGGGCGGCGGCCCGATCCAGGTCAGACCGGCGTCGATGACGGCCTGTGCGAACTCGGCGTTCTCGGACAGGAATCCGTACCCGGGGTGCACCGCGTCGGCGCCGGCCTTCGCTGCTGCGGCGACGAGCAGGTCGGCGCGCAGGTACGTGTCCGAGGGCGCGTCGCCCGGCAGGCGCACGGCGCGATCGGCCTCGCTGACATGGGGGGAGCCGGCGTCCGCGTCGGAGTACACCGCGACCGTCTCCACGCCGATCGCGCGGCAGGCGGCGAAGACCCGGCGGGCGATCTCGCCCCGGTTGGCGACGAGCAGGCGTTCGATCATCGGCAGCTGTTTCCCCTCTGTTCGTGACTGCGGGGCTCGCTTCGCTCACTCCTCGCGCTCACGGTTACATCCGGAAGACGCCGTAACCGGCGCGCTCAGACTCGCTCTGGACGACCGAGAGACACAGGCCCAGCACGGTACGGGTGTCGCGTGGGTCGATCACGCCGTCGTCGTACAGCCGGCCGGACAGGAACAGCGCCGCCGACTCCTGCTCGATCTGATGGGAGACCATCGCCCGCATCTGGGCGTCCCGCTCGGAGTCGAACGGCTTGCCCAACGCCTGCGCGGCCTGCCGGGCGACGATCGACAGCACGCCGGACAGCTGCGCCGGACCCATCACCGCGGACTTGGCGTTGGGCCAGGTGAACAGGAACCGGGGGTCGTACGCCCGGCCGCACATGCCGTAGTTGCCGGCGCCGTAGGAGGCGCCGATGGTGACCGTCAGGTGCGGCACGGTCGAGTTCGCCACCGCGTTGATCATCAGGGCGCCGTGCTTGATGATGCCGGCCTGCTCGTACTCGGCGCCGACCATGTACCCGGTGGTGTTCTGCAGGAACAGCAGCGGCGTGCCGGACTGGTTGGCCAGTTGGATGAACTGCGCCGCCTTCTGCGCCTCCGCGGAGAACAGGATGCCGCGGGCGTTGGCGAGAACACCGATCGGGTACCCGTGGATGCTGCCCCAGCCGGTGCACAGCGCGGTGCCGTACGCGGGCTTGAACTCGTCGAACTCGCTGCCGTCGAGGATCCGGGCCAGGATCTCGCGCGGATCGAACGGTACCCGCAGGTCGGCCGACGGGATCGCGAGCAGGTCCTCGGGGTCGTGCTTCGGCGGCGGGCCCACCTCCGGCAGGGACGACCGCCGGTTGAGGCGGGCGACGCACGACCGGGCCAGCCGGATCGCGTCACGTTCGTCCTCGGCGAGGAAGTCGGCCAGGCCGGACGTCGTGGCGTGCATCGCCGCCCCGCCCAGGGACTCGTCATCGGTGTCCTCGCCGGTCGCCATCTTCACCAGAGGCGGGCCGGCCAGGAACACCGTGGCCCGGTCCCGTACGAAGATCGTGTAGTCGGACATGCCGGGGATGTACGCGCCGCCGGCCGTCGCGTTGCCGAACACGACCGCGACCGTCGGGACGCCGGCCGCGGACAGTCGGGTCAGGTCCCGGAACACCCCACCGCCAGGGATGAAGATCTCGGCCTGGTTGGGCAGGTCGGCGCCGCCGGACTCGACCAGGTTCACCATCGGTAACCGGTTGGCCCGGGCGATCTCGCCGGCCCGCCGGGTCTTCTTCAACGAGTACGGGTTGACCGCGCCGCCGCGTACGGTTGGGTCGTTGGCGACGATCATGCACGTGACGCCCTCGACCACGCCGATGCCGGTCACCAGGCCGGCGCCGACGCCGCTGTCGGTGCCCCAGCCGGCCAACGGCGACAGCTCCAGGAACGGCGCGTCCCGGTCGAGCAGCAGCTCGATGCGTTCCCGGGCCAGCAACTTTCCGCGCGCCCGGTGACGGCTGACGTACCTGTCGCCGCCGCCGGCCACGGCCTCCCGGAGCGCGGCGTCCAGCTCGTCGAGGCGGCGCAGCATCGCGGCCCGGTTGTCCAGAGCGGACGGTGACCGGGGATCGAAGCTGGTGGCGAGTAGCGGCATGACCGTCAGACCTCCACCTGTTCGGCCCGGGCTGCCCGCAGCAGCTCCTCCGGGACGTCGACGAGCCGGGACCGCAGCCACTCGCCCAGCGCCTTGGCCTGCGGGTCGAACCGGGTGGACGCCGCGACCCCGCGCCCCAGCAGGCCGTGTACGACGAAGTTGAGCGCACGGAGGTTCGGCAGCTCGTACCGGTCGACGTCGCGGGAGGCGGTCTCCGGTAGCAGCTCACGCAGCCGTTCGACGGTGAGGAACGTCCGCAGCCACTCGAATCCGGCCTGGTCACGTCCCCAGATGCCCAGGTTGGCGTCGCCACCCTTGTCGCCCGACCGGGCGCCGGCGATCGTGCCGAGCGGCACCCTGCGGGTCGTTGATCGCCCCGGCGTCGATCCACGCGACTTCCCGGAAGTTGTGACGATCTCCGGGGGCGCGATCTCGACCCGCTCGCCGGACGGCAGTACCGCGGCGTGCGCCACCGAGTCCTGCGGTACGGACGCGGTCGTGAACACGCCGACCGGTGTCGCGTCGCCCGGCGGACCGGTGAGCGTGAAGCCCGGGTACGACGCGAGGGCCAGCTCCACCGCGGCCTGCGAGAACGCGCGACCGGCCCGGCGGGCGTCGGTGTCCGCCACGTGTACGTGCAGCAGCGCGCTCGCCGTCTCCTCGGTGTCGGCGTCGGGGTGGTCGGTACGGGCGAGGACGAACTCCAGGCCGTCGGCGCCGACCGCGTCCACGAGCTGGGTCCGGGCCAGCGCCGCCTTCGCCTCGATGTCCGTCCCGCACAGCACGAACGTCATCGCGTTGCGGTAACCGGCCAGCGTGTTGACCCCGACCTTCAGGGTGGGCGGCGGAGCGCTGCCGCGTACACCGCCGATGAGCACCCGATCAGGGCCGGCGTCGGACAACCGGATCGTGTCGACGTGCGCCACCACGTCGGGCCCGAGGTAGGCGGGCGCGCCGATCTCGTACAACAACTGGGCGGTGACCGTCTCGCGCGTGACGGCTCCGCCGGTACCCGGGTGTTTGGTGATGACGGCGGAGCCATCGGCGTGCAGTTCGGCGACGGGGAAGCCGGGCCGGCGGCCGCCGTCGGGGAGCTCGGTGAAGAAGGCGAAGTTGCCGCCGGTCGCCTGGGCACCGCACTCGAGGACGTGGCCGGCGACGGTCGCGCCGGCCAGGGCGTCGAGGTCGTCCCGCGACCAGCCGAAGTGCGCGGCGGCCGCGCCGACCACCAGCGACGCGTCGGTGACCCGGCCGGTGACCACGACGTCGGCGCCGGCGCGCAGGCACTCCGCGATCCCGAACGCGCCGAGGTACGCGTTGGCGGCCAGCGCGTCGGGGAACTGGGCGCTCACGTCGTCGCCGTCGACGAAGCCGATCTTCGCGTCCAGCCCCAGGGCGCGGAGGGCGTCGGCGAGGCCGGACGGGCTCAGCCCGCCGGCGTTACTGACGATCTTCACGCCCCGGTCGAGCGCCGTACCCAGGCACTGCTCCATCTGGCGCAGGAAGGTCCTGGCGTACCCGCTCGCGGCATCCCTCATCCGGTCGCGGCCGAGGATCAGCATCGTCAGTTCGGCGAGGTAGTCGCCGGTGAGGACGTCGAGCCGGCCGCCGTCGAGCATCTCGCGCCAGGCGGTGAACCGGTCACCGTAGAAGCCCGAGGCGTTGCCGACGCGCAGTGTCCCCGTCATGCCGTCGGCTCCCGTCCGGACGCCGTGGGCTCCCGCCCGGACATCGTCGGCTCCCGCCCGGGGCCGGGAGGCCCCGCGAACGCCTGCGCCACGTCGAGCCATTCGTCGGCGATCCGGCCGGTGGCCTCCAGATTCAGGTCGGCCCGGTGCCGCCGCTGCGTGACCAGCAGACAGAAGTCCAGCGCCGGCCCGGACAGCCGGTCGGGAGCGTCGGCCGGGCCGAACTCCCACACCTGCCGGTCCGGGGCGGTCAGCGCCACCCGGACCGGCTCCCGCGGAACCGGCCGGCCGTGTGCGGCGAAGCCGTGGCCCAGCGTGCGGTACCCGATGTACGCCACGTGTCGCAGGCGGGCGGTCGGCTGCCGGGTGAGCCCGAGGGCGTCGGCGACGTCCTGCCCGTGCGCCCAGGTCTCCATCAGCCGGCCGGTCGCCGTCATCGCCGGCGACATCGGCGGGCCGAACCAGGGCAGCTTCACCTCCGGGTCGGTGGCCGCCAGCGCGGCGCGCAGTGCCGCACGCCCGTGCCGCCAGCGCGCGAGCAGCTCGGGCGGGGCGGTGATCCCCTCGGCCGCGGTCCGGTCGACCAGCCCGGTCGTGTCCCGGGCGGCTTCGGCGAGGACGGCGGCGAACGCGTCCGCGTCGGTGGCGGCGAGCGTCGCGACGGCGTCGGTCCAGGCCAGGTGGGCGATCTGGTGGGCGATCGTCCAACCGGGTGCGGGGGTCGGCCGGTGCCAGTCGGCGTCGGGCAGGTCGGCGACGATGCGGTCGAGGTCCGCGGACTCCTCGTCGAGGTCGCGAAGGAGCGTGCCCAGGTCCACCATCTAGCGCTCCCGGATTTGGGTGGCGAGCTGCCGTTTCCATGCCCCGAGCAGGTGCTCGCGGCGCTGCGAGTCGTCGCTGAGCAGGTTGGCGACCCCGAGCCCGCGCAGCAGGTCGAGGGTGGCCTGGACCGCCTCGCGTACCCCCGGCCTGGTCTCGTCCGCGCCCAGCAGGTCGACGGCGAGCCGGTGCAGTTCGCGCCCGACCCGCGCCTCCAGGGGGACGAGGGCGGCCTTGAGGTCGGGATCGGTACGGGCGGCCACCCACACCTCGAGCGCGGCCACGTACAGCGGGCCGGTGAATGCCGCGGCGAGCAGGTCGATGGCCCGGCCGACCCGGCGTTCGAGGTCATCGGCGAGGTACGTGCCGGCCCGGTCGTCCAGCTCGGCGGCGGCTTCCGCCCGGATCTCGGCCGCGCGCCGCTCGGCGAGGTGCTCGACGGCGGCCAGGACGAGCGCCGCGCGGGTGGGGTAATGGTGCAGCTGAGCGCCGCGGGAGACCCCGGCGCGTTCGGCGATGACCGTGGTCGACGTGCCGGACCAGCCGAACTCGACCAGGCACTCCACGGTTGCCTCGAGCAGGCGTTGCTGGGTCGCGCGGCTGCGCTCCTGTTGCGGAGCGCGAATGGCGGTCACCCGACCAGCGTCGCCTCACCAAAACAAACAGTCAAGACTGACTTTTTTCGTACGGTCCGGTTCGCGACGGTGGGTGCGGTGATCCGTCAGGCGCGTAGCCGGCGGGGCGGGGCCGGTGCCGCGCTGACCTCCTGGATGACGGCGCAGGCGCCGGGAGTCGGGTCCAGATCGTCGATCCGGGTCGCCAGGCATTGCAGGAGTGCCCGGAACGCCGCCCGGTCGTCGTCACCGAGTGGCCCCAGCAGGTGTCCCTCGGCCTGGCAGAGCCGTGCGGTCAGCTGGGTCAGGAGGTCCCGGCCGGGGCCGGTCGCGACGACGTGCCGCGCGCGCCGGTCGGCAGGGTCCGGCCTGCGCTCGACCAGGCCGGCCCGTTCGAGATCGTCCAGCAGATAGGTCATGACGGTGCGGTCGATGCCCAGTTGCTGCGCGAGCGCGAGCTGGGTGCCCGGCCGGCCGTCGGCCGCCGACGCCAGAACCTGATAGCCCCGCGGTCCGCCGGGCACGTCGGCCAGTGCCTCGGTGGTGACCTTCAGGTACGCGCGGAAGACGACGCCCAGTGCCCAACCCAGGTCGGCGTCGAGGGTGCCACATAACGGGGCGGCATCACCGCCGGGGGCGGCATCACCGCCGGGGGCGGTCGTGACGTTGGGCACCATCCCTCCATGTTAAGGGGACGGGAATAAAAACGGATGCTAAACAGATCTTCTGTTTAGCAGATCATCTGTCAGACAGTGATCCCCTCGTCTAAGGAGTCCCCGTGACCCTGTTCCGTCTCGACGCCAGCGTCCGGACCAACGGTTCGTTCTCCCGGGAAGTCGCTGACAGCGTGCAGGCCGCATGGCAGGCCGAGCACCCGGACGTCCGCGTGATCCGGCGCGACCTGGGTGCCGAGCCGCTGCCCGCCCGCGCCTGGATGAGCCTGGTCGGTGGCGCCTCGACCGCTGCCGAGCGGGAGGAGGCAGCCGCGCTGACCGCCAGCCTCGCCGACGAGCTGCTCGAAGCCGACGCCTACCTGTTCGCGGTTCCGCTGTACAACTACGGCGTCCCGCAGCACGTGAAGACCTGGCTGGACCTGCTCATCGCCGACCCTCGCCTGGGCCCGGGCGGCGACCAGCCGCTCGCCGGGCGGCCCGCGGTCCTCACCGTCGCCCGGGGTGGTGGCTACGGACCCGGTACCCCCCGTGAGGGCTGGGACCACGCCACGCCGTACCTGCGGCGCATCCTCGCCGACGTCTTCGGCCTGGACCTGAACGTCGTCGTGACCGAACTGACCCTGGCCGGGGTCAACCCCGCGATGGAGGGCCTGCGCGGCCTGGCCGAGCAGTCGCTGCGGGAGGCGCACGAGACCGCCCGGGAGCACGGCCGGACGCTCGCCGCGCGGGCCGGCGCCGCCGCGGCCTGAGCCGGTCGTACGTCGGAGTCCGCTCCGGGGCGCCTGCGCGCCCCGGAGCGGTGGGCGGTGACGTGCGGGCGACCCGGCGCGGTGGGCGGTGACGCGATCACGTCCGGCCCATGACGACCGGCAGGCGAAAATTCGGACGCCGCCACCCGGGCCGGGTGGCGGCGTTCCGATTACACGTTGGAAGCGTCGATCAGACGCGGGCCCGGCGGGCCAGCCGCTCGGGGTCCAGAATGATCACGCTCTTGCCGTCCAGGCGCAGCCAGCCGCGCGAGGCGAAGTCCGCCAGCGCCTTGTTGACCGTCTCGCGGGACGCACCGACCAGCTGGGCCAGCTCCTCCTGGGTCAGGTCGTGCGTGACGCGCAGGACCCCACCGTCGCGGGTGCCGAAGCGCCCCGCCATCTGCAGCAGATTCTTGGCGACGCGGCCCGGTACGTCGGTGAAGATCAGGTCGGCCAGCGAGTCGTTCGTCCGGCGCAGCCTGCGCGCCAGCACCCGCAGCAACTGCTCCGCGATCTCCGGTCGGTGGGTCAGCCACGGCCGCAGGGCCTGCTTGCGCAGCCGGGCCAGGCGGGTGTCGACGACGGCGGTCGCGGTGGCCGTACGCGGACCGGGGTCGAACAACGACAGCTCGCCGACCATGTCGCTCGGGCCCATCACCGCGATGAGGTTCTGCCGGCCGTCGGCCGCCCGCCGACCGACCTTGATCTTTCCGGAGAGCACGATGTACAGGCTGTCGCCCGGCTCGCCCTCGCTGAAGACCACCTCGCCCTTACGGACCTCTATGGTGTCCATCTCTTTGACGAGGACATCCGCCGCTTCAGGGTCGACACCCTGGAAGATCCCACTCCGGGCAAGTACCTCGTCCATGCGTCACCTCTGTCGCTCAAGAGTGCGATGCCGTGGGGGGTGTACGGCAACGCCTGCTGCGAGCCAGTCTAGGCATACCTACCAGTAGGTATGCCATCCACCCGACGCGCTGAAGCGCCCGGCACGCGCAGCATATCCGGTCGCGCGTCCCGTTCTCACCCGCCGCGGTGCCCCGCCGGCCGACCCTCAGGTCGGCGTCGCCGCGCCGGTGTTGAGGCGAAATGTCGTTGATGATCAGCAAAATTATTCGCGACCGTCGCTGCCTGGGGTATGGTCCACGCCAGCGGCGGGCGCCGCGTTCTCGACGGCCCTTGGATGTTGAATGGCGATGTGGGGCGCTGGCCCGGACGATCCGGTGAGTCGGCCGCCCGACCCTTTCCGCCAGTCGCCGCCGGTCGGTGACGCACCCGGTCGCCCCGCCGCCGGCCGGGCCGCTGTCGGTCGCCCCGCCGCTGGTCGAGTCGCCGTCGGGGGATCCGCTGACGGGCGGACGCACCGGGCGGACACGGCCCGTCCGCCGGCCGGCGGGTACGGGCCGCACGCGGCGCCATCCGGCGGGTACGGGCCGCCCGGCGCGGCGGCCGGGCCGGCCCCGGGGGAGCGGGCCACCGAGCGGCCGAGCCGGCTCGCCGGCATCATGGCCGCCGCCCCGCCGCCGCGGGAGCGCCGCCGCCGGCGTCCCGCCTTCACGATCGTCGGCCTGGTCGTGCTCGCGACCGGCCTCGCCGCCGGTACGACCGTGGTGGCCGCGCGGAGCGTCACGGTGAGTGCCGGTACGCGGTGGGCAACCCCGTCGCCGACCCCGGTCGGGCCCGACGGCGCCGCCGCCCCGCTGCCGACCGCGGCACCGGTGGTCGCCGGCGACGTCGAGACGATCAGCCTGTCGGCCACCGGCGACATCATCATGGGTGCGGCGCCGGGCGGGTTGCCGCCGGACGGGGCCAGGAACTTCTTCGCCGACGTCAAGACGGCGCTGCACGCCGACCTCCAGATGGGCAACCTGGAGCAGCCGCTCACCAACGACACGGGGGTCAGTAAGTGCCCGCCCGCCCCGACCGCCGGACCGGCGGCGGGGGCCAAGCCCACCTGTTACGCGTTCCGCTCCCCACCCGGGTACGCGGCGGTACTGCGCGACGCCGGCTTCCGGGTGCTCAACCTCGCCAACAACCACGCGTACGACTTCGGCCCCGAAGGCAACCGGCAGACCCGTACCGCGCTGGCCGCCGCCGGCCTCGCGGACACCGGGGCACCGGGCCAGATCACGGTGGTGGAGGTCAAGGGCGTCAAAGTCGCGGTCCTGGGCTTCTCGTCGTACGCCTGGTCGGCCAACGTCGTCGACATCGCGGGCGGTGCCGCCCTGGTCAAGCAGGCCAAGAACCGTGCCGACCTGGTCGTGGTGCAGATGCACGTGGGTGCCGAGGGGCCGGACCAGACGCACGTCCGGCCCGGTACCGAGATGTTCCTGGGGGAGAACCGCGGGGACCCGTACCGGTTCGCGCACGCCGTGGTGGACGCCGGTGCCGACCTCGTCATCGGGCACGGCCCCCACGTCATGCGGGCGATGGAGTTCTACCGGGGCCGGCTCATCGCGTACTCGCTGGGCAACTTCGCCGGGTACCGGGCGCTCAACATCAACGGGCTGCCCGGCGTCGGCGGGGTGCTCAAGGTGACCCTGCGCGCCGACGGTACGTACGTCGAGGGCTCCCTGGTACCGACCCGCATGGTGGCGCCCGGGCTGCCGGCGCTCGACCCGGCGAAGCGGGCCCTGGGACTCGTCCGTGAGCTCGGTACCGCCGACCTGCCCGACTCGGCGGCGCGGATCGGCGACGACGGGGCGATCACGCCCCGTTCCTGACGTCGTGCGATCGATGTCGTACCGGCGACGTAGGCTGCGATCCGTGGCCGCTGGAGAAACGGAGCTGGGACGCAAGCGGCGGGCCCGGCGGATGGCGCGGGAGCTCGCCCGGGTACACCCCGACGCGCACTGCGAACTCGATCATCGAAACCCGCTCGAACTGGCCGTCGCGACGATCCTCTCCGCGCAGTGCACCGACCAGCGGGTCAACGAGGTCACGCCGAAGCTGTTCGACCGCTACCGGACGGCGGCCGACTACGCGGGTGCCGACCGGGCCGAGCTGGAAGAGATGATCAAGCCGACCGGTTTCTTCCGGAACAAGACCGACTCCCTGATCCGGTTGGGGCAGGCGCTCGTCGAGCGCTTCGACGGTGAGGTTCCCCGCACCCTCGACGAGCTGGTGACGCTGCCCGGCATCGGGCGCAAGACGGCCAACGTCATCCTCGGCAACGCGTACGACGTGCCCGGCATCACCGTCGACACCCACTTCTCCCGCCTGGTGCAGCGCTGGCGCTGGACCGCCGAGACCGACCCGGTCAAGATCGAGCACGCGGTCGGCGCGCTGATCGAGCGGCGCGACTGGACGATGCTGTCGCACCGGGTGATCTTCCACGGGCGCCGGGTGTGCCACTCCCGCAAACCGGCCTGCGGGGCCTGCACCCTGGCCGGTGACTGCCCCTCGTTCGGCATCGGGCCGACCGACTTCGAGGCGGCGGTCACGCTGCTCAAGGGCCCCCGGGCGGCCGAGTTGGCCGAGGAGGCCGGGCGTTACCGGGAGGCGGGGCGGCGATGAGCCGGCTGCGCGGGGCGATCGTGGCCCTCGTGACGGCGGCCGTCGTCCTCGCCGGGTGCACGTCGACCGGTGGCTCCGCCGGGTCGGGTGGTGCCCGGACCGGCGCGGCACCGGCGCCGTCCGGGCCGTCCTGCGTGCCGGCGCAGACGCCGACGCAAACGCAAACGCAGACGCCGACGCCGACGGGCGGCTCCGCCTCGCCCGTCGCGGCGGCGGACCCGCTCCGGTCGGCCGGTACCCCGGCCACCGGCGCCGGCGAGCCGCTGCCCGACCTCGCGCTGCCGTGCTTCGTCGGCGGCCAGCCGGTGCGGCTGGCGCACCTCGGCACCCCGGCCGTGATCAACCTGTGGGCGTCGTGGTGCGCGCCGTGCCGCACCGAGCTGCCCCAGCTCCAGCGGTATGCGGATCGGGCCGCCGGTCGGGTACAGGTGATAGGTGTGATCACCACCGACGTCGACCGCCGCGGCGCGCAGTCCCTGATCGACGATCTCACCCTGCGGTTCCCGATGCTGTACGACGAACGAGGCGACCTGTGGAACCGGATCGGTCCGCCCCGGGTGATGCCGACGACCCTGCTGGTCGACGCCCAGGGCCGGGTGGTCTACCGGGAGGCGACCCGCACGCTGGACGAGGCCGCCCTGGCCGCCCTGGTGCGCGACCACCTCGGGGTGGCGGTATGAGCGAGGCGCACGGTGCCGGCGGGCCCGGCGCGGCGGCCGGGCCCGACCCGCGCCGCGATGGCCTGCCCACGTGGTGGCAGCCGCTGCTGGGCCGGCTGGAGCAGGCCGAGGCCGCCGACTTCACCCGGCTGCCGACGCCCGACACCGCGGGCCGGGAGAGCGCCGTGCTGGTCCTGTTCGGCGAGGGCGGCCCGGACACCGGGCCGGACGTGCTGGTGCTGCAGCGGGCCCACACGCTGCGCAACCACGCGGGCCAGCCCGCCTTTCCCGGTGGTGCCCGCGATCCCGGCGACGTCGACATGGCCGCGACGGCGCTGCGGGAGGCGACCGAGGAGGTCGGCCTCGATCCGACGAGCGTGCGGGTCGTCACCCAGCTCCCGACGCTCTGGATACCGGTCAGCCGCTTCCGCGTGACGCCGGTGCTCGCCTGGTGGCACAGCCCGCACCCGGTCCGCCCGGTCGACCCGGCGGAGGTCGCCCGGGTCGAGCGGCTGCCGGTGAGGGAGCTGGTCGACCCGGCCAACCGGTTGCGGGTGCGTCACCCGAGCGGGTGGATCGGCCCGGCGTTCCGGGTACGCGGGATGTTGGTCTGGGGTTTCACCGCCGGCGTCCTGTCCACTTTGCTGGAGATGGGCGGTTGGTCCGTGCCATGGTCGATCGACCGAGTCGAGGGTCTGCCCGATCCTGGATCCGTCCCCGTACGCTGAATCCGTGCCCGGCACCCTGGTTGATCTCCTTCTCGTGGGTCTGATGCTCGTGTTCGCCCTGAACGGTTACCGTCAGGGCTTTCTCATCGGACTCATGTCGTTCATCGGTTTCTTCGGCGGCGCCCTGATCGGACTGCAACTCGGGCCCCTGATCGCCCAGCGCTTCGCCGACGACCCGGTCCGGGTGCTCGTGTCGTTGGCCGCCGTCTTCGGGCTGGCCGCGGTCGGACAGGGGGTCGCCGGCTTCGTCGGGGCCAAGCTACGGGAAGCGGTCAGCAGCCAGTCCGCGCGCCACCTGGATGATCTGGGTGGCGCGCTCGTCTCCGTGGTCGCGGTGCTCCTCGTCGTCTGGCTGGTCGCCGCGCCGCTCGGCTCGTCGTCGCTGCCCTGGCTGGCCCGTGCGGTGAAGAACTCGGCGATCCTCGGCACCGTCGACCGGGTCATGCCGGGCGAGGCCAAGGCGCTGTCCGGTGCGCTGCGCCAGACCGTCGACACGCGCGGCTTCCCGGACGTCTTCGGCGGACTGACCCCCACCCGGGTCCGGGAGGTCCCCGAACCGGACCCCGCCCTGGCCAGCTCGCCGCTCGTGGCGAACTCGCGCAGCTCGGTGGTCAAGGTGCTCGGCACCGCACCGAGCTGTTCGCGCCGCATCGAGGGCTCCGGGTTCATCTACTCGCCGGAGCACGTGATGACCAACGCGCACGTCGTGGCCGGTACCCGCAACAACACCGTGGAGGTCAACGGGGTGCGCCGGGCCGCCCAGGTGGTCGTCTACGACCCCCGCCGGGACCTGGCGGTGCTGTACGTTCCCGGCGTGCGCGGCCCGGTCATGAAGTTCGGTGGGCCGGCCCAGTCCGGCGCCGACGCGGTCGTGCTCGGCTACCCCCTCGACGGGCCGTTCGACGCGCGCAGCGCCCGGGTCCGTGACCTGCGCGACATCACCGGCCCGGACATCTACAACGCCGGCAAGGTCACCCGCGAGGTCTACACCCTTAAGGGCCTGGTCCGCAGCGGTAACTCCGGCGGCCCGATGGTCGGCACCGACGGCACGGTACTCGGCGTCATCTTCGCCGCCGCGGCCGACGACCCGCAGACCGGCTTCGCGGTGACGGCGGAGGAGGCGTCACCGGTCGCCGTCGCCGGGCAGGCCCGCACGCAGCCGGTCGACACCGGCGACTGCGCCGACTGACGACCCGGCGCGGACCGACCGGCCGCGGCTACCCGGCGCGGGTGAACCGGAGGACGAACAGCACGCCGCCGACGAGGAACAGCACCACGACCAGGCCGACGGCGGCGCCGACCAGCAGCGCGTAGGGCACCACCCGTATCCGGTCGGCGGTGACGGCGGGCTCCGGCGACGTACGCGCCGCGAACCGCTCGACCCCCGGATACGCCGGAGGCGCGACGAGCGGGTTTCGCCGTACGGTCGGCACCGTGGCGGTCACCGCGGCGACCGGGTTGACCTCGCCGTAGCCGTACCGGTCGTCGCGTCCTGGGGGGCCGAGGTCGCGGGCCGTGCGGATCAGCCGGTTGATGACGTTGGCGGCGTCGAGCGTCGGCCAGCGGGCACGCACCAGCGCGGCCGAGCCGGCGACCAGCGGCGCGGCGAAGCTGGTGCCCTGGACCTTCCAGTACCCGCCGGGGCGGGCACCGATCAGGTTGACCGCGGGCGCGGCCAGCACGGTCGGCGAGCCGGTCAGCGACCCCGTCCACAGCGCCTCCGAACCGCCGCCGGAGCCGGCCCCGGCCGCGGTGCCGCCGCCGCTCGCGGGGGTACCGGTGTCCTCACCGCCGGCCAGCCCGGCGACCGCGACCACGCCCGGTTCCCGGGCCGGGTACCAGACCTCGGTGTAGTTCGCGCCGGCTGTCACGTTGCCGGTACAGGCGACCACCACGACGTCGTGGGCGGCCGCGTAGCGCAGCGCCTCCGCGATGGCGTCGCTGTGCGCGCTGCCACCCAGGGAGAGATTCGCGATCTTCGCACCATGATCGACCGCCCAGCGCAGGCCGGCCGCGACCACGGTCGCGTCGTCGTACTTGTTCTCCTTGTCCAGGACCCGTACCGGCAGGATCTTGGCCCCCGGCGCGATGCCGGCCACCCCGGAGCTCTTGTCGTTGCGCCCCGCGATCAGCGCGGCGACGGTGGTGCCGTGCCCGACGAAGTCGCGCCGGCCGTCGGTGGAGCCGTCGACGAAGTCGGCGCCGGGCAGCACCTGCCCGGCCAGGTCGGGATGGCTCGCGTCCACGCCCGAGTCGAGCACCGCAACCGTCACCCCGGCGCCGGTGGTGGTCCGCCACGCCGTGGGCACGTCGAGCGCGCGCAGCTGGAACTGCCCGTCGCGGATCGGGTCCGCGTACGCGGCGGCGGGCAGGCCGGCAGCCGCGACGACGGTGGCCACGGCGCACGCCAGCGTCAGCGCGGCCGCGCGTGTGATGGCTCGGCGGGCGGAGGCGAATCTGGTCACGGTGGCTACATTCTGGCGGTGATCCAGCCGGCGTGGGGATCGGCGTGCGTTAAGAGTTCCTTAGTTCGGCAAGTTCCTCAGTTCGACGGGACGTGCGCCACCTGGATGAGCCGTGCCCCTTCCCTGCGGGTGACCAGCCAGCCCCGGCCGGGCGGCTGGATCGACGGCCGGATGTTGCCCAGCAACTGCCCTTCCTCGCGGTCCCCCGACATGATCAGACCGGGCGAGGACAGCTCGCGCAGTCGCTGGATCACCGGGTCGTACATGGCCCGGCCGGCACCACCGCTGCGCCGGGTCATGATCAGGTGCAGCCCCACGTCGCGCGCCTGCGGCAGGTACTCCAGCAGCGGCAGCAGCGGGTTGTTCGGCCCGCTGACGACGAGGTCGTAGTCGTCGACCAGGACGAAACACTCCGGCCCGGTCCACCACGACCGGTTGCGCAGCTGCTCCTGGGTGACGTCCGCCGGGGGCAGCCGCTCCTTCATGTACTGGGCGACCGCCTGCGTCAGCTCCAGCGTCTGCGCCGCCGATGTGCAGGTGGCCATCTTGTGCTCGGTCTCCAGCGCCCCCAGCAGGCTGCGCCGGAAGTCGACGAGGAGGATCCGCGCCTGCTCCGGCTGGAACCGCTCGGTGATCGTCCGCGCGAGCATGCGCAGGAACGTCGACTTGCCCGCCTCCGAGTCGCCGAAGAGCAGGAAGTGCGGCTCGGCCTCGAAGTCCACCAGGACCGGCCGCAGGTCGGCCTCGGCGATACCGATCGGCAGCGCCAGCGGGCGGCGCTCGTCGCGTACCGTCTCGACGGCCGAGTACGGCACCACGGCCGGCAGCAGCCGTACCCGGGGCGCCGGCGCACCGGTCCAGCTCGCCGCGATCTGCTTGACCAGGTCGGCAGGCTCGCCACCGGTCAGCCTCGGTACGGCGGTCAGGAAGTGCAGCTGCTCCGCCGTGATACCCCGGCCCGGGGTGTTCTTCGGCACGTTGTCCGCGGCCTTGCGCGAGATCGACGAGTCGCTCGGGTCGCCCAGGCGCAGCTCCAGCCGGGAGCCGAACACGTCCCGGATCGCCGGCCGGAAGTCCATCCAGCGCGTCGCGGCCACGACCACGTGGATGCCGTACGACAGGCCGCGGGTGGCGATGTCGGTGACCACGGCCTCCAGATCGTCGTACTCGCTGCGCAGCGTCGCCCAGCCGTCGATGACCAGGAAGACGTCGCCGAACGGGTCATCGGCGGCGCCACCGGCGCCGGCGGCCCGACGCTTGCGGTAGGTGGCCATGCTGTCCACCCCGATGGCCGCGAAGCGGCGCTCCCGCTCCGCCAGCAGCGTCGCGATCTCGCCGATCGTGCGCCGCACCGCGGCGGTGTCCAGCCGGCCGGACACGCCGCCGACATGTGGCAGCTCGCGCAGGCCGGCGAGCTGGCCGCCACCGAAGTCCAGGCAGTACACCTGGGCCTCGGCCGGGGTGTGGGTGAGGGCCAGGCCGGTGATCAGCGTGCGCAGGGCGGTGGACTTGCCGCTCTGCGGGCCGCCGACGACGGCGACGTGGCCGGCCGCCCCGTCCAGTTGCAGCCACAGCAGGTCGCGGCGCTGCTCGTACGGCTTGTCGACCAGGGCGACCGGCACCTGCAGGGCGCCACGCAGCTGCGGGTTGGTGACCGAGAGGCCGCGGGCCGCGTCCAGCGCCACCGGTCCCACCAGCTCGTCGACGCTCGGCGGGGTGGTCAGCGGCGGCAGCCACACCTGGTGGGCCGGAACACCGTTGCCGGCCAGCCGGCCGGCGATGATCTCCAGCAGGCTCTCACCCTCGGCGGCCTGCTCGACCGGAGCCTCCGGCTGCTCCGGTACGGGCACGAAGTGGGTGCTGAAGTTCTGTACCCGACCCGCCACGCGGCGCCCGTCGGCCGTCGTCGTCTCGCCGGGCCGCAGGTACGGCCCGGACACGTACGCCGCCTTGAACCGGACCAGCGGCTCGGTGCCGAACTTCAGGTACCCGTGCCCGGGGGAGCGGGGCAGCTCGTAGGCGTCCGGGACGCCGAGCACCGTGCGCGACTCCAGCGCCGAGAACGTCCGCAGACCGATCCGGTACGACAGGTGCGTGTCCAGGCCGCGCAGGCGCCCCTCCTCCAGGCGCTGGCTGGCCAGCAGCAGATGGACGCCGATCGAGCGGCCGATCCGGCCGATCTGCAGGAACTGGTCGATGAACTCCGGGTTCTGCTGGAGCATCTCGGAGAACTCGTCGCAGACGATGAGGAGGCTCGGCAGTGGCGCCAGCGGCGCCCCGCCGGCGCGGGCCTTCTCGTAGTCGCGCAGCGACGAGAAGTTGCCGGCCGCCTGCAGCAGTTCCTGGCGGCGCATCAGCTCGCCGCTGATCGCGTCGTTCATCCGGTCGACGAGGTGCCCCTGGTCCTTCAGGTTGGTGATGACCGCGGCGACGTGCGGCAGCTTGTCCAGCGAGGCGAACGTCGCACCGCCCTTGAAGTCGATCAGGACGAAGTTGAGCGTCTCCGACGAATGGGTCGCGGCCAGCGCCAGCACGAGGGTGCGCAGCACCTCCGACTTGCCCGAGCCGGTCGCGCCGACGAGCAGGCCGTGCGGGCCCATACCGTCCTCGGCCGACTCCTTGAGGTCGAGTTCGACCGGCTGCCCGTCGCGGCCGATGCCGATCGGGACCCGCAGCCGGTCGCGGTGCGGCCGGGGCGCCCAGCCGTGGGCCACCTCGAACGCGTACGGGTCGGCGATGCCGAGCAGCTCGGTGAGGCCGAGGTCGCGGCTCATCGGCGCGTCGCTCGAGCGCGCCGCGGCGGCCAGCCGCAGCGGCGCCAGGCGCCGGGCCAGCCCTTCGGCGTCGGCCCGCGACAGTGCGTCGGCGGTGCCGACCTCACCCTCGCCGTCGATGGAGATGGTCAGCAGCCGGCGGTCCGGGCCGGACGGGTCGAGTACCAGCATCGACCGGTCGAGCAGCCGCGGTGGCGGCTCGTCGAGGTCGAGCAGCGTCACCCCGTCCACCCCGCCGTCGGTGGCCAGGTGGGCGCTGCCGGTCAGCTCACCGCCGTCGAGGACGACGATCAGGTGCGGGCTGGTACCGCCGCCGGGAGTGAACCGGGGACGGTTGGAGATCAGCTTGTCCAGGCGCTGCTCCAGCTCGGCCGCGGTGGTGGCGACCAGGCGTACCGGCCCGACCGCGTCGGTCGCCGACGGGTGCAGGTTGTGCGGCAGCCACTTGACCCACTCCCACTCGCCGCGCCGCTCGGGTGCGGTGCAGACGGCGATCAGCAGGTCGTCGGGGGCATGGAACACGGCGAGCTGCGCGAGCATGGCGCGGACCAGGCCGCGGGCGGCCTCCGCGGTGGCCGGCGTCACCCGGCCGCCGCCGCCCCGGTCGGCGGAGACGCCGCGCACGTACACCCGGGCGAAGCCGCGCACCGACACCGCGACCGGCAGATCCGGCACGACCGAGTACGCGTCCAGGAAGCGGCGCAGCGCGCCCGCCGTCATCGGCTCCAGGTCCTCCAGCGGCCGCGTCACCGGCGGGACGAGCGGGGTGGCCAGCGTCTGCGGCCCGACCGCGACCCGTACGATGCCGAAGTCGCCGTCGCCCGGCCGCCGCTCCCACAGCCGGTGGCTGTCCACCGTCGACCAGATCCGGTCGGGGTCGGGATGGCGGTAGAACAGGCCGGTGCGCTGCCGCTCGGCCGTCTCCCGGACCCGTTTGCGCAGCAGGGCGAGGTGGCGCAGGTACTCCCGGCGGGCCGTCATCATCTCGGACTTCTTGGGCCCCGAGTTCGACCAGGACGTGGCGAGCATGCCGAGGGTCGAGACGCCGAACACCCCGCCGACGATGTACGAGTACGTGCCGCCCTGCCTCCCCGCGAACAGCAGCGCGGTCGCGACCGTGCCCGCGAGCATCGGCAGCATCTGCAGAGCCTGCTGCCAGCGCGCGTTCGTCGCCTGGGGGATCTCCGGCGGCGCGTCGACCGCCAGCTCGCCCGTCGGGATCTCGGGGGCCGGGCGGCGGGGTAGGCGTTTGACGACGACCGTGCTCATGCCGTCACCTCGCACCGTCGTCCACGCATTGAGCCTCCGCTTCGCTCGCTCACGTCAGGGATGCTAGGTGTTCGATACGAGTTCCGTCTGACCGGTGGTTCGTGGTAGGAGTACCGAGTGCCTGCCCCATCGACCGGCCTCGCCCGGGTGACGATCAGTTCGCCGCAGCGACGCGTCGATGTCGCGCTCCCCGACGGCGTGCCCCTCGCCGAACTCCTGCCCGAGTTGCTCGGCCATGCCGGGGAAGCGCTCGCCGACGACGGCGAGCGCCACGGCGGGTGGCTGCTGCGCCGCGGCGACGGCACCGTGCTGTCCACCACGTCGCCGCTGGCCGCCCAGGGTGTCCGCGACGGCGCCGTGCTGCACCTGGTGCCGGCCCGGGAGGAGTGGCCGGAGCTGGAGTACGACGACGTCGTGGAGGCGATCGCCGCGGGCTCCCGCCGGTACGGGCTGGGCTGGAGCGAGCGGGCGAGCCGGATCACCGGCCTGCTCGCGGCCGGTCTCGCGCTGGCCGTCGGGCTCGGCGCGGTGCTGGCCTCCGGGCCGAGCTGGACCGTGCCGGGGCTGGTCGCGCTCGCCGTCTGCCTCCTGCTGCTGGTCGTCGGCGTCGTGTCGTCCCGCGCCTACGGCGACGGGCCGGTGGGCGCCACCGTCGGGGCGTACGCGCTGCCGTACGCGTTCGTCGGCGGCCTGCTGGTGCTGCGGCCGGACCGGGGCGCACCCGACGAGTGGAACCTGCTCGTCGCGGCGACGACCATGCTGCTGGTGGCGCTGGTCGGCGCGGTCGGCGTCGGGTACGGGCTGCGCCTGTTCGTCGCCGGTGTGACGGCGGCCGTCCTGGGCGTGGCCGGCGCGCTGCTCGGCCACGTCACCTCGGCCGCGGGTGCCGCGGCGGCGCTGCTCGCGCTGCTGGTCGCGGGGATCGGCGTGGTACCGCTGCTCGCGATCCGGCTGGGCAAGCTACCCATGCCGTCGATCACGCTGCCCGCGGACCTGTCGGCCGGTGGTCAGGGCCTGGAGCCGCAGCCGGAGCGGGAACGCGTCTTCGCGGCGGTGGCCCGTACCGACGAGATGCTCACCGGCATGCTGCTGGGGCTGACCGTCGCGGGCGTCGCGTCGGCGGCGCTGCTGGCGCGTACCGGAGACCTGGCCGCCGGCCTGCTGGTCGCGGTCGCCTCGGGGGCCCTGCTGCTGCGGGCGCGGCTGTTCGTGACGGTCCGCCAGCGGTTGCCGCTGATCGGGGCCGGGATCGCCGGGTATGTGCTGCTCGCGGCCGGGGTCCTCGTCCCGCGTGGTGGCCTCGTGGCGCAGGCCGGGGCGTTCGGGATCGCCGTCGTGGCGGTGCTCGCGGCGCTGGCCGGTGCGCGGTACGCCCGGCGTGCGCCGTCGCCGTACCTCGGCCGGGCCGCCGACGTGCTCGACGCGCTCTGCGTGGTGTCGGTGCTCCCGATCGCCTGCGCGGTGCTCGGTCTGTACGGGCTGGTCCGTACGCTGACCTCCTGAGGCGGCGCCCCGTCTTCGGACACGGCCGGCGGCGCCGCCGGAAACGCGAACGGCGCGGCTTCCCGTGAGGGGCGGCCGCGCCGTTCACGATGACGGTGTCAGTCGTGCTTCGGGGCCACGTCGCTGATCGGCTGCACGCCCGGGTCGTGGTACTCGCCCGACTCGATGCCCTGGCGGTAACGGTCCCGCGACTTCTCGATCTCCGCCTCGGCCTCGTGGCGGCCGGTCCACGTCGCGCCCTCGACGCTCTTGCCGGGCTCGAGGTCCTTGTAAACCTCGAAGAAGTGCTGGATCTCCATCCGGTCGAACTCCGGCAGGTGGTGGATGTCGCGCAGGTGCTCCTGGCGGGGGTCGTCCGCCGGCACGCAGAGCACCTTGTCGTCGCCGCCCTTCTCGTCGGTCATCCGGAACATGCCGATGGCGCGGCAGCGGATCAGGCAGCCCGGGAACGTCGGCTCCTGCAGGAGTACCAACGCGTCCAGCGGGTCGCCGTCGTCACCGAGGGTGCCCTCGACGAATCCGTAGTCGGCGGGGTACTGCGTCGCGGTGAAGAGCGTACGATCCAGGCGAATCCGCCCGGTCTCGTGATCCACCTCGTACTTGTTGCGCTGCCCCTTGGGGATTTCGACCGTGACGTCGAATTCCATCTCCGCTCCTCCAGCTCGCCCCGTTGCGACCGCAGGAATAAATTCCCGCGACGACACACACCAACCACGTTCCAGCAGTTGACAGTGTCCCTAGGGTCGTGGAGGGGCGTGAAGGAGGGTGCGATGTCGAGGGAAAGGCCACACCTCGTGCGACGGTTGCTCGTCGCCATGGTATGTGTGTTGTGCGTCGCACTGGCCGTGCTCGGTGGCGTCGTGGCTGCCCCGGACGCGGTCGCCGGCCTGATCGGCGCCCCCCGGCGTTCCTGGCACCCTGGCACCCCGCTCGCTCCGGCCCCGCCGGTTCTGGCCGCGGCCGGCACCACCGCGTCCGCGCCGACCGCGGCGGGCCTCGCGGCCGCCCTGAACCCGCTGCTCAGCGACCCGGCACTGGGCGGGAAGACAAACGTCTCCGTCGTCGATGCCGTCTCCGGCCAGCGGTTGCTCGACCGCGGCGCGGGCGAGGGGATGCTGCCCGCCTCGACGCTGAAGCTGCTGACGGCGGAGGCCGTCCTCAAGGCCCGGGGTGGCGACTACCGGCTGGCCACCCGAGCGGTGGCCGGACCCAACCCGGGCGAGGTCGTCCTCGTCGGCGCCGGCGACCCGACCCTCGGTGCCGGGGAGCGCCGCACGTACGCCGACGGGGCCCGGCTCGACAAGCTGGCCGACCAGGTCAAGCAGGCACTCGGTGGTACCGCGCCGACCCGTGTGATCATCGACACATCACTGTTCGGCCCGGCGACGACCGGCCCCGGCTGGGACAGCGACATCGTCTCCCCGAGCGGCAACGCGTCCCCGATCTCGTCCCTGATCATCAACGGCGGTCGCACCACGCCGGCCAGCCCGCACGGGACCAGCGCGCGCACGTTCACCCCGGACGTCGACGCCGGCAAGGCGTTCGCCGCGGCGCTCGGCCTCCCGCCGACGGCGGTGACCCCGGGTACCGCGCCCGCCGGGGCCGCCCAGCTCGGCGTCGTCGAGTCACCGACCATCGCCCGACTGGTGGAGCTGATGCTGGTCGAGAGCGACAACGTGATCGCCGAGTGCCTGGCCCGGCAGGTCGCCGTGGCACGCAACCAGCCGGCCACGTTCGCCGGGGCCGCGACCGCGATGCGCGAGGTCCTCGCCGAGCTGGGCCTCGCCGTGGACGGGTTGGTGCTCGCCGACGGCAGCGGGTTGTCCCGCACCAACCGGGTCACGCCGGCGCTGCTGACCGACGCGCTGCTGCTCGCGGTCAAGCCGGACCATCCGGAACTGCGCGTCCTCTTCCCCGGCCTGCCGGTCGGCGGGTACTCCGGGACGCTGCGCGACCGGTACCACCGGCCGGTGGGCGGCGTGGCCGCGGCCGGCCAGGTCCGCGCGAAGACCGGCAGCCTGAGTGCGCTCAACGCGATCGCCGGCATCGTCGTCGACGCCGACGGCCGGCCCCTGGTGTTCGCCGTGATCGCCTCGGGGGCGCTCGACGGGGGACCGGTCCCGACTCCGGCGCAGGAGGCCCTCGACCGGGTGGCCGCCGGACTGGCCGCCTGCGGCTGCCGCTAGGACCGGTGGCACCGGCCGCCGCTGCCGCTGCCGCTGCCGCTGCCGCTGCCGCTCAAGATTCGTGCGGTTTCGGCGCCATCGCTGCCATCCATCGGCTGACGGCCGCCGTTCCGGCGACATCGCGGGGGATTTCGCCCCCGGATTCGCCAACGCTTCGAACGTGCACGTGGCGGGTACGGTGGGGGACATGGCGCAGCAGTTCGTCGACTGGGACCTGGCCGCGGCCACCGCCGCCGCGCTGGGCCGGACCGGTCCGCAGGTGTCCTACGACGAAGCGGTCGAGGTCGTCGCCGATCTCCGGCGGCTCACCGACGAGGCCGCCGGCCACGTCCTCGAATACACGCTGATGCGCCCGGTGGGCCCCGATCCGGGCGTCCGGGTGGTCGACCGGCGGGACTGGGCGGCGGCCAACATCGACGGGCTCCGCCAGGTCGTCGTCCCGCTGGCCGAGCGCCTCGCCGGCGGCCGTCCGCCGGGCGCCCTCGCCACCGCCATCGGCGGCCGGGTCACCGGGGTACAGGCCGGCACGGTGCTCGCCTACCTGTCCGGGCGGGTGCTCGGGCAGTACGAGGTCTTCTCCGCCGACCCGGGGCAGTTGCTGCTCGTGGCGCCGAACATCGTCGACGTCGAGCGCAAGCTCGCCGCCGACCCGCGCGACTTCCGGCTCTGGGTGGCACTGCACGAGGTCACCCACCGCACCCAGTTCACCGCCGTGCCGTGGCTGCGTGGCCACTTCCTCGGCGAGGTGCAGGCGTTCGTCGACGCCGCGCAGATCGACCGCGAGCAGCTGCTGGAGCGGATCCGCAACGGGGTGTGGGCGCTCGCGGAGTCGGTGCGCAACCCGGACAGCCGGACCTCCGTGCTGGACCTGGTGCAGACCCCCGCCCAGCGCCGGGTCCTCGACCGGCTGACCGCGCTGATGACCCTGCTGGAGGGGCACGCCGAGTTCGTGATGGACGGCGTGGGCCCGCAGGTCGTGCCGACGGTCGACGCCATCCGCAGCACGTTCAACCAGCGGCGGGAGGCGGCCAACCCGCTGGAGCGGGTGCTGCGCAAGCTGCTCGGCATCGAGGTCAAGCTGCGCCAGTACGCGGAGGGCCGCAAGTTCGTCCACACCGTCGTCGACCGCGTCGGCATGACCGAGTTCAACCGGGTGTGGCAGTCGCCGCTGACCCTGCCGAGGCTCTCCGAGCTCGGCGACCCGGACGCGTGGATCACGCGCGTGCTCCGCCACGACGCTTCCTGATCACGATGGCCGCGCTGGCGCCGTCGGTGGCCGCGGTGCGCGTCGCCGTCCGCCGGGCGCTGGCCGGAACGGCACCGGACTCGCTGGTCCTGGTGGCATGTTCGGGCGGGGCCGACTCGCTGGCGCTCGCCGCCGCCGCCGCGTTCGTCGCGCCCCGGCAAGGGTTGCGCTGCGGGCTGGTCACCGTCGACCACCAGCTCCAGCCCGGCTCGGCGGACCGGTCGGCGGCCGTGGCGAAGTGGGCGGAAGCGTGCGGCCTGAGTCCCGTGGTGACGGTGCGGGTCGAGGTGGGCGGGAGACCGGGAGGTCCGGAGGCCGCCGCGCGCGAGGCGCGGTACGAGGCGCTGGTCGGCGCGGCCCGGCGCGCGGGTGCCACGGCGGTCCTGCTCGGCCACACCCGCGATGACCAGGCGGAGACCGTACTGCTGGCGCTGGCGCGGGGCGCCGGTCCGCGCGGGTTGGCCGCGATGCCGGCCCGCCGGGACGTCGCCGGGATCGCGCTGCTGCGCCCGCTGCTCGACGTGGCGCGCGCCGATACGGTCGTGGCGTGCCGGGCGCTCGGGCTGGAGCCGTGGCAGGACCCGCACAACACCGACCCGTCGTACGCCCGGGCCCGCGTCCGGGCACTGCTGCCGGCGCTGACCGAGGCGCTCGGGCCCGGCCTGGTGGGCAACCTCGCCCGCGCCGCCACGCTCGCCGCGGCCGACACCGAGGTGCTCGACGCCCTCGCCGCCAGGGCGGGCGCGGACGCCGCCGACGGCCGGGGCGGCCTGCGGGTCGACGTCCTCGTCGGGTTGCCGGCCGCCGTGCGTACCCGGGTCCTGCACGCCTGGGCCCGTGGGCTGGGGGTGGCCGGGTCCGCGCTGTCGGCCCGGCACGTGGCCGCCCTCGACGCGCTGGTCACTCGCTGGCGCGGCCAGGGCGCGGTGGCCCTACCCGGTGCCCTACATGTGACCCGCCGAGCAGGTCGGCTGACAGCTTCGCAAGGCTAAGGTTTCGGCATGCCGTTGCCGTACCAGGGCCGCAAGCCGCTCTATGCGCCGCGAGGCGCCGTCGCCACCAGCCAGCCGCTCGCCGCCGCCGCCGGACTCGCCGTGCTCCGCCGCGGCGGCAACGCTGTGGACGCGGCGATCGCGACGGCCGTCGCGCTGACCGTGGTGCAGCCCGGCTCCAACGACATCGGCGGCGACCTGTTCGCCCTGGTCTGGGACGGTAAGGAGCTGCACGGGCTGAACGCGTCCGGCTGCGCGCCGGCCGCGTTCACTCCGGACCTGGTGCGCGAGCGGGGTACCGGGGCGGTCGCCTCCGACGCGCTCGGCGGCGCGCAGGCCGGCGCCGCGGAGGTGGTACCCGACCGGGGGTGGCTGCCGGTGACCGTGCCGGGCGCGCCGGCCGGCTGGCGGGACCTGCACGAGCGGTTCGGTGCGTTGCCGTTCGCCGACCTGTTCACCGACGCGGTCGGGTACGCCGAGCACGGGTACCCGGTCTCGCCGACGGTGGCCGCCGGCTGGGACCGGGCCGTCCGGCTGCTGCACGCGGGTCTGGAGGGCCCTGAGTTCGCCGAGTGGTCGCGGGTGTTCGCGCCGGGCGGGCGGGCGCCGCGCGCCGGTGAGCGGTGGCGCAACCCGGACGCCGCCCGGACGCTGCGGCTGATCGCCGACACCGGGGCGGAGGCGTTCTACCGCGGTGAGATCGCCGCCGCGATCGGGGACTTCGCGGCGGCCACCGGTGGCCTGCTGACCGCCGACGACCTCGCCGAGCACGCCTCGCTGTGGGTGCGGCCGATATCGACCGGCTACCGCGGGTACGACGTCTGGGAGATCCCGCCCAACGGGCAGGGCATCGCCGCACTGCTCGCGTTGAACGTCCTGGAGGGCTACGACCTGGCGGGCACCCCGCTGGAGCAGCGGCTGCACTGGCAGATCGAGGCGATGAAGCTCGGGTTCGCCGACGCGCACGCGTACGTGGCCGACCCGGATGTCGCGCCGGCGCCGGTGGAGGCGCTGCTCGACAAGGCGTACGCGGCGCGGCGGCGGGCGCTGGTCGGCGAGTCCGCCGCCGTCCCCCCGGCGGGCGACCCGCTGCGCGGCGGCACCGTCTACCTGTGTACGGCCGACGCCGACGGCATGATGGTCAGCCTGATCCAGTCCAACTACATGGGCTTCGGTTCGCACGTCGTCGTGCCGGGCACCGGGTTCACCCTGCAGAACCGGGGTGCGGGGTTCGTCCTGGAGGCCGGCCACCCGAACGTCGCGGCGCCCGGCAAGCGCCCCTTCCACACGATCATTCCCGGCTTCCTGACCCGTGGCGGCGAGGCCGTCGGCCCGTTCGGCGTGATGGGCGGCCACATGCAGCCCCAGGGCCACGTGCAGGTGGTGCTGTCCACCGTCGACGACGGCCTGGACCCGCAGCAGGCACTCGACCGGCCCCGCTGGTACTGGCACGCCGGCACCGAGGTGCGCGTGGAGCCGGGCATGGTCGCCGACGACGAGGGTCGGGCGGCGGTCGAGGGGCTGCGCCGGCGCGGCCACCGGGTGACCGTGACCGAGCCGGGCTCGCTCGGCTACGGGTTCGGCCAGGCGATCTGGCGACTGCCCGACGGCGCCGGGTACGTGGCGGGCAGCGAGCCCCGCGCCGACGGCAGCGCGATGGGTTACTAGGCGACGATCCGGTCGCGGAAGGTCGCCCGGTACGACTGGGGCGTGGTGCCCACCAGTCGGGTGATGTGGTGTCGCGGCCTCGGCCGCCGGCCTGGTCGCCGGTTCCCGGGACGGCGACGGTCGACGGGTGGCGTCAGCCGCGCGACCTCGCCCATCGTGCCCCTGTGTGACGCTCTGGCCGGGGGTGTGATCCGGTTCCTTACCGGTACCCCCGGTTCGGCGGCGCCATCGGCATAGGGAAGGCTTGTCGCCATGGCCGAGGGCAACTGGCACGCCGCCGATATCGACCGAGTGATCGTCAGCGAGGACCAGATCCGCGAGAAGATCGACGAACTGGCAAAGCAGGTGGCCGCCGACCACGCGACGGCGGAATCCGTCCTGCTGGTCGGCGTCCTGAAGGGCGCGGTCATGTTCATGGCCGACTTCGCCCGGGCGCTGGGTCGGTACGGTCCACCGGTGGAGATGGAGTTCATGGCCGTGTCGTCGTACGGCCAGGGCACCACCTCCTCGGGCGTGGTCCGCATCCTCAAGGATCTCGACCGGGACATCGCGGGCCGCCACGTGATCGTGGTGGAGGACATCGTCGACTCCGGGCTGACCCTCTCGTGGCTGTTGAAGTACCTGCACAGCCGGTCGGCCGCGTCCGTCGAGGTCGTGGCGCTCCTGCGCAAGCCCGACGCGGTGAAGGTGAACGTGCCGGTCAGGTACGTGGGCTTCGACATCCCGAACGAGTTCGTGGTCGGTTACGGCCTGGACTACAGCGAGCGGTACCGCGAGGTCCCCTACGTCGGAGTTCTGCGGAAGGGCGTGTACGCCCAGAGCTGAACCGGCTTTTCTGATTTGCCGGTTAAATCCTCGTCAGTGCCTGGTTTGAACTGCCTGTCGCTGGTCAGGAAGGGTGTCACCACCTTCAGGCGGAGGCGGTGCTCATCCGCGTCGTTGGCAAACACGGTGTACCGTCGAATAACCGGCGTGCCGCCGACTTGGCACACCCGGCCTCGCGTCGATACGGACGGCGTGAGCACTGACTTCTGGGATCAGGAGGTGCCGGGCGCCGCACCGCGCCCGACAACGATATGGAACGGACCCGTTTCTTCCGCCGGCCAGTGGTCTGGTTCATCATTGTGATCCTCGGTGCCATTGCGGCAAGCACGCTATTCACCGGTGGGGCCAGCTACAAGAAGGTCGACACCTCGCGGGCGCTCGCGGAGCTCCAATCGGGCAACGTGAAGAAGGCCCTGATCGAGGACAAGGAGCAGACGCTCAGCCTCGACCTCAAGCAGAAGGTCGACGGTACCGACAAGATCCAGGCGCAGGTTCCCGCGCTCGCCATGCGCGACATCTACACCGAGCTGAACACGCTCAAGTCGCAGGACAAGCTGGCCAACTGGGACACCAAGGTCACCCGCGACAGCGTGGTGGTCGGCCTGCTGGTGAACCTGCTGCCGATCGGCGTGCTCGTCGTCCTGCTGCTGCTGTTCATGTCGCAGATGCAGGGTGGCGGCTCCCGCGTGCTCAACTTCGGCAAGTCCAAGGCGAAGCTGATCTCCAAGGACACGCCGAAGACGACGTTCGCCGACGTGGCGGGCTCGGACGAGGCCGTCGAGGAACTGCACGAGATCAAGGACTTCCTGCAGGCCCCGGCGAAGTACCAGGCCCTCGGTGCCAAGATCCCGAAGGGCGTGCTGCTCTACGGCCCGCCCGGTACCGGTAAGACGCTGCTGGCCCGTGCGGTCGCCGGCGAGGCGGGCGTGCCGTTCTACTCGATCTCCGGTTCGGACTTCGTCGAGATGTTCGTCGGTGTCGGCGCCTCCCGGGTGCGTGACCTGTTCGAGCAGGCCAAGGCGAACGCGCCGGCCATCGTCTTCGTCGACGAGATCGACGCGGTCGGCCGCCACCGCGGTGCCGGCCTCGGCGGCGGTCACGACGAGCGCGAGCAGACCCTCAACCAGCTGCTCGTCGAGATGGACGGCTTCGACACCAAGGGCGGCGTCATCCTGATCGCCGCCACCAACCGGCCCGACATCCTCGACCCGGCGCTGCTGCGGCCCGGCCGGTTCGACCGGCAGATCGCCGTGGACCGCCCGGACATGGAGGGTCGCAAGGCCATCCTGCGGGTGCACGCCAAGGGCAAGCCGTTCGCGCCCGACGTCGACCTCGACTCGGTCGCCCGGCGTACCCCCGGCTTCACCGGTGCCGACCTGGCCAACGTGATCAACGAGGCGGCCCTGCTCACCGCCCGGGTCGACAAGCGCGCGATCACCAACGACTTCCTGGAGGAAGCCATCGACCGCGTGATCGCCGGTCCGGAGCGGCGCACCCGGGTGATGAGCGAGCACGAGAAGCGGGTCACCGCCTACCACGAGGGCGGTCACGCCCTGGTGGCCTGGGCGCTGCCGCACGCCGCGCCGGTGCACAAGGTGACGATCCTGTCCCGCGGCCGGTCGCTGGGCCACACGCTGGTGCTGCCCACCGAGGACAAGTACACCCAGACCCGGTCCGAGCTGATCGACACCCTGGCGTACGCGCTTGGTGGCCGGGCCGCCGAGGAGCTGGTCTTCCACGAGCCCACCACGGGCGCGGGCAACGACATCGAGAAGGCGACCAGCGTCGCCCACGCGATGGTCACCGAGTACGGCATGAGTTCCCGCCTGGGCGCCGTGAAGTACGGCCAGACCGACGGCGAGCCCTTCCTCGGCCGCACCATGGGCCACGAGCGCAACTACTCGGAGAAGGTTGCCGCCGACATCGACGCCGAGGTGCGCGGCCTGATCGAGCTCGCGCACGACGAGGCGTGGGAGATCCTCGTCGAGTACCGCGACGTGCTCGACAGGATCGTCGAGGAGCTGATGGAGAAGGAGACCATCTCCCAGCCCGACATGGCGAGGATCTGCGCCCGCGTGGTCAAGCGGCCGCCGATGGCCCCGTACAGCGGCAACGGCAAGCGCCGCCGCGAGCTGCCGTCCGTGCCGACCACGGAGCTGGACGCGCTGCGCAAGCCGGCGCAGACGGCCGCCGGGGACGGCGAGGAGGCCCGCGCGGGTGCCGGCAGCAACGCCGCCACTCCTGCGGATCGTTCAACCGGGGACGGCGCGAACTGACCAAGGTAACCGGACCGTCGCCGTCGGGCAGCAGCACCGAGCCCGAGCCCGACGACACGGTCGACTACGACGAACCGCTCGACTACCTGGCCGCCCGTCTTGTCAACGGGCGGCTGGGTGGTACGAGCGTCGAGAGCGCTGTCGACCTGCCCCGGATCGAGGCGGCCGTGCGCGAGATCCTGATCGCGGTCGGCGAGGACCCCGACCGCGACGGGCTGCGTCAGACGCCGGCCCGGGTCGCGAGGGCGTACGCCGAGCTGTTCGCCGGTCTGCGGGTCGATCCGGCGCAGGTGCTCACCACCACGTTCGAGGCCAACCACGAGGAGTTGGTACTCGTCCGCGACATCGAGGTGATGAGCCTCTGCGAGCACCACCTACTGCCGTTCCACGGCATCGCGCACATCGGCTACATCCCGGGGGCGGACGGGCGGATCACCGGCCTGTCGAAGCTCGCCCGGCTGGTCGAGGTGTTCGCGCGGCGGCCTCAGGTACAGGAGCGGCTCACGTCCCAGATCGCCGACCTGCTGATGAAGCGGCTCGAGCCGCGTGGCGTGATCGCTGTGCTGGAGTGCGAACACATGTGCATGGCGATGCGGGGTATCCGCAAGGGTGGCTCGCGCACCGTCACCTCGGCCGTACGCGGTCTGCTCCGCGACGATGCCAAGACCCGCGCCGAGGCGATGAGCCTGATCCTTCAGCGCTGACCGCTGGCATCCGAACGCCTGGGACCTGGCGGTTGACCGCTGGCATCCGAACGCCTGGGACCTGGCCGTTACCGCTTACCGCTGATCTCCGACGTCGCGTCTCCGACGTCGCGTCTCCGACGTCGCGTCTCCGGCATCGAGGTGGCCGGAACGTGTGATCCGTTGCGCGATCACGCAACGGATCAGGCGGGCCGGCAGTTGATCGACCGTATCGTCGAACGCTGATTCCGAATCCGCAGACCGGAGGAGATCGCGGGTGAAGATTCTCCTGCTCGTGTCCAGCTTCAACGGCCTCACCCAGCGCGCCTGGTGTGCCCTGCGGGAGGCCGGTCATCAGGTCAGCGTGGAACTCGCCATCGACGAGGCCACCATCGTCAGCGGCGTCGAGGCCGCGAAGCCGGACCTGGTGCTGTGCCCCTTTCTCAAGGAACGGGTACCCGCTCGGGTCTGGCGCACCTGGCGGACCGTGATCATCCACCCGGGTCCGGTCGGCGACCGCGGACCGTCCTCGCTCGACCACGCCATCATGAACCGCGCGCCGGTCTGGGGCGTCACGGCGTTACAGGCGGTCGAGGAGATGGACGCCGGCCCGATCTGGGCCACCCGTACCTTCCGGATGCCCGACGACGCTCCCCGCAAGTCGGTGCTCTACAACGCGCAGGTGGCGGACGCGGCCCTGGAGTGCGTACGCGAAACCGTCGAGAAGGCCGCCGACCCTACGTTCGTACCCACGCCCCTGGAGCGCGCGCGCCGGCCGGTACCCGGCACCGCCGAGCAGCCGCTGCTGCGCCAGAAGGACCGCACGTTCGCCTGGGCGGACGACCCGGAGGCCATCGTGCGCCGGATCCGGGCCGCGGACGGCTTTCCCGGGGTACGCACGGAGGTCGCCGGCGTCCAGGTCAACGCGTTCGACGCCTACCCCGGCCACCTCGCCGGTCCGCCCGGTGAGGTGCTCGCCCACCGCGACGGCTCGGTACTCGTCGGCACCGGCCGCGGCAGCGTCTGGCTCGGCCACCTCAAACTCCCCGGCGGCGTGAAGCTCCCCGCGACGGCGGTCCTGCGCGGCCGGCTGCGGGGGGTACCGCAGGCCGAGGTCGGACCGTACCGGCAGGTCGAGTACACCAGGCGGGGCGAGATCGGGGTGTTGACGTTCCGGTTCTACAACGGGGCGATGTCCACCCGGCAGTGCCGCCGGCTGGGGGCCGGCCTGCGGCACGCGCTGCGCCAGGACACCCGGGTACTCGTGCTACGGAGCGGCGAGTGCGTGTTCAGCAACGGCATCCACCTCGGGACGATCGAGGCCGCGGCCGACCCGGCCGCCGAGGCGTGGGCCAACATCCGCGCGATCAACGCGGTCTGCCGGCG
Organism: Planosporangium spinosum; assembly: GCF_049999945.1. Lineage (NCBI taxonomy): Bacteria > Bacillati > Actinomycetota > Actinomycetes > Micromonosporales > Micromonosporaceae > Planosporangium > Planosporangium spinosum. Next base: position 57,976 of record NZ_JBLYUB010000027.1, on the reverse strand, counting down.
CATCATCACCGCGTCCGGCCAGCTCGTCATCTCCGCGTACGCCGGGAACGCCGGAGCCGGCGGGGTGATGCTCGGTCTCGGCGCCGACCTCGTCGTCGCGCGGGCCGGGATCGTGCTCAACCCCCACTACGAGATGGGGCTGTACGGCTCCGAGCTGCACACGTACACGCTGCCCCGGCGGGTGGGGGCCGCGACCGCGACGCGGTTGACCACCGAGCGGCTGCCCGTCGACGCGGCCGGGGCACGCTCGATCGGGCTGGTCGACGAGGTCGGGCCGCGCGAACCGGAGGAGTTCACGGCCTGGCTGTACGAGGTGGCCGCCGCGCAGAGCGGCACCTCGCGGTGGCGGGCGGCCCTGACAGCGAAGGCGGAGCAGGCCCGCACGGCCACCCGTCCGCTGTCGTACTACGAGACCCGCGAACTCGCCGAGATGGCCGGCGACATGTTCGACGACCGCAACGGGTTCGCGGCGGCCCGGCGCGCGTTCGTGTACAAGGAGAAGCCGGCCCGGACACCGGCGAAGCTGGCGTCACACCGCCAGCCCGACGCGTACGGCCAGCCGGCCGGCGTGTGGTGACGGCCACGGGCGGGGGCGCGGGGACGGCGCTCCCGCCGCTACGCTGTGGTCGGCCGGCTGGGAGGCATGGTGACGCGCGTACGGGTTGACATGGATGCGCTGGCGGAGTGGATGCGCACCCTCGACCGGTTGCCGCCGCTCGCCGTTCCGCTACCCGCCGAGCCCTCGAGGGTGGAATCCTCGCCCGCCGAGTGCGAGCCGGCGGTGGCGCTGCACCGGGCGAGCACCGCCGGCCTGCTCGCGCTGGCCGAGGTGGTGGAGTCGTTCGACCGCCAGACGGAACAGTTGCGCGCGGCGGTGGCGGTGGCGGCCGCCGAGTACGCCCTCGTCGACGGCCGCGCGGCGACGACGGTGGCCGGCCGTGTCCGCTGACCTCGACGGCCTCGGCTTCGACGAACTGGACGCGATCGCCCGGGCCGTCGCGGATTGGGCGCACGCCGCCGAACTGCTCGAACGGCGGGCCGACGCGCTCGTTGACGGGTTACCGGCGTTGGAGCGGGCCTGGGACTCGACCGCCGGCCGGGCGTACGCCGACACCGTACGGACGATGGTCGCCGGCCTGCGCGCCACCGCGGACCTCGCCCGGTACAACCAGGCGCAGCTCCTCGCGGCCGCGGACGCCACGGACGAGGCGCTCAGTTCGTTGCACACGCTGGCCGCGAGTGGTGGTCCGGCGCGGAACGGTACGGACCACGACGCCGCCCGGGACGTCGTGGGCACGTTGCACGAGGTGTACGCCAACGCCGCCGCCCGACTGACCGCACCGCGGATCGAGACCGGTGCCGCCTTCGACGTCACGCCGGGCCGGCCCGGACCCGTCGTGTCGTTCGTGCCGCCGGACAGCCAGGCCAGGACCTCGGCGCCGGCCGACCAGGCGACCGAGGACGGTGGACCGGCCGACGAGGTGCCCGAGATCGACCTCGACACCGACCTGCCGGACGTCGTGGACGCGCCGGTGCCGGTACGCCGTGCCGGGGGTACGCCGACCGGTGGCCCGCTCAGCCGGTTCCCGGTCACCCCGGGACCGGCCGTCCCGCCGGTCCTGCCCGCCACCGCGCCGTCGGTCGTACCGCCCGCACGACCGGTGGACCCCCGTTCGGGGGCCGAGCGGGCGGTCGTGGCCGGGCGTCCGGGGGCCGAGCGGGCGGTCGCGGCGGAGCGTTCGATGGCTGGGCGTTCGGTGGCTGCGCGATCGGCCCGGCGGGGAGCGGAAGAGACCTACATCGACGCGCGAGGCCACCGGATCCACATTCGCTGGAGCGCGGAAGCAATCGAAAGGCCTGAGGCTCCGATGGCCCGATGACCGGGGTGGCGGTTCAACGACCGTGGATGCCGTAATGCACCCCGGTCATCGTTCGGCGCGCGATTCCGGTGGGCCCGCCGGGTTACGCTCATTCCGTGAGCGACGAGCCGAAGCCACCCGAGCCGCCACACCCGCCGGACAACGGCATCGACGCGACGGCCGGCCGGACGGCGGGCGCGGCGCCCGGTGTTCGCCCGGACGCATCGCCCGGTGTCCCTTCGGGTGCCGCGGCTGATGCTCCTGCCAGCCCGCCGGCCGGAGCCTCCACGGCGGACGGCGAGGCAGCCGCGCCCGACCAGGCCAAGATCGGTCGTGGCCGCGTCGTCGGGATCGTGCTGGTCGCCGTCTTCGCCGTGGCCGTGCTGCTGTGTATGGGTGGGCTGGGCGTGGGCTACCTGTTCTACCGCGGCGTGAGTGAACCCGACCGCAGCACTCCGGGGGTCGTGGTCCGCCAGTACCTTCAGGCCACCTTCGACGACCGTGACAAGTCGAAAGCCGCACGGTTCACGTGTGAGCAGCCGACTGATATCGGCGAGATCGAGCGGACGTTGGCGGAAATCGTGAGTCGCGAGCAGCGATTCGGTATCCGGATAACGGTTGGGTGGGAGGACTTCGTGTCCGAGGAGAACGGGAACGCGGCGACGGTTCGGGTGCGCTTGAAGACCATGGTGCCGGAGCAGACGGGCCAGTCATCGGAATCGTTCCGAATTTGGAGCTTCACGCTGATGCATCGAAGCAACGGTTGGCGGGTGTGTGGAGCCCAGCCGGTTGGCTGACTACTCCAGCCACAGCAGGTGGACAGGCACTTCCAGGGTGCGCGGCGTCTTGCCGCTCCACGCCCAGCGGTACCAGTCGAGTTCGGTGGCGACCCGGACACAGATGTCACCATCGGAGCTGGTGTACGGCTCGGTCACGGCGCGGAGGTCCCGCTGGTCATGGCTGCCGGTGTTGCCGGGGACGGCGACCCTGACCACCCGACGGCCGGTGACGCGGACGGCGTCGCGTACCGGAACCGGTTCCCGGCGGGGCGGAGCGTCGAGCGACACCAGGCGAGAGATGAGGTCACGGCCGCCCGTTTGCTCCACGGTGGACGGTATCGACAGTGTCTCGACCCATACCCGTTCGATCGGCACCATGGGGGCGAACGCTTCGATCCGTTCGGCCTCGGCGCGGTACCACTCCTGTTCGGCGAGGACCGGCACGTAGGTCCGGCTGCCCTGCACGACGGGGGAGTCGGCGCGCATGTCGGCGCGCCAGCCGAGCCCCGGTAGACCGATGATGACTCGTGCACCCCGGATCGACCGGTGTTCGCCGGCGGGTACCGGCACGATCGGCGCCGGTTGCGGGGCGGACAGTGAACCGAAGTCCCAGCCGGAGAGCGGATCGGTCACGGGGACGCCGCTCCGCTCGGCGTCGCCGTCCCCAGCGGGGTGCCCTGCTGCTGCATGAACGGGACGGGATCGATCGCGCCCTCGTTGCCGGCGTCGCCGTTTCGGTGGACCTCGAAGTGCAGGTGCGGGCCGGACGAGTTACCGCTGGAGCCCGAGTGACCGATCTCCTGGCCCGCCGCGACGGTCTGGCCGACGCGCACGTCCGGACGCGCCACCATGTGACAGTACCGCGTGATCATGTTGCCGGCGTGCAGGATGTCCACGTACCAGCCGCAGCCGAGGACGTCGGGCGAACCGTCGACGTCGCAGCTCACGTTATGGCCGTTGGCGTGGGCGTTGCACATGGCTGTGATCACGACCCCGGCGGAGGCCGCCCGGACCACGGTTCCCTTGGGAACGGCCAGGTCGACGCCGTAGTGGCTGGGCCGATCCTTGGTACGGAAGCCGGAGACGATCTCCGCGCGGACCGGAACCGTCCAGCCGGAGGCCGAGATCTCACCGGGGAATGCGCAGCGCAGGGCGGTGAGGGAGCCCACCGAGCGGGCGGCGCCGCCGGCGAGCTTGTTGACGATCTGCGCGGCGAGAGGCTCGTGTTTGGCGTAGGCGTCGGGGTAGGCGCTGCCCTGGACCTCCTGCGCCGCAGCGGTGAGCGACATCTGCTCCCAACCGGACACCTTGATCAGATGCTCGTAGAACTTCGTCGACGCGTACACGGGATCCTGCACCTGCTCGGGCGTTCCCCAACCCTGGCTGGGGCGCTGCTGGAACAGGCCCAGCGAGTCGTAGTCGTTGCGCGCGCCCAGGTGACCGAGGTTGTTCAGCGACGACTCCTGCAACGCGGTCGCGACGGCGATGACCCAGCCACGCGGGGGGACGTTCAGCTTCTGGCCCACCGAGATGATGACGGCCGCGTTGCGCATCTGGCTGGCCCCGAGGGAGCCGATGCGGTCCAGTTTGCCGTCGGGATCGACCAGGTCTCCCGGCTTGCCGCAGCCCGCGCCGAAGGTGGTCAGGGTATTCGACCCGTTGAGTCCGTCGAGGAAGAACGCCGCCGAGCCGCCGCCGCAGCACAGCAGGGCGAGCCCCGCGGTCAGTGCGACGAGCAGCCCGATCCGCGCCCGGCGCGGCGCGGGTGGATCCGTCGTCATTCCCGCCCCCAGTCCACGCCGTCGACCAGCCACCGGCCGTTCGTGGCGAGCAGGCGCAGCCGTACCGTCCCCGAATCCAACGGCACACTCGCTTCGACGAACGTGGGGGCACGGTTCTGCAGTACCACCGGGCCCGTGGCACGTTGGGCCGGCACGCGTGCCGGGTCGGTGTCCTTGAGCTTGTCCCGCAATGCGGGCGTGGCGTACCGGGCGAAGCCCGCGCGCCACTGCTCGGCGGTCACCCCTTCGTGGGCGAGCCAGGCGTGGACGAACTCCGTGGCCACCGCCGCCGGCTCCGGAGCCCCGGGGCTGGTGACCGGCGGCGCGGGGCTCTCCGGGGTGAGTAGGCTGTCATTCCCCGCGGTCGGGTCGATGCTGCTGCGTGGTGACTCGACCGCGGTCCCCCACGTCTGCCGGTACGAACCGGCCACGCCCCGCATGATCCCCACGACGGCCAGTACGAGCAGCGCCAGGATCAGGGCTATCCCGTAACGCGTACCGAGCAGGCGCAGAATCGGGCGCATCGCATCTCACCTGGGCATCTTCGCCGACTCCGGCCGTCGCGCCGACGTGGCCGGTACCTGGACGTCTCCGGCGTCCGGCCGGTAGACGGTGTACGTCGGGGGGCCGTCGACCACGTCCGGCTCGGTCCAGCGCTGGCTGTCCTCGTACCGGCGGCGCGGTGCCGGGGTTGTCGACCGGGCGGCCTCCGGCTTCGGTCCGGTGCTCGCGGTTTCGGGGCGTTCCGCGGCGGCGGGCTCGGCGACGGTTGTGCCGGCCGCACTGGAGCCGACGGTCACCACCGACTCGCTCCGGGACTCGGGCCGCTGGTTGGTCTGTGCCAGCACGCCCCGCCGGCCACCGGCCGGTTCGTTGGTGCCGCCCTCTTCGATGAGTTTCAGGGCGGCCGCCTGCCGCACGTCCCGGAAGAACAGACGGTGCCAGCTGCCGGCCGAGGTGACCGCCCGGGAGGAGTCCTTGCCGCCGAGCTGGGTGATCCGGCGGTACGGGCGAAGCAGCAGCCAGCCCACCACCCCGGTCAGCCAGATCAGGACGACCTGCAACCAGCCGGGCAGGGACGCCGTGCTCATCACCATGTCCACCGCGAACAGGTAGACGGCCGCGCCGGTACCGAAGATGATGATGTTGAAGATCGCGGCGATCACGGCGTTGGCCAGCCGGCGCAATCCGCCGGCGGCGGGGCGGAGCAGGCCGATCGTCCCGAGGATGGGCGCGGCGATCACGGCCCACCGGAAGATCAGGAAGCCGAGCAGGACCAGCACCGACGCGGTGATGTCGAACAGGGCGAAGAACAGCGACGCCAGGATCGCGATGAAACCCGCGCCGATGCGCTCCATGCCCTTCGTGCCCTGGAGGTACTCGTACGCCTCCGGATCCTCGCCCTTGATCTGCTGGGCGACCTTCATCCAGTGGTCCTGCTTCTGTTTGATCAGGACGTCGCGCTGCTTGGGGTCCTTGCGGATGTCCTGGACCTCACCCCAGGTGAAGGCCTTCGCGTCGTAGAGCACGGGGCCGTACTTCTTGGCGGTCTCGCTGTCGGCCGACCCGAGCGCACCGCGTAACCAGTTGCGGTAGAGCATTCCGTCGCTGGCGGTGTCACTGGCCCGGATCGCCGGCGAGCGGTGATCGATGCATCCCTGCGGGTCCGGATTCCGGCACTGTCCGGCGGGAATGTCCTGGGACGGCGGCCCGACGGCGTCATGGATCACGCCCAGCGACCCGACCAGCGTGTTGTCCGCCAGGTTCGCCGACCAGGTCGGCCACTGGGCGATCGCGGTGATGACCACCATGACCAGTACGGCCCAGCCGGCCGTCGTCATCGCGTTCGACAGGTCGGACTGGCGGGAGCGCCACAGCAGGTACAGGCCGACGATCGCCAGCGTGACGGCGCCGAAGGCGGTGAACACCTTCACGTACACGGCCTTCGTGGCGCGCTCGACGAGCGGGTCGGCCCAGCCCCACATGGACTTCGGGTTCCAGGCCCGTTCCCGCAGCGCGTTCGAGGCGCCGATGATCGACGTCGCGATCATGAACTCACCGTTGGCCACGGTGTTCTCGAACTTGTACTGGGGGTTCATGACCGTCTTTACGCAGTCGATGTCGTACGTCGTGTAGTCGTACCCGGCGTAGCCGTATCGCGTGTAGAGCCCTTTGGGACCGGGCTGGTCGTAGGCGTCGGTGCGGGAGGCGAACCAGCCGGCCATGCCCGAGTCCGGGGTGCCCGGGGTGGGGGCTTCCACACACCCGGCCACATCCGAACCGACGTCCTGCAGCGCGTCGACACACTTGTTGAAGTTGGCCGGATTGCGCCACTCGTCGGTGGTGCACAGCGTCGCCGGACCCTCCGTCACCGGCGCCGGTACGGCCGCCGCGGGGCCGACGCCGCCGAACAGCGTCGCCACGGCGCCCACGAACACGGCCAGCACCAGCGACGCCATCCGGTGCTGGAGCTTCGCCTCCACCGATCAGTCCTCCGGCTCGTCGGGGCGGGCTGTCGGCAACACCGGTGTTCCTCCGGCGGCCGCTGGCGTCGTATCCAGGTACCTCAACAGGTCGGGGACGTATGACACGTCGGCGCGCAGTTTCTGTACCCGCCCGTCGACGTCCCGCATCACGAATTCGCGGAACCCGAGCCGGGACTCCGACGAGGTGTCCGCCTGCGACAGCGAGGCGAGGGTCTGCTCGTACCCGACGCCGGTCGGCACGCGCAGCAACCGCAGCGCTTCCTCCGCGATCTCGGTGTCCTCGGCGATACGCCCGACGAACACGGTGGATACCAGGTTCTGCACGTCGAGGCCGAGGATGTCGCGGGGGTTCTGGGAGGCGACCAGGGCCGCCAGATTCCACTTTCGACTGTCGCGGGCGAGTCGGACCAGGAAGGAGCGGCCGGAGCGCCATCCTTCCATGAAGTGCGCCTCGTCGAGACCGACCAGCTTGCGCCGGTTCATCTCGCCGCCGTAGCAGCGGCGTACGGCGAGCCGGTGCGCGGTGTGCAGCATCGGCAGGGCGAGGGACTCCTCGGCCGACCAGTACTCGCGCTCGATCTTAAGGTCGGGCAGTCGCAGCCCGGCCATGGTGATGACCGTCAACGCCGTGTCTGACGACAGTGAGCCCGAGGCGGGCTGGCCGAAGAACAGGGTCGCCAGCGGCATCTCGGCGGTGTCCAGCAGCAGGTTGCCCAGCTCCCGCGACTCGTCGTCGCCGATGCTCTGCAGCAGCGCGACGACGTCGTCCAACGTGGACGCCTCCTCGGCCGGCACCTGGCGGACGGCGTGGCGCAGCAGGGTGGCGGTGGACGCCTCCCGGGCGACCTGCGGCGGGACGAGCATCATGCAGATGTCCTGGACGAGCATCCGCCGCTCGGCCCGGGCGTTGGAGACGGCGATCTCGAACTCGCGGTCCCCGGCCGCCCCCGCCGCGAAGTGCGTGCGCAGCGGCGTGGGGATCAGCGCGTACGGGGCCAGGGTGCCCTGCTCGGAGCCGGTCAGGTTGAGCACCCGCGAGTACGGGGCGAGTTCCGGCATCGAGCACAGCCGGGCCAGCGGTCCGGACGGGTCCAGCAGCGTCACCTGTACGCCGCGCCGGGCGGCCAGGTAGCCCAGCGCGCCGAGCAGCGTCGACTTGCCACCGCCGGGCTCGGCGACGAACACCGCGAGGCCGGACCGCTCGCGTACCTCCATCGGGAAGTGCAGGTCGAGGAAGACCGGCCGCCGGCAGGTGCCCGACGTCCGGCCGATGAGGTCGCCGCGGCGGTCGCCGACGGTCGACGCGGCCTGCGGCAGCGCGGCGGCGAACAGCTTGATGGGCATCCGCCGCACGTACCCGGTGTTGGCCAGTGGCTCGCCGGGGATGAACTCGCGGACCAGCCAGTCCTGGTTCTTGGGGTGCTGCAGCGAGACGCGCATCTCCCGGGAGTACAGCTGGGTCAGCCGGCGGGCCCGCTCCAGGCACTCCTCGCGGCTGCGGCCGCTGACCGCGATGCGGTGCCAGCCGTGCGCGCGGGACGAGTCGACGGGCAGGCCGGTCGTGATGTCGTCGCCGATGGTCAGCGCGCGCTTGGCCAGCCGCTCCAGTTCCGGCGGGGCGTCGATGCCGTGCTCGGCGTAGTCGGTCTGCTGGGAGCGGATGAGCCGCAGCCGGTGTTCGAGGTTGCGGAACGAGTCGGACGGGCCGAGGATGTCGACCCGCGAGGACAGCTCCATCGGCCAGGGCAGCCGCTCGTGGAAGTGCATCCACGGCTCGTGCCGCTCGGGGATGTCCAGCGGCTCCATCCGGCCGACGGTGAGGACGGCGACGTGGCGTTCCTCGCCGGTCATCCGGTTGACGAGCTTGACCGTCGACCCGTACGGGGTGCGGTAGCGCTCGATCTGCTCGGTGAGGGCGAGCAGGTCGCCGTGCTCCCAGGTGCCGTGCTCCACAGGGGACAAGGCGACCGGCGGCTGCATGCAGAGCGCGACCGACCGGTACAGCAGCCACTCCAGCTCCTGCACGGTCACCCGCCGCCCGCGCATCCCGAACGAGCCGAGTACCTCGTCGAACTGCTCGATCGTGCGGGCCATCCGGCGGCGCTCGCCGCCGGTGACGCCCTTGCCGAACAGCCGGCTGATCCGCTCCGACAGCGTGTCGCCGAGCGTGCGTCGGGCGAACGTGATGCCCAGGTACGTCTGGCCCTCGGCGTGGTTGACCGACAGCAGGTGCTGCTGCGCCGCGACGAGATGGTCCGACCAGGACGGGGCGCCGGGCACGGTCGGCAGCGGGTGTGGTGAGTGTCCGTCGACCACCCGGGCCCACTGGTCGGCCGGGAACGGCCGGGTGGTGCGGCGCAGGTGCAGGCGGAAGCCGGCGAGGCCGGCGTACTGCTCGGAGATGGCCGCCAGCAGCGCCTCGCGCTCGGCGTCGGGCCGGAACGCCCACCGCACCTCCGGTAGCCAGTACCAGGCGGTGACGGAGTTGGGCGTGAACGTCAGGTGCCCGGCGATCTCGGTGATCGCCAGTTCGACGGCGGGGTCGCGGTCCTTGCGCCGGGGCTTCGGGACCCTCTCCAGTGGACTGCGCCCGCGATCGGAGGACGGGGTGACCCGGGCGAGCGTCGCGCCGCCGGTACGCGCCACCGTGCGGTCGGACCTGCGCTGGCGCGGTGGTCGGGCTTCCCAGTCGGCGGCGAGGCGTTCGGCGGCGGCCCGGTCGGCGGCGGGGGCCGGGCCGGCCGGGCCGGTCGCGGCGGGGACGGTGACCGCTCCGGTGGGGTCGACCGCGATCGCTCCGTGGGCAGCGGCGGGGGGTGCCGCAGCGCCGGGAGCAAGGAGCTGGCCGGTGGGTTCGACGACGAGTGGTGTCGGTGCGGCGGGTGGTGGCGGTGCGGCGGGCGTCGGTGCCGGTGACGCGCCGCCGACGAGGCCCAGGAACGGTGAGTCGATGTCGGGCGGCACCTCGCCGCTGCGGGCCGTTGCCGGCGCGGACCAGCCGTTCGCCGGGCGGACCGGCCCACCGCCCTGGAGGACGGCGATGCGGCCACCCTCGGCGACCGCCTGCAGCCCGCCGTCGTAGTCGGTGGCGCGGCCCTGGTCGTCGTCGGGCCCGGCCAGTTCGGCGTCGTAGCGTCCCGGCGTCATGCCAACTCCTCGCGGATGCGTACCCGCCGCGCGACGATGCGCGGGTCCCGCATCTCGTTGCGCGGTTCCCGGGTGTGCCGCCAGTCGGTGAGCGCGGTGCGGATCACCATCCGGGCGGGCCGGTCCGGGTCGACGTAGCGGAACACCAGCGACGTGGTGACCATGGCGAGCGCGATCTCCCAGGCGGGGAACAGGTCCGGTCCCTGGAACGTGATCAGCCAGTGCAGGAACATGTAGAAAGGCACTAGCAGGACAAATAGCCCGTACTGGGCGTATGGGAGCTGGATCGGCAAGGTGTACCCGGGTGGGCCGAGGTACACGAGCCTGGCCCGGTAGATGTCGTCATCGGTGCGGAGCCGCATGGTCGCCCTACTTGTCTCGCAGGTCGTTGAGTCCCGTCTCGGCCTACTTGAACACCAGTTTGATCAGCGAGTCACCGACGATGAGGAGCGTGGCCGCGCCCGCGATGAAGGCCAGTCCGATGATGGCGATCGCCGAACTGGTCAGTACGCGCGAGACCTCACCCTTGCTGGCCCGGCCGATGAAGATCACCCCTAGTATCGCCAGCAGGATCGGAGCGATCTTGCTGGCGAAGAAGGTCAGGATCCCCTCGGTGTTGATCTCGCCGGGAGCCGCCATGAGGACGACCGTGTCCGGCGGGGACAGCACGTGTCCCCACACCGCCTGGCCAACCTCTATGAGCATCATCGATCAACCTTCCAGGAACGCGGCCGCCCCGCGTGTACAGCCTTGCCGATGATGGAGCGTTTCGGTACCGATCCGGGCCCGGTGTCGGGGTCCCGGCTGTGCGCTATCCGGACTTTTGGCCTGGTCGGAGGCGTTTGCCAGGGTTAACGGTCTGAATAGCGTCCACTCGCAGAGAGTACGTTGAAGGCCCTCTTACCAACAAGCTGACCGATGCGTCGGAATCCTCGGTGGCCGCACCGCCGGCCGCCCGGCGCGGCCGGGTGCGGCTAGGTAACGTCATCACTGTGACTGACCTGCTCGCCGTGCCACACCCGGTTGTCATGGGCATCCTCAACGTGACCCCGGACAGCTTCTCCGACGGGGGCCGGTACGCCGACCTCGACGCCGCGGTGGCGCACGCCGGCCGGATGCGCGCCGAGGGCGCCGACCTGGTGGACATCGGTGGCGAGTCGACCCGGCCCGGTGCCGACCGGATCAGCGCCGAGGCCGAGCTCGCGCGGGTTCTGCCGGTCATCCGTGAGCTGGCCGCCGCGGGCGTACCCATGAGCATCGACACCACGCGCGCCTCGGTCGCCGCCGCCGCGCTCGACGCCGGCGTCAGCGTGGTCAACGACGTCTCCGGTGGGCTGGCCGACCCGGACATGGCCCGCGTCGTGGCGGACGCCGGCTGCCCGTGGATCCTGATGCACTGGCGGGGCCACTCCCGCCGGATGGGCGAGCTGGCCGTCTACGACGACGTGGTGAAAGAGGTCTGTGCCGAGCTGTCCGAGCGGGTCGACGCCGCGGTCGCCGCCGGGGTCACGCGCGACCGGCTGATCCTCGACCCCGGCCTGGGTTTCGCCAAGACCGGCGAGCACAACTGGCGGCTGTCGGCCCACCTCGACGCGGTCATCGGCCTCGGGCTGCCGGTCCTCTTCGCCTCCAGTCGCAAGTCCTACCTCGGCCGGCTGCTGTCCGGCCCGGACGGCACCGCCCGGCCGGTCGACGAGCGCGGCGCGGCTTCGGTGGCGAGCGCGCTGCTCGCGGTCGCGGCCGGCGCGTGGGGCGTGCGGGTGCACGACGTCCGCGACACCGTCGACGCGATCCGGGTGTGGCAGGCCATGGAGGCGCACCGGTGACAGATCTGATCTCGCTGACCGGCCTGCGGGTACGGGGGCGGCACGGGGTGTACGACTTCGAGCGCGACCAGGGTCAGGACTTCGTCGTCGACGTGGTCCTCGAGCTGGACCTGGCACCCGCGGCGGCCAGCGACGACGTCGGCGACACCGTCCACTACGGCGAACTGGCCGAGCGGCTGGCGGCGATCGTCGAGGGCGAACCGGTCAACCTCATCGAGACGCTCGCCGACCGGCTGGCGGCGGTGTGCCTGCGCGACGACCGGGTGTCGGCGGCCACGGTCACCGTGCACAAGCCGCAGGCGCCGATCGCGCGCGAGTTCGCCGACGTCGCGGTCACCCTGCGCCGCGACCGGACCGGGGGGCGGAGCGGCCGGACCGGGGGGCGGAGCGGCCGGACGGGGGAGCGGGTATGACGCGGGCGGTGCTCTCGTTGGGCAGCAACCTCGGCGACCGGATCGGGCACCTGCGGGCCGCGGTGCGGGCCCTCGGCGACCTCGTGGTGGTGGTGTCAGGGGTGTACGAGACGCCACCCTGGGGCGGGCCGGGGCCCGACGGGCGCGAGTCGCCGCCGTACCTGAACGCGGTCGTCCTGGCCGCCGACGACGGCGACGACCCGTACTCCTGGCTGTCCAGGGCGCGGGACCTGGAACGGGCCGCCGGCCGCGATCGGGACCCGTCGTGGCGGTACGCGCCGCGTACCCTGGACGTGGACGTGATCACGGTTTCGGCCGCGGACGGTACGCCGGTGGTGTCGACAGATCCGGATCTGGTGCTGCCGCACCCCCGGGCGTACCAGCGGGCGTTCGTGCTCCGGCCCTGGCTGGACATCCAGCCGTACGCGCAGCTGCCCGGGCACGGCTGGGTGCACGACCTGGTCCGCGCCGATCCCGTCGCGGCTGACCTGCCCTCCGTACGTCCATGCGCTGATCTGTCCTTGGAGCCTTAGACGATGAGCACGCCTGGCGAGCCGACACGCGAACCGCGGATGCGGCCGACCAACCTGTCCACCCTGTTCGTGGCGGCGCTGGCGATGGCCGCGCTGGCCTGGCTGCTGATCAGCAACTTCTACGGCGACATGCCGAAGCTGCCCTGGGTGCCGCCGTTCGTCATGCTGGGGCTGGCCGCCGTCGAGGCGGTGCTCGCGCCGCGCACCAGGGCGGCCATCGAACGGCGCGAGGGCGCCCTCCCGCTCAACCCGCTGACCGTGGCCTGGTACGTGGTCCTGGCCAAGGCGTCCGCGCTCGGCGGCGCGCTGTTCACCGGCGCGTACGCCGGTCTGCTGATCTGGCTGGTGCCCCAGCGGGACCGGCTCACCCACGTCGGCGGCGACCTGCCGCAGGCGATCGTGGGGCTGGTCGGCGCGCTGGCCCTCACGCTCGCCGGGCTGTGGCTGGAGCGGTCGTGCCGGGTCCCCCCGGGCCCGTCCGAGGACGAACGCCTCGACGAGGACCGGCCCGGCGGCGAGCGGTCGGGCGGCCGGTACGGCGGCGCCTGACGCCGGCCGGGGTCTGTTGCGGGCACCTCCGCGCGGGTACCGTGCGACCGAGCCGGTCGCGCTGGTCGCGGTCGGTGACTGGCCGGCGCCGCGTCGGCCGGTCGGTAACCGGTCGACGCAAGCTTCGGGAGGCGCTGGCTGATGGCCTACGATGACCGACGTTATCGGGGCGATCCGGACCGCGGCGCCGATCCGGACTCCGATCTTTTCGGCGGTTCCTACACCTACCCGCCGGCCGGGCTGGGTGAGCGCACCAAGGTCGCCCCGCAGCCGGGGTACCCCCAGCAGGCGACCCTGGACGATCTGTTCGAGGACCCGACCCACGGTGAGCCCGGTCGCGACCGGGTCGGCGTGCACCTGGTGTGGGAGCTGCTCCTGCTGCTCGTCCTGGCCGGGTTCGGGTACCTGCTGTACCGCGACGGCCGGTCCGCGGTGACCGGCGACGGCCTGCGCGGTCTCATGATCTCCGGTACGGTGCTCGGCCTGCTGGTGCTCGGCACCGGCCTGAGCCTGCGCGCCGCCTCGCCCAACCTCGCGGTCGGTCCGGTGGCCCTGGCGTCGGCGATGTACCTCGCCGAGCACTCCGGCCGGGGCATGTGGATCGCGGCGGGGCAGTCCGTCGTCCTCGCGCTCGGCGTCGGCGCGGCGGTCGCGCTGGTCACGGTGGGCCTGCACGTGCCGGCCTGGGCGGCCAGCTTCGGCGCGGGGCTCGGCGTCATCGTGTGGATCCAGCAGCACCACCGGGTCCTGGAGTTGCCGAGGGGCATGTACCAGCCGGTGCCGCACGCGTTCTACTGGTTCGGTGGGTTCGCCGCGCTGGCCGTCCTCGGCGGGGTGCTCGGTGCGGTCCGGCCGCTGCGCCGGGCCGTCGGCCGGTTCCGCCCGGTGGCCGACCCGGCGGACCGGCGCGGTGGTGCGGCCGCTGCGGTCAGCGTCACCGCGCTGATCGGCTCGTCGGCCCTCGCCGCGCTCGCCGGGGTGCTGATGGCGCTGCGGGCCGGCCGGGTCGCCCCGGTGGACACCTCGCTCGCCCTGGAGAGCCTGGCGCTGGGCGGCGCGCTGCTCGCGGGTACCAGCGTGTTCGGTCGCCGGGGCGGCGTGCTCGGCACGGTGCTGGCGACGACGCTGCTGATCGTGGTGATCCGGTACCTGGAGGTCACCGAGCGGCACGTGGCGCAGTTGGCGATCGGCGCGGTCGCCATCGGCGTGGGTCTGGTCGGGTCCCGGGCGGTCGAGGCGTTCGGCCGGCCGTACCCGGTCTTCGAACCGGACTCCGGTCAGTGGCGGACGATCACGCCGGCGACCGATACCGCCCGGCTGCCCCTGGGCGAGCAGGAGCGCGGCGGCGCCGGCTCGCGTACGGGCGGCTGGACCAGCCCGCTGCCGGCCTCGAGCGCCGACGACCACTGGGGCGACGATGACTGGCGCGGACGGTGACGGAGGCGATTAGGCTGAGGTGACATGACCACCGATCACATCGCCGAACTGGACTCGCTGTCGACGGAGGAGCTGCGCAGGCGCGCGTTCGCCCGGGCGACCGAACGCCATGACCTCGCGTTCTTCTGGTCGGTGCTGCAGCACCTGCCGCACGCCGACGACACCGAGGAGCTGGACGCCTCGCTGGGTGCCGTCGGCGCCTCCGTGGACGACGCGGTCGCGCTGTGGCGGGAGTTCACCGGTCACGGGTACGGCGACGCCGAGCCGCTGCTGCGCGCCGCCTTCATCGATTACCTGTCCTGACCGCCGGGCGGCGACCGGTCCGGCTGACGGGTGACCGCTCGACCTGCCCCTGGGCAATCTGGGTGGCGGTGGGATAAGATGCCGCGCTCGTTTGAAATTTTCGGCGGCCGGGCATGACGCATCCATGGCTCTCACTCGACTGCGTCGACCCGCATCGCGGTCCCGCACCGCGACGGGCGTAGGCACGCTCATCGCCCTGATCCTCGTTCTGGTGTTCGGCAGCCCGATCTTTGTGGACTGGGTCAACGCGAACACCCGGCCCGACACCGCCGGCGGGCTGTTCCTGCGGACGCTCGCCTGGCCGCAGTGGTCCTTCGACGCCGACATCCCCGCCCGGGACCTGCTCGCCCAGGACCTCAAGGCCATCCTGGTCGTGGTGTTCACGGCCGTCTTCCTCAACCTCCTGGCCGGCGCGGAGCTCGCCCGGGCCCGGGGCAGCCTGTCCGCACTGTTCAGTGGCTGGAGCGCGTACATCTTCGCGGGCGCCCTGGCCGGCTTCGTCGCCGCGTTCCTGTCCGCGCAGGCGGGGCTGTACGCGGCGCTGCTGTGGGCGCTGGGCGGCGCCGGCTACGGCCTGATCACCGGCTGGATCGTCGGCCTCGGGCAGATGGGTGCCCGGCGGCCGTAACCGGTGGGGGCGCACCCGTCACCACGGTCGGTCACGGCCGTCGCCGCGCCGCGACCGGCGCCTGAGCGGGGGTACCCCGGAGCCGGGGTACCCCCGCTCAGGCGTCGGCCCGATGCAGTGCCCGGTGGATGTCGTCCGGTGTCAGGATCCCCAGCGGCTCGGTGCCGTCGCGCACGACGACCCAGCCGGTACGCGAGGCCAGCAGCGCCGACAGCGCGTCCCGGAGGGTGCCGCCGACCGGCACGTCCGGGGAGCTGCCGGCGCCGTCCGGGGCCGGCAGTGGCCGCAGGGCGTCACGCGGGATCGGGGTCACGCCCAGCCGCTTGATGGTCCGGTCGCTGCCGACGAACTCCCGGACGAACTCGTTGGCCGGCGCGGCCAGCAGCGCCGCCGGCCGGTCGTACTGCTGGAGCCGGCCGCCCTGGGCCAGCACCGCGATCCGGTCGCCGAGCCGGACGGCCTCGTCCAGGTCGTGGGTGACCAGCAGGATCGTCTTGCGCACGGTCTCCTGCAGCCGCCGGAACTCGTCCTGCAGCCGGGTCCGCACGATCGGGTCGACCGCCGAGAACGGCTCGTCCATGAGCAGCACGACCGGGTCCGCGGCCAGCGCCCGGGCCACCCCGACCCGTTGGCGCTGCCCGCCGGAGAGCTCGTGCGGGTACCGGGAGCCGAACTGTGCGGGGTCGAGCCCGACGAGTTCGAGCAGCTCGTCGGTGCGCTCGTCGATCCGAGCCCTCG
The DNA here is from genome assembly GCF_049999945.1 of Planosporangium spinosum. NCBI lineage: Bacteria > Bacillati > Actinomycetota > Actinomycetes > Micromonosporales > Micromonosporaceae > Planosporangium > Planosporangium spinosum. The sequence continues at coordinate 41,497 of NZ_JBLYUB010000027.1, read as the reverse complement.
ACCAGCCGAGCAGCTTCGGCACGGTACCGACGTTGGCGCGCACGCTCTGGTGCGGGAACAGCCCGACGTGCTGGATGACGTAGCCGATCCGCCGCCGCAGGTCGACCGGGTCGGCGGAGGCCACGTCCGCGCCGTCGAGCAGCACCCGGCCCGAGGTCGGCTCGACGAGCCGGTTGACCATGCGCAGCACGGTCGACTTGCCGCAGCCGGAGGGGCCGATCAGAACGGTCAGCTCGCCGGCCGCGAGGTCGAGGGTCAGGTCCTCCACCGCGACCGTGCCGTCGGCGTACCGCTTGCCCACCGACTCGAACCGGATAGGCGCGGCGCTATTGGTCTGCCGGGTACCGTCCACTCATGTCCTTCCTCGCCCAGTCCGCTGCGGCCAACCCGTGGTTCTCGTGGGCGTACCTGCGTATGAACGCCGACACTATCCGGACCCAGACGCTGGAACACCTGTCGTTCACGGTCGAGGCGGTCGCGCTGGCCGTGCTGGTCGGCGTGCCCCTGGCGGTGCTGGCGTACTGGGTACGGCCGCTCACCGGCCCGATTCTGGCATCCGCCGGCGTGCTGTACACCATCCCGTCGCTGGCCCTGTTCGCCTTCCTCGCCCCGTTCCTGGGCACCGGCCGGCGTACCCCACTCACCGGCCTGGTGGCGTACGCGCTGCTGATGGTGATCCGAAGTACCCTGACCGGCCTGTCCCAGGTGCCGGCCGACGTCAAGGAGGCGGCCTCGGCGATGGGGTACGGGCGGCTGCGCCGGCTGCTGCGGGTGGAGCTGCCGCTGGCGCTGCCGGGCCTGCTGACCGGGGTGCGGCTGGCGACCGTGTCGACGGTGGCGCTGGTGACCGTGGGCGTACTCGTGGGCAGGGGCGGCCTCGGCCAGTTGATCATCGGCGGGTTCCGCAACAACTACTACAAGGCCGAGATCGCCACCGGTGCCGTGCTCTGTGTCGCGCTGGCCGTCGTGCTGGACCTGCTTCTGGTCGGGGTGGGCCGGATGCTGACCCCGTGGCGGCGTCGGAGGTCAGCGTGAGCCGGCCAGGTGGACCGGGCGTGAGCCGGCCAGGCGGACCGGGCGTGAGGCGGGGGGACCGGGCGTGAACAGCTTCGACCAGTTGGTCACCTGGCTCAACGACCCGTTGAACTGGACCAATCCCGACGGCATCCTGCCCCGGCTGGGCGAGCACCTGCGCCTGTCCGGGGGCGCGGTGCTGCTGGCCTGCCTGGTCGCCTGGCCGGTCGGCGTCGCGCTCGGCCGCCGCGGCCGCGGCGGCGGCCTGGTCGTCCTGCTGTCGAACGCGACCCAGGCGATCCCGGTCGTGGCGCTGCTGACGATCCTGCCGCTGGCCGGCGTCGGCTTCGGTGCCCGGCCGGTCATCCTGGCCCTCGCGGTGTTCGCCATCCCGCCGCTGCTGGCCACCGCGTACACCGGGGTGCGGGAGGTCGACCCGGAGGTGCGCGACGCGGCCCGCGGGATGGGTCTGTCGCGGTGGCAGCTGCTGCGCGGCGTGGAGCTGCCGCTCGCGCTGCCGTACCTGGCGGCGGGCCTGCGTACCGCCACGGTCCAGGTGATCGCGACCGCCGCGCTGGCCGCGTTCGTCAACGGCGGCGGGCTGGGCATGATCGTCTCAGCCGGCTTCGGGCTCGGCATCGCGGCCGGCGGCGGCCAGATCCTCGCCGGCGGGCTGCTCATCGCCGGGCTGGCGCTGCTGGCCGAGATTCTCCTGGCCGGGGTGCAGCGGCTGGTGACCCCGAAGGGGCGGGCATGACCCACTGAATGGATCGATGGGCCCTGAACGCGGTCGACGGCCACCTGCCCGCGGCCGACAGGCAGGTGGCGGGCGGTCGTGGCCGCGGGAGGGCGGTCGTGTCCCGTTGACGGGGCGGTCACGGCGCGTCCGCGGCGGGCCACGACGCATGTCGCACGGTCGTTGCCGAAGCGTTAGGTGGCCAATACCACCTAACGGACCTTTGAACTTGCCGCGACGGTCGGAAGCGGGTTGTCTTGGTCGCACGGGCGGCCGACAGATGTTCCGCTCGTCGGACACGCGGCCGGCCGACGGGTCGAGCCGGGACACGGAAGGCGGGCTTCACCATATGCATACCGTCATGCGCGCCGCGCTGGGCATCGCGGTCGGAGTGGCCGCGGTCGGTCTCGTCGCCGGTTGCGGCAAGGCCGGCTCGTCGGGCACCAGGGCGGCCCAGGACGTACAGGGCGCCGGCTGCGCACCCGTCGCCGGGCAGCAGCTGGTCATGCTGACCGACGACAAGAAGTGGCAGGTCGCCGACAACGTGATCCCCGCCGTCAACGCCAAGGCGGCCAGCCCCGCGCTGATCGCGGCGCTCGACAAGGTCTCCACGGCGGTCGGGCCGGCCGAGCTGGCCGCCCTCAACAAGGCGACCGACATCGACCGCAAGACCGCGAAGGTGGCGGCCGAGGAGTTCGCGGCGAGCAAGAAACTCACCGACGGCATCGCCAAGGGCGGCAGCGGCCAGATCACCGTCGGCACGGCCAACTTCAATGAGAACCAGACGCTCGGCGAGCTGTACCGCATCGCCCTGGAGGCCGCCGGCTACCAGGCGACCGTCCAGCAGATCGGCAACCGTGAGCTGTACGAGCCGTCGCTGGAGAAGGGGGACATCCAGGTGGTGCCGGAGTACACCGGCACGCTGACCGAGTTCCTCAACAAGAAGGTCAACGGCGGGTCGGCCGACCAGCTGGCCTCCGGCGACCTCGACAAGACGGTCACCGCGCTGAAGGGGCTGGGCTCCCGGGCGGGGCTGGCGTTCGGTAAGCCGGCCCAGGCCGCCGACCAGAACGCCTTCGCCGTCACCTCCGCGTTCGCCGACAAGTACAAGGTCAAGACGCTGTCCGACTTCGCCGCCACGTGCTCGGGCAAGGCGACCGTCCTGGGTGGCCCGCCGGAGTGCCCGCAGCGGCCGCTCTGCCAGCAGGGCCTGGAGCAGGTCTACAAGGTTCAGTTCGGTCGCTTCGCCAGCCTGGACGCCGGCGGTCCGCAGACCAAGACCGCGCTGACCGGCGGCACCGTATCGATCGGACTGGTGCTGTCGTCCGACGCGGCGTTCGCGACCGACTGACGACCGGGCGCCACGGTTTCCGTAGCGAAAGGGGGCCGTCGGGTACGGATCCGTACCCGACGGCCCCCTTTCGGCCGAGGCTGCGAACGTCCCTTTACCACATGAGGTTGATCACTTCAGGCCATTTCGCGTAGGCCCACTCTTGAGTATGGTCTACAGCCATGCCGGCTGCCGAAACTCAGCAAGAACGAGCCGGGCTACCCCTGGCACCGGGTCTGTTGTGGTCCGGCGTGGGACTGGCCCCGGTTGCCGCGCTGCTGGTCGTCTTCGGTGGGGACCGCACCGGTCTCGTGCGCATCGCCGTGCTGCTCGCGGTCGTCGCGGTGGGGCTGATCGGCGCCTCGATGGTGCTGCGCCGCGACCCGGAGGCGATGCGCGAGCAGATCGAGGACATGGTCTTCGACGAGCTGGACCAGCTCCGCGACGACGTGCGCGAGGACATCACGACCGCCGCGCGCGCCACGCACAAGGCGTTCGGCGAGCGGGTGGTCACCCTCCAGGAGTCCGTCGACTCGCTGCGCGGCGAGGTGGAGAACCTGCGGGTACGGGTGGAGCGCGGCGGCGTGCCGGCGCAGCCCGTCTCGCCGGCCGCGGCCCCGCCGCCCCCGCCGATGGCGCCCGCCCCCGGCGTGCTGCCGCACCACGCCGTCGTGCCGCCGCACCCCGTGGTCGCGCCGCACGGCGTGGTCCGGCACACCGAGACCGTCAAGGTCACCACCCGGCAGACGATCGTCGACCAGAACGACCGCGGCCCAGCCGGTGGCACCGTGTACGGCGGGCGGGCTCCCGAGCCGCCGGTCGTGCCGGCCCAGCGGCGCCCCGAGCACGGCGGCCCGGCGCGCGGCGGCGACGCGCGGTCCGGTGGCGAGCCCTGGAGCGAGCGCATGATGCGCGAGCGCGTCGCCGACGACCGGCGGGCCGACCACCATGAGGAGCCACGCTACGGCGACCCCCGGTACGGCGATCCCCGGTACGGCGACGACCGGCCGGGCGCGGAGAGCTGGAGCGGTGAGGTCCGCAACGGCCGGCGGCACGCCGAGCCCGACGACTCCTCGGGGCGGATCAGCGGCGTGCAGGCCGGCGACCGGTGGGCCAGCGTACGAAGCGACGACCGGGGCCGGGAGTTGCGGGTGGGCGAGCGGCGCGCCGCGCTGCACGCCGACGGGTCCGGCACCGAACTGCGCATCGAGGACCGCTGGGCGGCCGTCCGGCGCGAGGACGCCCGCCGGTCCGAGCCGGGCCAGTGGGACCGGGATCGGGACTCCGGCGAGTGGGACCGGGGTCGGGACTCCGGCGAGTGGAGCCGGGACCGTTCGGCGCCGCCGGACGGGTTCTGGTCGGAACCGGGTGGCGCGGCGGCCGGTGGTTGGGGCGACCCGCACCGGGGCCGGCGCGGCGGGCAGCCCGCGTTGCCGGCCACATCGTCGGAGCCGAGCGCGTCGGCTTGGATGCGGGGCTGGGACGCTGCCGCCCCGGAGCCGGTCGCGGAGCGCAGCCGGCGGTCCGCGCCGGACGACAGCGGTGGGTACGGCTGGGGTGGTCGCGCCGAGGAGCCGTCCCCGGCCCGCTCGGCCCGGGCCCGCTCCACCGGCTACGACACCGGCCAGGAACGCTGGGGGTAGGCGCCGCTACTTGTCGATGTCGCCGACGACGAAGAACATCGACCCTAGGATCGCGATCAGGTCCGGCACCAGGCAGCCGGGCAGCAGCGTGGTCAGGGCCTGTACGTTCGCGTACGAGGCGGTGCGCAGCTTCAGCCGCCACGGTGTCCGCTCGCCCCGCGACACCAGGTAGTAGCCGTTGATGCCGAGCGGGTTCTCGGTCCACGCGTACGTGTGCCCCTCCGGCGCCTTGACGACCTTCGGTAGCCGGGTGTTGACCGGCCCGCTGATCCGGTCGACCCGGTCCAGGCAGGCCTGCGCCAGGTCCAGCGATACGTACACCTGGTCGAGCATGCACTCGAACCGGGCGTGGCAGTCGCCGGCGGTACGGGTGACGACGGGGACGTCGAGCTGCTCGTACGCGAGGTAGGGCTCGTCGCGGCGCAGGTCGAAGTCGAGGCCGGAGGCGCGCGCGACCGGTCCCGACGCGCCGAACGCGGCCGCCTCTGCCGCGGTCAGCACGCCGACACCGGAGGTACGGGCCAGGAAGATGTCGTTGTGCCGGATCAGGTTGTCCAGGTCGGGCAGGCGCCGACGGACCTCGTCGATGGCGAGCCGGGCCCGCGTGGTCCAGCCGGCCGGTACCTCCTCCTTGAGCCCACCGACCCGGTTGAACATGTAGTGCATCCGGCCGCCGGAGGCCTCCTCCATGACCGCCTGGAGCGTCTCGCGCTCGCGGAACGCGTAGAACATCGGCGTGATCGCCCCGATCTCCAGCGGGTACGAGCCGAGGAACATCAGGTGGTTGAGCACCCGGTTCAGCTCGGCGAGCGCGGTGCGCAGCCAGACCGCGCGCTCGGGCACCTCCAGCCCCATCAGCCGTTCGACGGCGAGCACCACGCCGAGTTCGTTGTTGAACGCCGACAGCCAGTCGTGCCGGTTGGCCAGCACGATGATCTGGCGGTAGTCGCGCGCCTCGAACAGCTTCTCCGCGCCGCGGTGCATGTACCCGACGACCGGCTCGCAGGAGACGACCCGCTCGCCGTCGAGGACGAGCTTGAGCCGCAGCACGCCGTGGGTGGACGGATGCTGGGGGCCGATGTTGAGCACCATGTCGGTGGTCTCAAGGCCGGCGCCGGTGCCGATGGTCAGCTCGCGCGTCACGTCTTGAATCGTCCCACGGTGGTCATCGACTCAACGAATCAGTGCCTCGACGCTCAGGCCGACCGGTTGCAGCAGCCAGTAGTGGCCGCCCAGGCCGGCCGGGTCGGTCAGCTCCGCGCCGACACTGGCCTCGGCGAGGGCCCGCAGGTAGGCCTGCGGGTCGGTGTGGGCCAGCGCCAGGGGCGGCCGGTCACCGCCGACCCCGAGCGCGCGCAGCGAGTCGCGCTGGCTGGACAGCCGCGGGGGTACGCCGGCGGCCGCGGCGCCCGCCGCCGCGACCGAGTCGAAGGCGACATGGGCGGTCAGGTCCCGGGTGCGGTCGGGTACCGGCAGGACCTGGCGGCCGGCGCGGAAGCCGGTGAGCGTGCCGAAGGCCGGCCGGGCCCCGCTGAGGTGGCCGTAGTCGACGGCGAGGGCGAAGCCGCGGTGGACCGCGCGGACCGCCTGCTCCCAGGCGGCGTCCCGGGGGGCGCCGACCTCGGCCCGGGTGCCCGGCGGGGTCTCCTCGACCGGCCACCAGCGGGCCAGCCACGCCGCGTCGGCCGGTTCGACCATCGGGCCGAGCCGCTCCTGTCCGTCCGGGTCGACGAGGACGTACCGCACCTGGCCGACGTCGTCGACCTCCACCACGTCCAGCGGTACGTTGTCCAGCCACTCGGTGGCCACGACGACCCCGACCAGGTCGTCGGGCAGTACGGCGAGCCACCCGACGCGTGCGTCCAGCTCGGACGGGCGCGGGGCCAGCTCGACCACGGTCGGCCGGACCCGCGCCGCGACCTCGTCGGGCAGCGCGGACAGCACGGCCGTCACCAGCTCGCCGCGGCCCCCGCCGACGTCGACGAGGTCGAGCCGGTCGGGGTGGCCGAGCGCGGTGTCGGCGCGCCCGACGAGGGTGGCGACCGCGTCGGCGAACGCCGGGGAGGCGTGGGCGCTGGTGCGGAAGTGCCCGGCCGGACCGGGGCCGGGGCCGGTGAAGAATCCGCCGGGTCCGTACAGGCTCTGCTGCATCGCCTCGCGCCATCGCACCCGCTCACGGTACGGACTAGCCGAGGAACGACCTGCCCTCACCCCGGTAGGTCGGCACCACCTCGGTGACCGATCCGCCGGCCAGCAGGTGCAGAACGTCAACGTGTTCGCACAGCTCACCGGCCTTGGCGTGGCGGAACCACACCCGGTCGCCCACGGCGAGACCGGCCGCGCCCGGGCCGACCAGTGGGGTCTGCACCTCGCCGGCCCCTTCGGCCGGGATCAGACGCAACCCGGCGGGTAACCACGGCGTCGGCAGCCGGCTCGGGTGCGCCTCGCCGGACGCCACCCAGCCGCCGCCGAGGACCGTCGCGGTGCGGGGGGTCGGTTTGCGGACCACCGGCAGCGCGAAGAACGCCGCCGGCCGGGGCCGCCACGTGCGGTAGGCGTCGAAGAGGGTGGGCCCGTACAGTCCCGAGCCGGCGGTCACCTCGGTCACGGCCGCTTCGGCGGCGGTGGCGGCGACGCTTCCGGTACCCCCGCCGTTGACGAACTCCAGATCGGCGTGGGCCCGGACGGCGGCGACCGCGGCGGCGCGCCGGGCCAGCAGTTCGGTCCGGGAGCGGGCCTGGACCGCGCGGATCAGCGCGCCGCGTACCGGGCGTCCGGGCGGCGCGTCGCCCAGGCCGGCGATCTGCGCCTCGTAGCACATCAGCCCGACCAGCCGGAAGCCCCGGCGGGCGGTGACGGCCGCCGCGAGGGCCGCCGCGGCTTCCGGCGAGTGCACCGGGGAGCGGCGTACGCCCAGGTGGGCGCCGGGCAGCGGGCGCCAGGAGGCGTCGAGGTCGAGGCAGACGCGTACGGTCTCCCGGCGGGTGGGCGGGGCGACCGCGTCGACGAGGTCGAGCTGGGCGACGTCGTCGACCATGAGGGTGACGGCCGCCGCCGCGGCAGGGTCGGCGGCGAGCTTCGCGAGGGCGGCGCGGTCGACCGTCGGGTACGCGACCAGGGCGTCGCCGGTGATCCCGGTCTCGACCAGCCAGAGCGCCTCGGCCAGCGTGTACGCCATGACGCCGGCGAACGTGCCCGGGCGCAGTACCCGGCGCAGCAGGTCCCGGCAGCGCACCGACTTGCTGGCCACCCGTACCGGCTTGCCGGCGGCGAGGGCGCCCAGCGCCGTGGCGTTGGCGTCGAACGCGTCCAGGTCTACCAGCGCGAACGGGGGGTCGAGGTGGGCGGTCGCGGCGTCGTACCGGGCGCGCGCCGCGGACCGGCCGGACGGGGCGGCGGGGGTGGAGCCGGCGTCTGGTGCGGGGGCGGCTGGCACGTGGCAAACGGTAGTCGCCGGGGCGCCGATGCGAAACAGGTTCGCGTTCGTCACGGAGTCCGGATGTCGACAACGACACGGTGTGACGGGCAGTACCAGACAGGTAGCACAGCTACAGTGACCTGTGAGTGGTCACCCGGCCGGGGTGGTCGCCCTGCCCGAGGAGTGCCGATCAGTACCGAAGATCCGGCCGGCAGCGGCCGGCAGCCGACCCCGTCGCCGGAGTCGCCCCAGTCGGGGGCGGCCCCCCGACCGAAGCCGCCTGCCGCAAGCCAGGTCGACCTGTCGGGAATGGCGGAGCTCAAGGCGATCCTCCGTATCCGTCCCTTCCGCCGGCTGTGGGCGGTCCTCGGCCTGTCGTCGATGGGCGACTGGCTCGGCCTGCTCGCCACGTCGGTCTTCGCCGCCGGCCACGTCAGCGGCTCGGCGGCCAAGGGCGCCGCGTTCAGTTCGGTCATCGCGGTGCGCCTGCTGCCGGCCCTGGTCCTGGGGCCCCTCGCGGGCGTGTTCGCCGACCGGTTCGACCGCCGGTACACGATGGTCGTCTGCGACCTGATCAGGTTCGTGTTCTTCGCCTCGATCCCCGCGGCGAGCCTGATCACCAACGACTCCAAGCTCATTGTCGGGTGGGCCGCGATCGCCACGTTCGTGATCGAGACGGTCGCGATGCTCTGGGTGCCCGCCAAGGAGGCGTCGGTGCCCAACCTGCTGCCACGGGCCCGGCTCGAGGCGGCCAACCAGCTCACCCTCGCCACCACGTACGGGATCACCCCGGTCGTCGCCGGCCTCGTGATGTCCGGTCTGACCGCCGGCCTCGCCGCCATCTACGCCTCGATCGGCCACACCTGGGTGGCGCCCACCAACATCGCCCTGTACTTCAACGCGCTGACCTTCCTCGCCACGGCGCTCACGGTCCTGTTCGGCATCAAGGAGATCAGCGGCCACGGCACCCGACAGCCCGGAGAGCGCAATCCCGGGGTGCTCCGGGAGTTCCTCGACGGCTGGAAGTTCGTCGGTAGGACCCCGCTGATCCGCGGCCTGGTGCTCGGCATCTTCGGCGCGTTCGCCGGCGGTGGCGTCGTGGTCGGCAGCGGCCAGGCGTACGCGGTTTCGCTCGGCGGCGGCAGTTCCACCTTCTACCTGTTGTTCGCGATGCTCTTCATCGGCCTCGGCGTCGGGATCCTGGCCGGCCCCAGGCTCGTCGGCGGCCTGTCCCGGCGGCGGATGTTCGGCATCGCGATCGTGCTCGCCGCTGGCGCGGTGACGCTGCTCGCGGTCGCGCCGCACCTGACGTTCGCCGTGGTCGGCACGCTGCTCGTCGGCATCGGCGCCGGCATGGCGTTCCTGTCCGGGACCACGCTGCTGGGTGGCGAGGTCGACGACGAGGTGCGGGGGCGCGCATTCGCGGTGGTGCAGACCGGCACCCGGGTCGTGCTCATGCTGACGATCTCGGCGTCCGGTCTGGTCGTCGGCGCCGGCGGATCGCGCCTGCTGCCCCTGCCCGGTGGTGCCATCCAGGTCTCCACCACCCGGTTGCTACTCGGCGTGGCCGGCGTCCTCGGCATCGTCGCGGGTCTCGCGGCGCTGCGGCAGATGGACGACAAGCCGGGCGTACCGATCCTCGCCGACCTCATCGGCTCGCTGCGTGGCCGGCCGCTCAGCCCGGCCGAGCCCAAGCCCCGGCGCGGGCTGTTCATCGTCTTCGAGGGCGGCGAGGGTGCCGGCAAGTCGACCCAGGTGAACCGCCTCGCCGAAACCCTCCGGGCGCAGGGGCGGGACGTCCTTGTCACCCGCGAGCCGGGCGCGACCGAGGTCGGCGAGCGGATCCGCGGCCTGCTGCTGCACGACCAGCCGGCCTCCGGCACGCTCACGCCCCGCGCGGAGGCGCTGCTGTACGCCGCCGACCGTGCCCACCACGTCGCCGCGCTCGTCCGCCCGGCGCTGGCCCGCGGCGAGGTGGTCATCTCCGACCGGTACGTCGATTCCTCCCTGGCCTACCAGGGCGCGGGGCGGACCCTGCCGGTCGACGAGGTGTCCTGGCTGTCGTCGTGGGCCACCGGCGGTCTCAAGCCCGACCTGACCGTGCTGCTCGACGTCGACCCGCAGGTGGGGCTGGCCCGGGTGGGTGCGCGGGAGACCGGCGCCGACCGGCTGGAGAACGAGTCGGAGGCGTTCCACGAGCGGGTCCGGTACGCGTTCCTCGACCTGGCCGCCGCCGACTCCGGCCGGTACCTGGTGCTCGACGCCGGCCGTTCGCCGGATGTGATCGCCGAGGCGGTGGCCGAACGGGTCGCCGAACTGCTGCCACCGGCCGAGCCGGCCGCGACCTCCGGCGAGGGCGCTCCGGCCGAGGACGCCGGGTCCGGGCGGGAACCGGTGGCGACCGAGCTGGCCGAGCTGGTGGACGCCCGGGACGGCCTGGCCGCGCCGACCACCGACCCGACCGAGTCGGCGCGGGGCCGGTCGGTGTGACCGCTCCCGCCGTCTTCGACATGCTGGTCGGCCAGGACGACGCGGTGGCCACCCTCGCGCGGGCCGCGGCGGCCGCCGGTGCGCTGGTCGCCGGTGCCCCCACCGACCCGGCCGCGATGACGCACGCCTGGCTGTTCACCGGGCCGCCGGGCTCCGGGCGGTCGGTGGCGGCGCGCGCGTTCGCGGCCGCCCTGCAGTGCCCGACCGGCGGCTGTGGCTCCTGCCAGCACTGCCACACCGCCCTCGGCGGCACCCACGCGGACGTGCGGTTCGTCGTACCCGAGGGGCTGACCATCGGAGTGGGTGAGATGCGCGCGCTCGTGCTGCGTGCGGCGAGCTCACCCAGCCAGGGGCGCTGGCAGGTTCTGCTGGTCGAGGACGCCGACCGGCTCACCGAGGCCGCCGGCAACGCGCTGCTCAAGGCGATCGAGGAGCCGCCGGAGCGGACCGTCTTCCTGCTCTGCACACCCTCGACGCACCCCGACGACATCTCGGTGACGATCCGGTCGCGGTGCCGGGTCGTGCCGCTACGCCAGCCCCCGGCCGAGGCGGTCGCCGCGGTGCTGCGCGAGCGTGACGGCACCGACGCCGCGACGGCCGACTGGGCCGCCGCCGCGGCCCAGGGACATGTCGGGCGGGCCCGCCGGCTGGCGAGCGATCCGCAGGCCCGCTCGCGCCGCGAGGCCGTGCTCGCCGTACCGCGCCGGCTGACCGGCGTGGGCGCTTGCTTCGAGGCGGCGAACGCGCTGATCGAGGCGGCGGAGGCGGAGGCGGCGGCCTCGGTGTCCGACCTGGACAGCTCCGAGCGGTCGGCCCTGGAGACCGCGCTCGGTGCGGGCGGTACCGGTCGCGGGGCCGCCGGTGCGGCGCGTGGCGTCGCCGGCCAGCTCAAGGATCTGGAGAAGCGGCAGAAGTCGCGGGCGACGCGGGCGCAGCGGGATGCGCTGGACCGGGCGCTGGTCGACCTGGCCGGCTTCTACCGGGACGTGCTCGCCCGCTCGTTCGGTTCCCCGGTACCGGTGGTCAACGCCGACACCGCCGAGTTGGCGTCGGCGGCCGCCGAGCGGTGGACCCCGGAGAGCACGCTGCGCCGGCTCGAAGCGGTCCTGGCCTGCCGTACGGCGATCGAGACCAACGTCAAGCCCCGCATCGCCGTCGAGGCGATGATGCTCGCTCTCTGGCGCGGCTGACCGCGTTCCATGCTCCGGCGCCGCCGGTGGGCCGCACGCCGGCTGCCGGTGGGCCACACGCCGGCTGCCCGCACACGCCGGCTGCCCGCACGCGCCGGCTGCCCGCACGCGCCGGCCGCCGGCCGCCGGTGACCATCCACGCGATCGTGCAGCGAGTTATCCACAGGTTGCCATTGGTCATTCCCCGGCACCGCGCGGTGCCGTAAGTTCCAGCGCAGGAGGGTCTGCGGATGGGTCGGGAGATCGACGAAACGTGGATCGACGAGGCGGTCGAGCGCTATCAGCGCATCGAGGCACGGCTCGCCGAACTCGACCGCGTGGTCAAGGGCGTGGAGGTGACCGTGCGGTCACCCGACGACCTGGTCGAGGTGGTGGTGACCGCTGACGGCACGGTCCGCGACGTCCGTATCCACGGCGGGGCGCGCAGCAACGAGGAGCTGTCGCGAGCCGTGCGGGAAGCCGTGACGGCGGCCGCTGACGCCGCCGGCTGGGCACGCCGCAAGTTGCACGCCGAGATGTTCGGCGCGTACCAGCCGCTCACCTAGGGGAGGGGACGTGGCGCTGGACGACACCGCCGGCCGCCTCGCCGCGGCCGGGGCGGAGCTGGCCGCCGCCGCGGCCGCGCTGCCCGGACACGATCCGGGCGCCGAGGCGTTCGGCGCCGCGGCCGGCGGCCGGCTGGGCGCGCTCTGCCGGGACCTGCACCGGACCTGTCTGGCCGCGCTCGACGCCCGCGCGCGGGAGGCGGCGGCGCACGGCGCGCGCCTGTCCCTGACGGCCGACGCGGTCACCCGGGCCGCCAGCGGCTACGCGGCGGCCGACGACACCGCCCGGCGCCGGCACGGGGAGACCTCGTGAGCGATGTGCTCGACCGGGTCTGCGAGGCCGGGGCGGATCTGCTCCGGCGGGTCGACGCGGTCCTGGCCGCGCAGGGGCTGCCCGCCGGGCATCCGGCGGTCACGCTGGTGCGGCGGCTCGGAGCACTGCCGGCCGGCGTGCTCGACGCGGTCTCGGCGTGGCGGCCGGCCCCCGTGCGCGCCGCCGCCGGCGACCTCCGCCGCCTCGCCGAAGGGTACGAGCGGCAGCGTGACCTGCTGACCCCGCCGGCCCGGTGGGCGGGCGCCGCCGGGGAGGGGTTCGCCGCGCACCACGCGGCCCTGGTGGACTTTCTGGGACAGACCGGTGCGCCTGACGAGGCGAGCCTGGTGGGCCGGGTGCGGGCGACCGCGGCGTACCTCGACGACGTGGCGGAGTGGCTGGAGCGGTCCCGCCGGGACATGGCCCTGGCGGTCGCCGATGCGATCGGCTCGGCCGAGGCGGTCCGGCTGCACGAAGCCGGTGACGTCGCCGCGGCGGCGGCCATCGCCGCCCGCATCCTCGCCGTCGCGGCGGAGGCGGAGTCCGGCGGGGACGAGGTGGCACGGCGGTGGGCCGGCCGGCTCGACGAGGTGACGTACCGTCCACCCGCGCCCGCCGCCACACCGGTCGACCAGACCCGGCTGGCGTTCTGACCCGCGTCCGCCGCCGTGCTGACTCGCGCCTTTGGCCGCTGGCCGCCGGGGTCAGTATCGTGAAGGCCATGGGCATGCTGTGCGCGGTGAGTTTCAACCGGTACGGCCGCCTGTACTACTTCGACCCGGCCGGCTTCACCCCGCAGGTCGGCGACCGCGTCCTCGTCCCCACCGACGACGGTCCGGAGGTCGCCGAGTGTGTCTGGGCGGCGCAGTGGGTCACCGAGGACACCGACGGGTTCCCGAAGCTGGTAGGGCTGGCCGCCGACGAGGACCTGCGCCGCGACGAGCTCATGCGCAAGCGCAAGGCCGAGGCCAAGGTGGCGGCCAAGAAGTTGATCCGCGAGCACGCCCTGCCGATGAAGGTGGTCGCGGTCGACCACGTTCTCGACGCCGGTGGCCAGGGGCCGCGGACGACCATCTACTTCACCGCGCCGCACCGGGTCGACTTCCGGTCGCTGGTGCGTGACCTGGGCGCCACCCTGCACTGCCGGGTCGAGCTGCGCCAACTGTCGGCCCGGGACTCGGCGCGGGTACAGGGTGGCATCGGCTCCTGCGGGCGGGACCTGTGCTGTGCGACGTTCCTGACCGACTTCGAGCCGGTCACCATCCGGATGGCCAAGGACCAGGATCTGCCGCTCAACCCGCTGCGCATCTCCGGGGCGTGCGGCCGGCTGATGTGCTGTTTGAAGTACGAGCATCCGCTGTACCAGCAGTTCCAGGCGAGTGCGCCGCCGGTCGGCGCCCGCGTGTCCACACCGGAGGGTGACGGCCGGGTGGTGGGGCACAGCGTGCCCCGTGACTCGGTGGTGGTCCGGTTGGACGCTGATGGTTCGCGCTGCTCGTGCAGCCGCGCGTCGGTGTGCGGGCCCCGCCGGGCGCACGAGGAGCGCTACCGCTGAACCCGACCGGCGGGTCGGCGCCCGGCGCGGTCGTCAACCCAGCCGGATCGGCTCCTCGGCGAGGCGTACGGTCAGCGGGCGGGTCGGCTCGAGCCAGGGCCGGTCCGCCGGCGCGTCCGGGGCCGGCCGCCACCGCCGACCGACCCGGTCGACGGCTATGGGGTAGATCGTCAGCGTACCGTCGCGGCCCACGTGCAGGCGCAGGAACGACTTGTGGTCAACGATGCCCTGCGCGGCGAACAGTTCGTTGACGTTGACGTCGAACGTGCTGGCCACCAGGAGGTACCCGGCCACGATCCAGCCCGCGAGCAGGCCGCTGACCGGCAGGTAGAGCAGCGCTCCGAGGAGCAGCGGCAGCGGCCAGGGCAGGTCGTGGAAGGAAAGCCGGGTCCAGGCCCACGCGCCGAACACACCCAGCCCGAGCTGCGCGGCACCGTGACCGGCGCCGAGCGCCCAGTGTCTGAACCGTCTACGACCCGCCGTCGACGGCATCGAGAAGCCGAGGGTGGCGCCCAGGACGAGGAACACCATGCCGACGAAGGGGATGGTGAACAGGCGCTGCTCGAGGCCGGACATACGCTGCGCCGCCCCGAGGAACGCGAACAGGAGCAGCAGGTGGATGGTGCCGAGCAAGCTGACGAAGCCAGGGTTGCGCCAGGGCAGCCGGGTGAAGACACCCGCGGCCAACTGCCGGGACCGGCTCCGGGTCGGGAAGGTCGCGGCCAGTCGGTACTCCTCGCTGGGGCTCTTCTTGCGCACCAGTGTCGTCTTCGGGGGCACGTCCAGCCGCTGCGGCAGCCGGTGCGTCGGGTACAGGTAGGCGCCGCCACCGCCGCACGTGATCAGCTCACGGTCGGGTCGGGTGTAGCGGGCGTAGTGGTGCAGGTCGCCGGAGAGCATCAGGCGGACCTGTGCCCCGGTCGGGTCGATCACGGTACGGATGAAGTAGTCGACGGTGTCGTAGGCCTGCCGGTCCTGGACGGCCTCGACCCAGGTGGGGTTCGGCGGGCACAGGATGATCCGGTCACCCGGGCGTAGCCGCTCGGCCACCCGGCGGAAGTAGTGCAGTTGCGGATCGTCGATGTACGCGTCGAGCTGGGCGTCGATCGCGAACAGCCACCAGCGGTGCGGCAGTCGGATGGCGAAGTACGACCGGGTCTGCCGGGTACGCCAGCCACCCACCTTCCCGTGACCGCGGGTGAACAGTCGCAGGAAGGCCGTCAGTCCGTCGTACCAGTCGTGGTTGCCGGGCAGGGCGTACATCGTGGGTTGGTCGCCGTCGAGCGGGGCCCGGGGGAGCGCCGCCTCGTACGGCCCCTTGAACCGGTCCTCGTACTGTTGCCAGCTCGCGGTCGGGTAGACCTGGTCACCGCCCATGACCAGCACCCGGCCGCGGGGCAGCGCCGCACCGTCGACCGTGAGCCGCGGCTGGGCCAGCAGGTACGCGACCGAGTAGGTGGCGTTGAACCCGTCGCCCAGGTCGGCGACGTAGTCCAGCCAGAGCTCGCCCTGGTCGGCGTCATCGCGGTTCCCGGCGGCACCGCCGGGTTCGACATTTCCGTCGTTCTGGACCTCTCCGGCCGCGTTTCCGTCGTTCCGGACGTCTCCGGCGGCGCCGGGGCGTTCGTCGAAGATCTCCGCGTGCAGCGCGTTCTGCAGTTCCCGCTTGTCGAGGTAGGCGCCGAACAGCCCGGCCAGGACGACCCGGACGGCGGTGCCGGCCAGCAGGGTGGGGCTCAGCCAGGGCACTCCCCGGCGCGGGGTGAAGCCGAGCTGCTCGGGCAGCATCGAGGTCGGGCGGGGGTGGACGTCGTCGACGGGCGGTGGCGGCTTCCGCGCGGGATCGATCGGTGCCGGATCGCCGGGGTCGGCGGTGAGCTCCCCGGGCGCGCGGGAGGTCTGGTCGGGATCCACCCGCGGGACGTTACCGTGCGAGCACGATCATCGATACTCGGCGTGTCCCGGGAACCCCGCGCACGAACCCCGCGTTGGTAACGTACACTTGCCTACCGTTGCCGCCTTAGCTCAGTCGGCAGAGCGACGCACTCGTAATGCGTAGGTCGACGGTTCGATTCCGTCAGGCGGCTCGGCAACAGAAGCCCAGGCCACTGGCCTGGGCTTCGCCCTTTCCCAAGGTCCACCACGTGGCCGTCGGTGATCGCGGTCCGCAGATTGTCCGCAGATTGTCCGCACCCCGCGCCACGACCGCCTGGTCCAGCCGATGTGCCACCGCAGCAGGTCGAGCCGGACACCCGCAGCGCCGACGCCTCACCCCACCGCGCCATCCCGAGCAGCGCCCGCCATATCCTGGCACTACGCACGCCGTTCTCCGTTCACCGGTTCCAAACCCTCGAGATCACCGTGCGACTGCTGCGCTGCCGTGACGCGCTGGAGACCCAGTTCGGCGAGGCGGAAGAGTGCCGTCCCTCGGCTACGTGATGAGTCGGCGCTAGCCGGCGGCCGGGCGCCACACCACGCTGACGTACCACTTCGTCGGCTCGGCGCGTGGGTCGTACTCGTGGTAGGTCGACACGCTGCCCGTTCCGGTCGGGTGGCGGAGCAGGTGGCGGGTCATTCCGGTGGCGCGCATGAGGGGATCGCTCTCGGCGACGAGTTCCAGCTCGCAGCCGAAGCGGCGCAGTTCGTCGGGGTATTCGTCGAACGGCCGGTCGTGGCGCCACCCGGCGTGCTCCCAAATGTCTTTCTTGGCGTGCTGGGCGATCACCAGAATGCCGTCGGTGGGAATCGGGAAGCCTTCGGGAAATGCCGGCGGCAGTCCGCGTTCGTCCAGCGTTTCCAGGAAGGTCACGTCGGAAAGAATGTGCGCCCCGGCGTCGTACTCGAAGGGTGGGGCGGCCGGTCGCACCGGCTTGAGGTGGCCGTCCACTCCGGACTCATCGAGGGCCGCGACGATGGCGGCGACCACCCGGTCCGCGTACTCGGCGTGGTCTTGCAGGTCGAGGTGAAGGGTCGGGCCGTCGTCGCCGGGCAGCACGTCGACCCCATTGGGCAGCGGCTCGTCGGGCTCGTCGGGGTGCGGGATCGCACGTACCGCGGCGGCGGCCCGGCGCAGTGCGGCCATCGCCGTCTCGTCGTCGCCGGCCCGACGCAGCACGAACACCGCTTGACCGGGCCGTTCGGCCAGGTGGGCGGTCAGGTCGGCCTCGTCTCGTTCCAGCATGGCTCGCATTCTCGCATTGACATAAACCGGCACGACGATTACTGCTTATCCCATTTTCTGAGGGCGCTCCCAATCACTTTCGTCACGCGGGATTGAAGGTGGATCATGCGCTCATTCCCTCGTCCTTTCCGCCGCGCCGCCCATCGGATGTGTTCGTGCGCAAAAACGAAGGATCCAAAGGCTAATCCGAAAAGTTCTCGGTGCAGCCCTGGCAGCGCTCGTCGTCGTACCGCTCCTGCCGACCACCGCGTCGGCCGCACCCGTCGTCACCCGCGATCCGGCCGAGGTCTACGGCACCCACTCCGGCTACGGCTACGCCGGCAGCCGCGTGCACACCGCCACCGGCAACGTCACTACTGCCGCCGTCGACCTGGACTTCGCCGGCTCCGGAACGGACCTGACCCGCACCTACAACTCGCGTACTTCTACGAACCAGTACGTAGCGATGTGGTTCCCAGCAGTCTCGAAAGTCATCAACGATCATGGCTCATGTGCCTCTTCGGCCCTGCTTCCCGCGAAAAGGCCTAGCAGACCGCCTGGCGCAGTCCGCATCCAGTCCGCAAGACCGTCGCGCCTCCGCGAGTTCCGACCCGGCCCGCTCAAGCCACGTTGTGGCGCCTCCCGAGAGCCAGATTCGGGGAGATGAGTCTGGCTCTTCCTGGGTTAGGCATCGCCGGCCTGCGCGAGGACCGCAGCCGAGGGTCCGCCACCAACGGGAACGGCCGTGCGTCCGGCGCCGCGCAGCAGGAGCAGCCCGTAGATCAGCAGCAGGGTGTCGCCGCCGACCATCACCGTCCAGTGTGCCCAGGCCGGTAGCGCGTCCACGCGCAGCAGCAGATCGGTGAGGAAGTGCAGGATCATCAGCGGCCACACGCTGCCGGTGCGCAGCCGCAGCGCGGCGTAGCCGACGCCGAAGCAGAAGGTGCCTACAGCTTGGGCAAGGGTGATCGCCGGGGCCTGGCCGAAGAGCATGTTCGGCAGGTGCGCCGCGGCGAACAGCGCCGAGGACACCAGCACCGCCGGCCACACCCCGAGCGGGCGCAGCACGCCGAGGATGAGCCCGCGGAACAGGGCTTCCTCGACGAACCCGGTGGCGGCGTACCCGGCGACGAGCACGGCCAGCAGTCCCGTGCCGGGCAGCTGCACCCCGCCGACCAGTGGTACCAGCGCGACCGCCGCGGGCAGCCACAGCAGCCCGGGCTCACGCACTCCGGCGGTGAATCCAGCCGTCCGCCACCTGCGGGTGGCGGCCAGCAGCGCGGTCACCGCGGCGGCCAGCGCGAGTACGACCACCAGGCGAGCGGTCCACGCCGATGCGGTCGGGAACAGCGCGGCCACGGCGAGCGCACCGGCGACGGTGAGTGCGATGTTGGCGGCGCCGAGGGCGAGCGCGACGCGGCGCGGGGCGGTGGCGGAGAACAGGGCCACGGAATGCTCCTGGAGTCAGGGTCGGTGCCGGGGGACGGCGGGGCGGGGCAGGGTCGGTGCCGGGGGACGGCGGGGCGTGATCGGTACCGGGCTCGTCAGGCCATGGCGGGGACCCGACGGCGGGCGGCCCGCGCGGTCAGTACGCCGGAGGCGGCGACCCGGGCGAGCACCATGCACAGCGCCATCAGTACGAACGCGGTCGTCCAGGCGTCGGCGCCGGTGATCTGGTGGGTCATGGAGAACCGGCCGATCGCGGCGGGGAACCAGTGCTCGGCGCCGTAGGCGAACAGCATCCGGCCACCGACAACGGCGCCCCACAGGGCGGCGTAGGCGGCGCCCGCGCGCATCACGAGGCGGCCGGTGGTGTCCCGGTCGATCCGCACCAGAGCGGCGGCGATCAGCCCCAGCACGGTGCCGGCGGCCGCGCCGACCAGATCGAGGCCGACGTCGTTGCCGGCGGTGGGTACGTCGCGCAGGAAGGCGACGCCGGCGATCGCCACCAGCAGCAGCGGCAGGGTGAACCGGGAGCGGGTGACGGTCCGGATGCCCAGGTTGGACCACAGGACGAAGGCCAGCAGGCCGGCGTTGAGCAGGTACTGGGTGGTGCTCATCGGATACCTCCGCAAGGGTTCGATCGGGTCGGTATCGACGCTAGAAGCGGTGCGGCCGCCGGCCATCGGCGTGGGAGTGGATCTCGACCAGGGCTCGGTCTCCACCCGTGGGTGGAGACCGCTGACCGTGATCCACCCGTGCGTCGATGTGCCTGCTCCGGCGCGCTGCCTACGGTCTGGTGACCGGGGTTTGGTGCCCCGTTGTGGAGCCGTGTCTGTCGACCGCCGCCGCGTTACCAAGCCTGCTGGCTACCGTTTCCCCTGCTGCTCGAACATCCGGCGACACTCGCCAGGAGGATCCAATGACCGTCGATCAACGCTTCGCCCCGCCGTGCACCGTCGCCAGGTGCCGGACGTGTTCTCGACCGCTGGCCGCCCCGGCGCTTCTGATGACGGCCCGATGAGGGCCCTGCTCCGGCTGCGGCGGCCGGCTAGCGCGCGTGGCGGCGGGCCGTCCGCGGCGGCGTCGGACCTGCACGGTCTGGTACACCTGGCCGGCTGGGTCACCACCGGCGCCGTGGCGATCGCGACGGTGGCCGCCGGACTGCCCGCCGGGCCGGTAGCGGGCATCGCCACCGTCGCCGTCACCGTCGTCGGTCTGGCGCTGTGGTGTCTGGCGCTGCTGCCCCGGGTCACCGCGGTGCCGGTGCTGACCGCCGCGCTGGTCGGCACCGGACTGGCCGGGGCGGGGCTCGACGTGCTGCACCCGTCGGGCCCGGGCATCGTGATGATCTGCATGGCGATGGCCGGCCTCGGCTTCGGCGTGCCCCGCCGGCCGGGCCTGGCCGCCGTCGCGGTGATCCTGCTGGCCGCGGGGTGGGCCGACGCCCGCGGCAGCGCCAATCCGCTGGGCGCGGTCCTCGGCCTCGCCGCGGCAGCCGGATTCCTGTACCTGGCCGCCGCCTTCGCCGCGGTGTCCCGCGACGCGCACACCCATTCGCAGGCCCTGCTGGAGCAGGAGGCCGCCACCCGGGCCGCACGGGAGGAGGCCGCCGTCCTCGCCGAGCGCGGCCGGCTGGCCCGCGAGCTGCACGACGTGCTGGCCCACACCCTGTCCGGGCTGGCGGTACAGCTGGAGGGGGCGCGGCTGCTGGCCGAGCGCACCGGCGCCGACCCGCGGCTGGCCGAGCAGGTGACCAACGCCCAGCGGCTGGCCCGTGACGGCATGGTCAACGCCAAGCGCGCGGTGGCCACCCTGCGCGGGGAGGCGCTGCCCGGCCCCGCGCAGTTGCCGGCCCTGATCGAGCAGACCCGGCTGTCCGGCCTTCCGGTGACGCTGACCGTCACCGGCGCACCGCGGCCGCTGCCGAGCGAGTCCGGTCTCGCCGTGTACCGCGCCGTGCAGGAGGCGCTCACCAACGCGGCCAAGCACGCCGGGCGCGGTGCCACCGCGGCTGTCGCGCTCACCTGGACCGATACCGCCCTCACCGCGGCGGTTACCGACGCCGGCGGCGACCGGGTCACCGCCGGTCTGCCGTCGGGCGGCTACGGCCTGGCCGGGCTGGCCGAGCGCGCCGCGCTCGCCGGCGGCCGGCTGGACGCCGGGCCGACCGCCGACGGCTGGCAGGTCACCCTCACCATGCCGATCCCCACCACCACAGCGGAACCGGTTCCACCGCAAGCCCAGGAGGCACACTCATGACGTCCCAGCCGCCGGTCATGCCCGCGATCCGCGTACTCATCGCCGACGACCAGAAGATCGTGCGCGACGGGCTGGCCACGCTGCTCGGCCTGCTCGACGGCATCGAGGTGGTCGGTACCGCCGTCGACGGCGCCGACGCCGTCCGCCAGGCGCTCACCGGCGACCCGGACATCGTGCTGATGGACCTGAACATGCCCGCGGTGGACGGCGTCGAGGCGACCCGGCAACTGGCCGACCGCGGCTGCCGGGCCAGGGTCGTGGTGTTGACCACCTACGCCGACGACGACTGGGTGTTCCGTGCGCTGCAGGCCGGCGCCCGAGGCTTCCTGACCAAAGACGCCGGCGCCGACGAGATCCAACAGGCGATCACCACCGTGGCCGCCGGCCAGGCCCAGCTCGACCCGTCCGTACAGCGGCGACTGCTGGAGGCGCTGGCCGCCGGGGCGAAGCTGGGAGTGGCCGAGCCGGCCGCTCCCGCCACGGTCGACGACGGGCTGACCAGCCGCGAGGTGGAGGTGCTCATCGAGGTCGCCGCGGGCCACTCCAACGCCGAGATCGCAGGCCGGTTGTTCGTTTCGGAGGCGACGGTGAAGACCCACATCAACCACCTGCTGGCCAAGACCGGGTGTCGGGACCGGGCCGCGCTGGTCGGCTACGCCTACCGGACCGGGCGGGTCACCGCCTGACCGACACCCCCGGACGTCGCGATCCGACCCCACCAACCGGCCGGGTTGCGTGACCAGGTGGGAGGAGATTCCCTACCGTAGCTATTCGATCATGTATATTCGCTGGTCAGCGGCGAGCCCGGCGGGTCAGTGTCGACCACGCGGCGCTGCTTGCGGCCAGCGGTCTGAGGGGCCGTCAGCCATCGGCGACGCCGATGTCCGTCGAGAGAGTCCCGCGCCAGCGGGTCAGATGTGAGGAACCATGTCACGCCCACCTCGGGTGTCCTCGGGCACCGCCGATGGCGCGCGCCCGGCCGGCAGGGTCGCGTACGGCATCGACGCCCCACCGGTCGTCGGCGGATTCGTGGCAGCGGGCGTCCTCGGCACGGTCTTCCTGCTGCTGACCGCCTTCACGCGAGCGCATCTGCTGGGTCCGGGCATCGGGTTCTTCGCCTTCGGCTGGCTGACCGCGGCCGCGATGCTGCACAGCTCGCTACGCGGCAAGATCGTGCTGCGGGACCGGGTCCTCGACCGGTTGGCGCTGCGTGGTGACGAGGACGTCGTCGACCTGGGCACGGGTCGCGGGCTGATGCTCCTCGGTGCGCTCCTGCGCGCGCCCGACGGTACGGGGGTCGGTGTCGATCTGTGGCGCTCGGTGGACCAGGCGGGCTCCCGGCCGGAGCGGTTCATGGCGAACGCGGAGACGCTCGGCGTCGCCGACCGGGTCCGCGTCGTCACCGGTGACATCAGCGCGCTGCCCCTGCCGGACGCCTCGGCCGACGTGGTGCTCGCCTGCCTGTCGATCCACAACATTCATGATCGGGACAAGCGCTGCGCCACGATCACCCATGCCGCCCGCGTGCTCCGGCCCGGTGGCCGTCTGGCCGTCATCGACTTCGCCAAGACCGACCAGTACGTGCAGGACGCGCGGGCGGCCGGACTGGTCGACGTGACGCGCAGCCGCCCGACCCCGATGATGTGGCCTCCTGTACGGGTCGTCCTCGCCCGTAAACCGGCTCCGTGACGGACCGCCCTCCGCACATGACGGAGGGCAGTTCCGGAGATGAGTGAGCGCCTCGGCCCGGATGGTCCGAGGCGCTCGCCCATTTCCGCCCCGCTACGCGGGAGGGTCCGTTTCACCCCCGGCCTGAAGGCCGGAGCATTACGGACGATGCCGGTAGCGGGCGCGTTCGCCGAAGCCCGCGGCGGAGACGCTGCGGCCCGACCGGCGCTGGGCCGATCGGGTGGCCTCTGGCCAGCGCATGTCTCCACCCAGGGGTGGAGACATGCGCTATCTGGTCTCCACTTGCGCGCCGATGTCCACGCCGTCCGGAGTGCCTACCGTTTCTCGGCGTCCCCCTCGTGTTCAAGGAGACCCCGATGCCCGTGAACTCCGCCGCCGACCTCGTCCTGATCGTCGCCGCCGTCGCCTGGATCCTCGCCAGGCAGATCCGGCTGCAGCAGGTCAAGCCACGGCTGCTCGTGCTCGCGCCGCTCATCCTGGCCTACTTCGGGCTCCGGACAATGACCGCGCCGGTATGGCACAGCGCCGCCGACATCGCGCTGCTGGCGCTGAGCGCGGCCGTCTCCGCCGCGCTCGGGATGTGGCGCGGCCGCACCATCGCTGTCTGGCAGGACCCGCAGGGCATCTGGTGGCGGCGCGGCTCGAAGCTCACGTTGGCACTGTGGGGCGTGCTGTTCGTCGCCCGCGGCCTGTTCTACCTGGTCGACCGGGTAGCCGGCCACCCAGAGGCCGCCAGCCTCGGCGCCCTGCTGTGCACCCTGGCAGTCAGCTTCGCCGCGCAGAACGCCGTCATCGCGCTACGGATGATCGCCCCCGCCGTCACACCGGCTCCAACCGCCATCCGGTGACCGCGCCGGAGCCGCTCACCCCGTCGTCCACGCCGCACGTCCTGGTCGTGCGGACCTGACACCGCGAGCCATTGCGACCGCTTACCTCCACACCTCGCCGTCCAGCCTACGTGGCCGTACCGAAGTCGACGGTCCGTGGCGTGACCTGCTCTCGGCCATTGCCGGTGATTGTTATCGTGTGCCCGGCGTGGTCAACACGCCGGGGCACCGTGGGAGGCCGTTATGGGCTTGATGGACAAGATCCGAGGCCAGTTCATCGACATCGTCGAGTGGCTCGACGCCAGCCGCGACACGATCGTCTGGCGCTTCCCGCGTCACGACAACGAGATCAAGATGGGCGCCCAGCTCACCGTCCGTGAGTCGCAGGCGGCGGTCTTCGTCAACGAGGGCCAGATCGCCGACGTCTTCGGCCCCGGCATGTACACGCTCGAGACCGCCAACCTGCCGATCCTGTCCGACCTCAAGGGCTGGAAGTACGGTTTCAACTCGCCGTTCAAGGCCGAGGTGTATTTCGTCAACACCCGGCAGTTCACGGACCTGAAGTGGGGCACCCAGAACCCGGTCATCGTCCGGGACGCCGAGTTCGGCGCGGTGCGGCTGCGCGCGTTCGGCGCCTACTCCGCCCGCGTCATCGACCCCGCCAAGCTGCTGCGCGAACTGGTCGGCACCGACCAGCAGTTCCGCACCGAGGAGGTGGAGGGGTACCTGCGGCAGATGATCGTGGGCCGGCTGGCCGGCGCGCTGGCCACCGCCGGAGTGCCGGTGCTCGACATCGCAGCCCACCAGGAGGCGATCGGCGACCGCCTCGCCGGCGTGCTGAGCGAGGACCTCGCGTCGGTGGGCATCGAGATCCCGAAGTTCATCATCGAGAACATCTCCCTGCCGCCGGAGGTGGAGCAGGCCCTCGACAAGCGCACCCAGATGGGCATCGTGGGCGATCTGGACCGGTACACCCGGTTTCAGACGGCGAACGCGATCGAGGAGGCGGCGCGCAACCCGGGCGGCGCGGGTGAAGGAATGGGCCTGGGCCTGGGTATGGCGGTCGGACAGCAGATGGCCGCGAGCCTCAACCGGCCCGCCGCGCCGGGGGCGCCGGCCGCCCCCGCTGCGCCCGCGGGGCCGCCGCCGCTACCGGTGCAGCAGCAGTGGTACATCGGCGTCGGCGGCCAGCAGCGGGGGCCGTTCGACCTGGCCGAGTTGGCCGCGCAGGTGGCGAGCGGCACGCTGACCCCGACGACGCTGGTCTGGACGGCGGGGATGCCTGCGTGGGCACCGGCGCAGCAGGTACCCGAGTTGACGGCCGTCTTCGGTGGCCCGCCGCCGCTTCCGCAGACCTGATCCGGTGAGCGACCAGACGGCTCCGGTGTCGCACTCCTACCCGTGCACGGGGTGCGGCGCCCGCCTTGAGTACCAACCGGGCACGGACGTCCTGCGCTGCCCGTACTGCGGATACTCCCAGCGCGTCGCCGACACCGGCCGGCAGGTGCGCGAGCACTCGTACGCCGAGTTCACCGCCCTGCCACACAAGCCGGTGGCGTCGCTGGGCAAGTACGTCTTCGCGTGCCAGAAGTGCGGGGCGCGCACCGAGAGCGACGACCTGTCGCAGGCGTGCCCGTTCTGCGGCGCGCCGCTGGTCGCGGATACGACGGCGGGCGACCAGGTCGCCCCGGAGGCGGTGCTGCCGTTCACCGTCGATCGCGCCGGCGTGCGCACCGCGGTACGGCGCTGGGTGTCCTCGCGCTGGTTCGCGCCGTCCCGGCTGAAGAAGGTGACCGAGACGGAGTCGGCGGCCGGCACCTACCTGCCGCACTGGACGTACGACTGCCACACGGTCAGCCACTACCGGGGCGAGCGCGGCGAGTACTACTGGGTGACCGAGACCTACACGGAGACGGTCAACGGGCAGACGGTGACCAAGACCCGCCAGGTCCGCAAGACCCGGTGGTGGCCGGCGAGCGGCACGGTGCAGCGCGACTTCGACGACGTCCTGGTGCCCGCCACCGGACACGTGACCGGCAAGCAACTGGACGGGCTCGCGCCCTGGCCGCTGAAGGACGCGGAGCCGTACCAGCCGGACTTCCTCGCCGGGTACCGCACCCTGCGCTACGACACCGAGCCGGAGGCCGGCCTGGAGGCGGCGAAGGCCCGGATGGCGCCGGTCATCGAGGGCGACTGCCGGCGCGACATCGGCGGCGACGAGCAGCGGGTACATACGGTGAACACCAGCTACTTCACCATCACGTTCAAGCTGATGCTGCTGCCGGTGTGGATCGCGTGTTACCTGTACGCCGGCCGCACCTGGCAGGTGCTCGTCAACGGGCGTACCGGCAAGGTGGTGGGGCAGCGCCCGTACAGCGCCGTCAAAATCACCATGGCGGTGCTGGCCGCGCTGGTGGCGATCACCGCGATCATCCTGCTGTACCTGCGATACCGCGGCTGATGCTGCGGGGCCCGGGGTCTGTCCTGCTGATCATCGAAGCCGGTTAAGCAGCGTTCTTCAGCGGCTCGTCCAGCACCACAGGTTCCGCGAACTCACCACAGAGGACGCTCGCCAGAACAACCGATTGGAACGTGTCGGGCTGCCGGTACCTTCACGTCAAAGAAGCTGCCGGTAGCGACCATGTTGGCCGGACCTGACGCTGGTGTCGAAGCCGACCGGTGGCACTCGTGATCCGTAGGTCGAGGGTTCGGTTCCGTCAGGCGGTTCCACTCGAGAAGCCCAGGTCACTGACCTGGGCTTCGCTGCTTCTCACGGTCGACAACCGCGGTGCGGGTGGTGCGGGTTCCGTGGCGACCCTGCGGAGACCGCCAACCGTCCACGAGTGGTACCGGGGGACCGGCCGACCGGGGGACCGGCCACCGGGCGACAGCCGACCGGCCGACAGGCTGACCGGTTGGTTGCCGGGCGACGGCGTGGGCGCTGGCGACTGGTGGCGATGAGTGCCTGGTCAGAGCGTCGCCGGTACCCGAGTGGCCGGGATCCGTACACCTGACGGTTTCAGCCGTTAGTGTCTCTTGACGCAAGAAGATATTTGACATTTGATAAAACTCCCCTGAAGGAGGCAACCGTGAAGCGTTCGTACGGGATCGGTGTGGCAGCGTTAGCTGCTGTGGCGTTGGGACTTGCGGCCTGCGGTGGCGGCAGCGACGCCAAGTCGGGCGGGCATGCGAGCAAGCAGCCTGTGGTCAACGTCAACTACCTGACGTCCTTCAACACGTTCGGGCGCGACGCCTATGCCTACGTCGCCCAGGAGAAGGGCTACTTCGAAGAGGCGGGGCTGAAGGTCGACATCAAGCCCGGTACGGGCACGGTCGACGTGCTCAAGCTGATCGCCTCCGGCCGTGCCGACTTCGGCATCGGGGACTTCACCACCACCGTCATCACGGCGGCCAACGAGTCGCTGCCGGTCACCACGACCGCGATGATCCACCAGAGCTCTCTGGCGGCGATCATCAGCCTGGAGGGCCAGGGCATCACGAAGCCCGCCGACCTCGAGGGCAAGAAGATCGGCGACCAGCCCGGCTCCACCAACCAGGTGATGTTCCCGGTCTACGCGCGCGCCGCCGGCATCGACGCATCCAAGGTGCAGTTCGTGCCGGGTGCGCCCCCCGCCCTGCCGCAGTTGCTGGTGGCCGGCCAGGTGGACGGGATCGGCCAGTTCGTCGTCGGCCAGCCGCTGATCGAGAAGGCGGCCAAGGGCAAGAAGGCCGTCGTGCTGCCCTACGGCGACCTCGTGCCGGACCTGTACGGTAACGCCCTGGTCACGTCCAGGAAGTTCGCGAGCGAGAAGCCGGACGTGGTCAAGCGGTTCAACGAGGCGCTGCTGAAGGGCCTGAAGTACTCCATCGAGCACCCGGACGAGACCGGCACCATTCTCAAGAAGTACCAGCCGACCCAGGACGCGCAGGTGGCGGCCGCCGAGGTCACCGCGATGGCGTCCTACGTGAAGCCCAGGAGCGGCGCGGCCGGGGAGATCGGCAGCGTCGACCGGGACCGGGTCGAGAAGATCGTCAAGCTTCTCGTCGAGGCCGGCTCGCTGAAGCAGAGCGTGCCCGCCGACGACGTGGTCAGCTTCTCCCTCGCGCCCGGCGCGAAGTAACTCCATCGAGGCTGAGATGATCCGTATCGAAGGGGTCAGCCAGGTCTTCGAGGGGAGCCAGGGCTCCGTCCACGCCCTCGACGCGATCGACCTGGAGGTCCGCGAGAACGAGTTCGTGACGCTGGTCGGCAGGTCCGGTTGCGGCAAGTCCACCTTGCTGCGGCTGGTGGCGGGTCTCCAGCGGCCCACGTCGGGCCGGGTCCTGGTCGCCGGCCAGGAGGTCACCGAGCCCCGCCGGGACGTCGCCTTCATGTTCCAGCGTGCGGCCCTGCTGCCCTGGCGGTCGGTGCTGCACAACGTCCTGCTGCCGGTGGAGATCCTGGGCCTCGACCGCAAGCAGTCCACCACGCGGGCTCACGAGCTGCTGGAGCTGGTGGGTCTGGGCGGCTTCGAGCGGCGGCTGCCGCACGAGCTGTCCGGCGGGATGCAGCAGCGGGTTTCGCTGTGCCGGTCGCTGATCCAGGAGCCGAAGGTCCTCCTCATGGACGAGCCCTTCTCCGCACTGGACGCCTTGACGCGCACCGAGCTGTCCCAGGAGTTGCAGCGCATCCAGATGGAGCAGTCGACGACGATCCTGTTCGTCACCCACTCCATCGACGAGGCGGTGCTGCTGGCCGACCGGGCGGTCGTGCTCAGCCCCCGCCCCGGGCGGCTGCGCCGCATCGTCGACATCGACATTCCCCGGCCGCGTTCGCTGGGGCACAACGCACACGCCGACGAGGTCGCCCGGTGCAGCGCGGAGCTGCACGAGCTGCTCATGGCCCAGCCGGAAAGGACGGCATGATGGCGGTACTGGAGGCGACCCGGCAAGGCTCGCGTTCCCGGTCCGCGGTCGCGCGCGGCCGCATCTCCGGCTGGGCCCTGCCGACGGCCGGTGGGATCGTCGTCATAGGTCTGTGGTGGCTGGCCACCGTGGTCTTCGACATCGACCGGTTCCTGCTGCCGTCGCCGGTCGACATCGCCGGCTCGCTGGCCGAGCAGCGCAGCTACCTCCTGGAGCAGACCTGGGTGACGCTGGTGGAGACGGTGGAGGGCTTCGGGCTGTCGGTGCTGGTCGGCGTGCCTATCGCGATCGTCATCGCCAGCTCGCGGCTGCTCGAACGGACCATCTACCCGCTGCTGCTGGCGGTCAATTCGATACCCAAGATCGCCATCGCGCCCATCCTGGTGGTGTGGATGGGCTTCGGCCAGCTACCCAAGGTCGTGATGGTCTTCCTGGTCTGCTTCTTCCCGATCGTCATCTCGACGGCCACCGGCCTGAAGTCCACGCCCACCGAGCTGGTGGAGCTGGTCCGGTCGCTGAAGGCATCGTCCGGCAAGACCTTCCTCAAGGTGCGGTTCCCGTACGCGCTGCCGCAGGTGTTCGTGGGCCTGAAGGTGGCCATCTCCCTGGCCGTCATCGGCGCCGTGATCGGCGAGTTCGTCGGGGCCGACGCGGGACTCGGCTACGTCATCGTGCAGTCCGGTGCCAGCGCGGACACGAGTCTGGCTTTCGCCGCGATGGTCCTGCTGGGAGTGATCAGCATCGCGCTCTTCTACGGTCTGGTCGCCCTCGAGCGCCGTCTGCTTCCCTGGGCGGAGCAGAACCAGTGACCCGACATCCGGCGTCGCTGCGGACCGACTCGAATCGAAAGGGACACGCCATGGCAAAGGTGAGGAACGCCCGAGGGCTCTCGCCGGACGTGGCCGGGCCGCGCCATCGAACCCTGGCGGAGACCGCGGCGGCCGAACTGCACCAGATGATCATGTCGGGGGAGCTGCCGCCCGGATCGCCGTTGCGCCTGGTCGAGCTCGCCGAGCAGTTGGGCATGAGCAACATGCCGGTACGGGAGGGGCTGCGCCGGCTCGAGGCGCTGGGAATGGTGGAGATCATTCCCCACAAGGGTGCCTGGGTGCGTGAACTGTCCGAAGAGGATCTGCTCGACACCCACCAGACCCGGCTGGCCCTGGAGACGCTGGCGGTGCGGATGGCGGCGGAGCGGTTCACGGCGGCGGACGCCGAGGCCGCCGTGGCCGCTCTCGACGAGCACGCCCGGCTGTCCCAGTCGGGTCAGGAGGTGGCGGCCCGGCGGGCGCACACGGAGTTCCACTTCGCGATCTACCGGGGGAGCGGGTCGGTGTGGTTGCCGAGAGCGATCGAGCCGGTCTGGGAGAACTACGAGCGCTACCGGTTCGCCGGAAGCCTGACACCGGCCCGGCTCGAGCAGATGCGCTGCGAACACCAGGCGATCCTCGACGCGTGCGTCGCACACGACGTGGCGGAGGCCGAGGCCGCACTGTGCCGTCATCTGGAAGGGGCCATGGAACGCATCACCAGGACGATGAAGGACCGGATGAAGGCGTCGGAGAAGCTGCGCGGGG
Source organism: Planosporangium spinosum (assembly GCF_049999945.1). Classification (NCBI taxonomy): domain Bacteria; kingdom Bacillati; phylum Actinomycetota; class Actinomycetes; order Micromonosporales; family Micromonosporaceae; genus Planosporangium; species Planosporangium spinosum. The sequence continues at coordinate 11,403 of NZ_JBLYUB010000027.1, read as the reverse complement.
AGGCCCGCTCGTGAAGGCGACGTTCGACGCCACCGGCGACGTCATCGTGGTGACCGGAGGGGCCCAGGGCATCGGCGCCGCGATCGCGACGGCCTGCGCCCGCGCCGGTGCCCGGGCCGTGGTGCTGGACGTGGCCGAGCAGGCGCCGGCCCTGGCGGACACCCCGCAGGTGGAGCTGTGCACCGTCGACGTGAGCGACCGTGCGGCGGTGTTCCGGGCCATCGACGGTGTGCTGGAGCGGTACGGGCGCATCGACGGCCTGGTGGCCGGGGCGGCGGTACAGCCGCGCACGCCGGTGCTCGACACGCCGCCGGAGGAATGGTCGCGGGTGATGGGCGTCAACCTCGACGGCGTGGTGTGGGTCTGCCAGGCGGTCGTGCCGCACATGGTCGCCCGGCGCAGCGGTTCGGTGGTCGTGTTCACCTCCGGGATGGCCCTGACCGGCTTCCCCGGCGCCGCCGGCTACATCGCCAGCAAGGCCGCGCTCATCGGGTACGCCAAGACCCTGGCGGCCGAGGTGGCCGAGCACCGGGTCCGGGTGAACGTACTGGCCCCCGGCGTGATCGACACCGCCCAGTTCCGGGCCGCCAACGAAGGCGCCGACCTCAACCACTGGCGCAGCACCACCGGGATCGGTGCGCCGGAGGACGTCGTCGGGCCCCTGCTGTTCCTGCTGTCGGACGCCGCCAGCATGACCGGCTCGCAGCTGACCCGCGAACGGGTCTTCGAACGGCTCGCCGACTACTGAGCCGTCGCGGGCTGCTGAGCCGTCGCGGACTACTGAACGAGGAGAACTGATGGAAGGCGTACATCCTCCCGAGAGGATCACCGTCGCCTGGCTGGTGGATGCGGCCGACGCGATCTTCCGTGCGGCCGGGCTGGCCGGACCGGCCGCACGGACCGTCGCGGAGTCGTTGGTCGACGCCGACCGGCGGGGCATCCCGTCGCACGGCGTCATGCTGGTCCCGATGTACGTCGAGCGGCTGCGGCGAGGCTCGGTGAGCACGGCGGACACCGCGGAGGTCGTCTCGGACCACGGCGCGGTGGCCGTTCTCGACGCCCGTCACCAGCTGGGTCAGCTCAGCGGCGACCAGGCCATGCGGATGGCCGTCACCAAGGCCAAGTCCTTCGGTATGGGTGTGGTCGTCGTGCGGCACGCCTTCCACTTCGGCGGCGCGTTCCGCTACGTCGAGGCGGCCGCCCGGCAGGGCTGCATCGGGGTCGCGGCCGCCAACACCCGGCCCCTCATGCCGGCCCCCGGTGGCGCCCGGGCCGTGGTAGGCAACAACCCGATCGCCTTCGGCATCCCCCGTCACGGCGAGCCACTGATCCTCGACATGGCGTTGTCCGAAGCCGCCCTCGGCAAGATCAGAATCGCCGCGGCGGAAGGCCGGCCCATCCCGTCGACGTGGGCTACCGACGCGGCGGGCAGCCCCACCGCCGACCCGGTCGCAGCCCTGGCCGGCATGCTCCTGCCCGCCGCCGGGCACAAGGGTTACGGCCTGGCGTTGATCGTCGATGTGCTCACCGGCGTGCTGTCGGGCGGGGCGTTCGGCGCCGCGGTCCAGGGTCTGTACGCCGACACCGGCACCGTCAACGACTGCGCGCACTTCTTCCTGGCCCTCGACACCGCCGCGTTCGGCGATCCCGGCGACTTCGCCGACCGCGTCGAGCAACTGGCGCGATCGGTCACGGAATCACCGGCGGCGCCCGGGGTCGACCGGGTGCTGCTGCCCGGCCAGCTCGAGCAGGAACGGTACGCGGTGTCCGCGACCGACGGGGTCGTGGTGGACCGCTCCGTCCTGCGCGCGCTGCAGGAAACGGCCGACTCGCTGCAGGTCGTGCTGCCACCAACCGACCAGCCCCAGCCCGCCGGAGCGGCCTCGTGAACACCGAACTTCCCGTCGCGATCGTCGGTGCCGGCCCGGTCGGGCTCATCACCGCCCTGGGACTGGCCCACTACGGCGTCCCGGTCGTGGTTTTCGAAGAGGACCAGCAGCTGTCCCTGGACACGAAGGCCGGCACGATCCTCACCCGCACGCTGGAGGTCCTGCAGCGCTACGGCGCGGTGGACGAGGTGCTCGCGGCGTCCCTGCGTATCGACGAGATCGGCGAGCTGGACCGGGAGACCAACAAGCCGACGCTCACCCTGCGCACCGACTGCCTCACCGACGACACCCGGTTCCCGTTCGTCATCAACATCCCGCAGCACGAACTCGAACCCGTACTGCGGGACGTCCTCGACCGCAAGGCGCCGGGGGCGCTGCACATGGGGCACCGCCTGCTCGGTTTCACCGAGCGCGACGACCACGTGGAGCTGCGCCTGGCCACCGGTGACGGGGAGCGCCTCGTCCCGGCCCGGTACCTGCTCGCCTGCGACGGCGGCCGCTCCCAGGTCCGCGAGCAGCTGGGCATCACGGTGGAGGGCCGGACGCTCGAGGAGCGCTACATGCTCGTCGACCTGCGCGCCGACCTCGACGTGGGCAACCCGCGGGACTACCCCTACCTCGCGTACTTCGGTGACCCGACCGAGTGGATGATCCTCGTCCGGCAGCCGCACTGCTGGCGCTTCCTCTACCCGTTGCCTCCCGGGCAGGCCGAGCCGACCCGCGACGAGCTGCGTGACAAGGCCAGGCGCTTCATCGGCGACGTGGACGACCTCGAGGTGCTCGGCACCAACGTCTACAGCGTCCACCATCGGGTGGCCGGCCGTTGGCGTGACGGCCGGGTGTTCCTGATGGGTGACGCCGCCCACCTGATCACCCCGATGTGGGCACTCGGCCTCAACACCGGGGTGCTGGACGCGTCGAACCTGCCCTGGCGGCTCGCCTGGGTGCTGCGGGGCTGGGCCGACGAGTCCCTGCTCGACGGGTACGAGACGGAGCAGCAACCGGTCGCCGTCCAGGGCTCCGGGGAGATGGCGGAGGCGGCCCGCGCGTACATGAGCCGCCGCGCCGACCTGGCGGGCGCGATGACCGCCGGGGACTGGGGGAACGTCTACACCCGGGCGCTGCTCGGGGTGACCCTGGACGTCGAGGGGGCCGGCGACTGGTCCATGGTGAAGACCGGCGACGTCCCGGCGCCCGTGCGCCCCGGCGACCGTGCCCCCGATCTTCCCCTCTTCGGTCCCCACGGTGCCGTGCACCTGCACGATCTCACCGCGGACGCCTTCGTCGCCCTGTACTTCACCGACACCCGCCGGCGCCCGGTCATCCCGGCTTCCTCGGCGCCGCTGCGGCACTTCGTGGTCAGCCGCTGGGACGCCCCGCACGACTCCGGACTGCGCGGCCAGGCCCTGTTCGACCCCGGCGACCGGGTGCGCCGCCGGTTCGGCATCACCGGGGACGTCGTGGTGCTGCTGCGCCCGGACGGCCACGTCGCGGCCATCGCGCCGTACGGGCCCGCCGTCGGCGACGTCGCCACGGCGATGTACCGGCGCATCGTCGGGACGCCGTTCGGCGACGCGACCGCGACCGCCAACCCCCACCTTCGGTAAAGGAGAGTCACATGGCACGTGGAGATGTGGTAACCGGACCGGACGGGTCGCAGATCGTCCTCGGTGACGTCGGCCAGCGCGTCGTGTTCGAGAACGACGAGGTCCGGGTCTGGGAGATCACCCTGGAGCCGGGGCAGCAGCAGCCCTGGCACGAGCACCACAACCCGTACCTGGTCATCGCGGTGCAGGAGGCGGACAACCGCATCGACCCGCTCACCGGGGGCGAGCCGCGCCTGGTCCACGAGCCCGCCGGTGGCGTCGTCTACCGCGAGCCGGGTGAGGTGCACATGCTCACCAACCGCGGCACCACCATCTACACCTCCCGGCTGGTCGAGCTCAAGTGTCTCGGCGAGAACCGGACCGGAGGGGGCGACCGTGGCTGAGAACGGGCCGACCGGGGATATGACCGAGGCGGAGTGGGCCGCCAACCTGTCCGAACCCGCCGCGTACTCCGGTGAGACGGCCGACCGTTCGCGCGAGCGGGACGTCGCCGGTCCCGACGGTGAGGTGCTGGGCCGGTTCCGCGAGATCATGGTCCAGACCGGTGACCTGGCGTGGGTGGACAAGACCCTCGCCGGCCTGTCGCACAAGATGCTCTGGCGCGACGACGAGACCGGGGCGTCGATCGCGCTCGTGCGGTTCGAGCGGGGCAGCGGGATCCCGTCGCGGCACTCCCACGCCTCCAACCAGTTCATGTTCTGCCTGTCGGGCCGTTACACCTACGTCCCGACCGGCATCACGCTCACCCCGGGTTCCTTCTACTGGAACCCCAAGGGCAGCCTGCACGGGCCCACCTTGGCCGAAGAGGAGTCCGTGCTGCTGGAGGTCTACGACGGGCCGCACTACCCCACCCAGCCGGAGTGGTACTCCAGCCCCGACGACGCCCGCTGAACGCACGTAACCCGCAGGAGAACGAGAATGCCCAAGTCCCAGGTCGTGTCCCCCCGGCTCGCACCGCCCAACGGCCACTTCGCCCAGGCCACCGTCGCCGAGGCGCGCGGCCGTCTGCTGTTCATCTCCGGCATGACGGCCCGCAACGAGAGCGGCGGCGTCACCGGGGTCGGTGACATCTCCGCCCAGACCCACCAGGTCTGCCAGAACCTCAAGGCGGCCGTGGAGGCCGCCGGAGGCACGCTCGACGACATCGCCCGCGTCGACGTCTACGTGCGCAACATGGAGGACTTCGACGCGATCCACGCGGTGCGCCGGCAGTACTTCACCGGCGGTGCCCCGGCGTCGACCATGGTCGAGGTGTCCAAGTTCGTGAACAAGGACTACCTGATCGAGATCAACGCCATCGCCGTCCTCGCTGCCGAAGGCGAGTGACCGGATGAAACTGGCTCGGGCGAAGGTGGACGGGGTCTGGCGCGCCGTCGCCGTGATCGACGACGGGGCGGCCGTGGCGCTGCTCCCCGACGAGCTGGGCGCCGTCGACGACATCGTCCGTGGGGGCGGCCGGGCGCTGGCCGCCGCCGCCACGGCGGTCGGGACGGCACCGGTGGTCGACGCGTCGGCGGTGACCCTGGGCGCCCCGCTGACCCGGTTCAACCGGGACCTGCTGTGCACCGGCTGGAACTACTGGGACCACTTCGAGGAGTCGAAGGGGCTGCGCGAGGGGCAGGACCCGCCGGAGCGGCCGGAACACCCGACCTTCTTCACCAAGGGCCCCGACACGGTCATCGGTCCCTACGACGACATCGCCTGGGACCCCGCCATCTCCCAGAAGTGGGACTACGAGGCGGAGGTCGCGCTGGTGATCGGTACCGAGGGCCGTTCCATCCCCGAGGACCGGGCCTGGGAGCACGTCATGGGCCTGTGCGTCGTCAACGACGTCTCCCAGCGGGACCTGCAGCGCGCCCACGGCGGGCAGTGGCTCAAGGGCAAGAGCATCGACGCCACCATGCCGCTCGGGCCCTGGATCACCACCGTCGACGAGGTGGACATTTCCGTGGGGCTGCGGATCCAGTGCGAGGTCAACGGCCGGTTGCTGCAGGACGCCGACACCAGGCAGATGGCCTTCGACTGCGCGCAGATCATCGCCGAGCTGAGCTGGGGGATGACGTTGCGGCCCGGGGACGTCGTCCTCACCGGTACGCCCAGCGGCATCGGCAATGCCCGTACGCCGCAGGTCTTCCTGACCGACGGGGACACCGTCGTCACCCGGGTGAGCGGGCTGGGCGAGCTGCGCAACCGGGTGAGCCGGACGGTGCTGAGTTGAGTGGGGCGAACCCCGGACGAGGAGGGGCAGCGGTGTCCAAAGTAGATATGCACGCGCATCTGGCGCCGGTGGTGGACCCGGCGCACCTCGATCCCGTACTGGGGATCGCCGAGCGCGACGGGCAGCTCGTCCTGGACGGGCACGCCGTCGGCCCCCGGCCGCTCTACGACGCCGGTGCGCTGTGCGACTACCTCGACCGTGCCGGGCTCGACGAGGCGGCCGTGTCGGTACCCCCGCCGTTCTTCCGCCAGCACCTGGGCGCCGGGGTGCGTCCCCGGTGGGTGTCCCTGCTCAACGAGGGCCTGCTCGCGGCCACCGGCGCGCACGCCCGGCTGCTGCCCCTGGCCTACCTCCCGCTGGAGGATCCGGACGCGGCCTGCGCCGAGTACCTGCGGGTACGCGGCGAACCGCGCTGGGCGGGCGTGGTCGGATCCGCCGCCGGCGCGTCGGTCTCGCTGGCCTCGCCCGACCTGGAGCCGCTGTGGGACCTGCTGGCGGCCGACCGCCGCATGCTGCTGCTGCATCCCGGCACCTCACCCGACGCCAGGCTCGAGGAGATGTACCTGGCCAACCTCCTGGGCAACCCGGTGGAGACGGCGGTCGCGGCCGCCCAGCTCGTACTCGGTGGCGTGCTGACGCGCCACCCGGGTATGCGGGTGGTGCTCGTGCACTGCGGCGGCTGCGTACCCACGGTCGTCGGGCGCTGGACGCGCGGCGTGGACACCTCCCGCCCGGGGCTGGTCCGGCAGGTCGAAGACCCGCGGGCGGCCGTACGGCGGCTGTGGGTGGACTGCCTCGCCCACGATGCGGCCGTCGTCGATCTGGCCGTGACGACGTTCGGCGAGGACAAGCTCGTCCTCGGCAGTGACTGGCCCTTCCCCATGGGTACCGACGACCCGCAGTCCCTGGTCGACCACCTCCCGGCGGCGCTGCGCATCCAGGTGGCGACCGGGAACGCCGCCGCCGCCCTGGGCCGCACCGCACGGACGGTATGAGCGATCAGGCGTCCGTGCGGGTGGCGGCGACCTCGGCCTCGCTGCGCAGGATGCAGAACTCGTTCCCCTCGGGGTCGGCGAGTACCACCCACCCGGTGCCGTCGGGGTTGCGCCGGTCGTCGACCTGGGCTGCGCCGAGCGCGACGAGCCGCGCCAGCTCCTCGTCGCGCGTACCCTCGCGGGGGCGCAGGTCGAGATGGAGCCGGTTCTTGACCTGCTTCCGCTCCGGGACCTCGATGAACAGCAACCGGTGCCGTCCGTCCGGAGAGAGGATCATGCACTCCTCGTGGCCGGGCTCGTTGGGGTCGTCCGGGTCCTCGCTGTAGTCCAGTACATCCCGCCACCAGGACGACAAGGCGTAGGCATCGAGACAGTCGACGGTGGTGTGGGAGATGAAGGACGCCATCCACTCAGATTAAGGTGCTCACCGAACGCGAGGAGAAAGCCTCCGTCGCGACCGCCTCCGACGAGGCGTACTCCAAACCGCACATGTTCGCGTGAACCTGTGTCAGGCAGTGGCGAAAGTGGACATGTTTGTCCCCGCGGCTCCCAGCCCTGAGCAACGCCTGTGGCGCGACAGCGATAGAGTCGCTGCGGTGACGAGCACCGAAATCGAGATCACTGCGGATCTGATTGTCGAGTTGCTCCGCGAACAGCACCCCGATTTGGCGGACTTGCCGCTGAGGTTTGGTGCCATTGGCTGGGACAATCAGTTGTGGCGGCTCGGTGACGACCTCGCGGTCCGGCTGGCCTGGCACACCCTGGACGAGGACGAGTTGCTCCTCAAGGAGCACACCCTGCTGCCGGCCATGGCGCCGCGCCTGCCCCTGCCGATTCCTGTTCCGCAGCGTCTGGGCCGGCCTTCGGAGCGGTTCCCGCGCCCCTGGATCGTCACCACCTGGGTCGCCGGTGAACCTGCTGACCGCGCCCCTGCGACGCGCGGCGCCGAGGCAGCCGAACTCCTGGCAGCTTTCTTGACAGCCTTACATCAGCCCGCGCCTGACGACGCACCTGTGGGCCGGCACCGCCGAGGTGGGCCACTGGCCGCTGTGAGCCAGGGCGTCGCGCAAATGCTGACGGAGACAACCGAGCGGGGGTTGATCTCCGACCCGGATGCCTTGCGCGAGGTCTGGGATGATGCGGTGACCGCGCCCGCCTGGATCGGTCCGCCGACATGGCTGCACGGCGACCTGCACCCGGCGAATGTTCTGACCAGTGACGGCAACTTCTGCGGCGTGGTGGACTTTGGCGACATGTGCGCAGGGGACCCGGCCTGGGACCTGGCCGGCGGCTGGCTGCTTCTGCCCGACGGGGTTATCGACCGTTTCCATCAGGCCTACTCGCCGGGTGCTGATGCCGCGACTCTGCGCCGCGCTCGCGGCTGCGCGTTGGGCAAGGCACTCGCGTGCCTGCTCATCGGCGACAACGGAGTCCATGGCCGGCCCGGCGGGAAAACCACGTGGGCTCCGCCGGCGGCCGCAGCCCTGGAACGGCTCGCTGCGACCCGCGCCTAGCGCTCAAGTCTTCGCGGCCGTAGGACAAGCTCGGCGAGAGGACGTCGCACACTACAGAACCACCGTGGACGCTGGGGGCCTGAACTGGACTGCGCGGTTGCGGGTCGGGCTTGGCACTCGCATCGTCATCGTTCGGCTGAGCCTCAGCCGTTGCGTGGGGGCTCGATCTCGAGCTGCCCGATCAGCTGAGGGCTGATCGGCGGCACCAGCAGCACGTCGGCCGTGGCCGGGGCTGACTGCATGTCGACGACTATGTAGCCGGAGCCGAGCTGGTCGGACAGGGACGCGTGCGCCGCGTCGGGGTACGACCTGCTCCGCAACGCCGCCGAGCAGCGGTCGGCCCGGGGGATTGCCGGCGCGGTGGGCCGGCCGGGACGATCATCGATGTGGACAGCATCACCAAGCGCCGGCTGGGCGAGGCCACGATCGACGAGTTGGCCCGCCGGTCCCTCGGTGCCGGCGTGACCGGTGTGGAGGAGCTGTCCGGCGGGACGTTCAACGCGGTGTACGGGGTGACGCTCGCCGACGGCCGGCGCAGCGTGCTCAAGGTCGCGCCGCCGCCCGAGCTGGAACTGCTGACCTATGAGGCCGACCTGATCCACGCCGAGGCGCTGTTCTACCGCAGCGCGGCGGGCGCCGGGGTACCCGTACCGGAGGTGTACGCGGCCGACCTGAGCCGGACGCTGATCTCCAGCGAGTACGTCTTCGTGGAGTGGCTGCCGGGCGGCCGGCTCGCCGACCTCGCCGCGGACCTGACCCCCGACACCGACGCCGGGATACGCCGGGAGCTGGGCCGGATCGCCGCACGGTTGCACACCGTACGGGGGCCGGCGTTCGGGTACCTGCGCCGCGACGGCCGTACCCGCTCGCCGCGCTGGCGGATCTCGTTCCTCGCGATGGTCGACGACATTCTCGCCGACGCCCGGCGCCTCGGCGTCGACCTGGGCGTACCAGCCGACCGGGTCGCCGCCTCGGTGCACCGCCACGCCGCGGTCCTCGACGAGGTCGACCGGCCGGTACTCGTGCACTTCGACCTCTGGGACGGCAACGTGCTGATCCAGCCGGACCTCGGGGTGGCCGGCCTGATCGACGGTGAGCGGGCGTTCTACGGCGACCCGTACGCGGAGTTCGTGTCGCTTGCGCTGCTGCGCGACGTGGCCGAACTGCCGGACCTGATCGACGGGTACGCCGCGTGGGCCGGTCACCCGGTCCGGCTGGACGGCGCCGTCCGTACCAGGCTGACCCTGTACACCGCGTACCTGTACCTGCTGATGCTCACCGAGGGGCCGACGCGGGGATACGCCGGGGAGGGGTACGACGCGTTCCTGGCGGACCTTCGCGGCCGCCTCGACGGGCTGCTGAGCGCGCTGTGAAGTCTCCGTTGTGGAAGTCTCCTTTGTGGTGGAAACGCACCCGATCGAATGACGCAGCGCGCACAGGTTGAGCCGGTACTGTTCCGCCCGTAACGATTCGCCAGCCGGATTGGGCCGTACGAGGAGCGTCGATGAGTGCCGTGGGCAGCGGTATGGGGTCGAGGCGGTTGGGCGTGACCCGGTCGACCGCCGGCGACGGCGTGATCCGTCTGATCGTCAGCGGCGAGGTCGACATCGGCACGGTCGACCAGCTCCGTGACGCGATCACCACGGTCCTCGACGAGCCCGGCGTCGGCGGTCTGCTGCTGGACTTCGATCCGTTGCGCTTCCTTGACTCGAGCGGCATCGCCGCCCTCATCGCCGGGTACCACACGGCCCGGCAGCGGGGGGCCGGCTTCGGCGTGTGCAACTGCCACGGCACGGTCCGCAACGTGCTGGAGGTCACAGGCGTGTACGAGGTGCTGGCGGCCGGAGATCAGGCGTAGCGAGCCCGGAGATCAGGCGTGGGGAGTGGCGGAATAGGACGACCCCCGGGGTTCCGCGCTGTCGCACGGACCGGCTGGACAACGGCCGGACCCCGGGGGTCGGGTAACTGCCTGGTATTCGCCGAGCCGCCGTACGGTTCGGCTACGAAAAGCCAGAGGACGGCGACTAGCGGACAGTCACCTCACGAGTCCAAGCACTACACAACTTTGGACCACCTCCCTTCACGTGTACGCCAACCATATGAGGTGCCCGGACGACCCGCAACGGTTTTACGCCACACGTACGCTGGGCTGATGCCGGAGGGAGGCACGTGAAGCTCAAGCTCGACCTGCACGACATCTACAACCGCAACGACGACATCGAGCGGGCGTTGAACGGGATCATCGCCGAGGCGGTCGCGAAGAAGGCCACCCTCGTGGAGATCATCCCGGGTAAGGGGTCAGGCCAGCTCAAGAAGCGGGTCCTGCGGTTCCTGGACCAGAAGGAGATCAAGGCCCTGTACCACCGGGTCGAGAAGGACTCCAAGAACTTCGGGCGCCTGTTCGTGCACTTCAAGTGGAAGTGACGCCTAAACCGGCCCTGACCTGCGGTGGAGGTCCTCCGAAGGCGCTCTAGGCCGTCTCCAGGCCGGCACGCTCGTCCGGGCCGTCGGTGAACGCCCGGTCGATAGCGCGGCGGGTGCGGTCCTCGCTGGTGGGCAGCAGGTGGGTGTACGTGCGCAGCGTCAAGCCGGGGTCGGCGTGCCCGAGGTAGGCGGCGAGGGCCTTGACGCTCTCGCCGGCGTCCAGCAGCACCGAGGCGTAGGTGTGCCGCAGTACGTGCATGCCGTTGCGCCGGCTGTCCTCGATCCCGGTGGCCGCCAGCGCGGACCTCCACGCGGTCTGGTTGAACCCGGAGCGCTTCACCGTTTGCAGATCGGCCGTGTACAGGTAGAGCATCACGGTTCTGGGCTTCCCGGTCGAGCTACCCCACGGCAGCGTGATCGGGATCGGCGGGAACTGTTCGGCGTGAGCTTCCAGCCGCCGGATCACCGAGTCCGGCAGCGGCACCTCACGGATTTCGCCGCCCTTAGGGAACGCGAAGATCGGCTTTCCGCGCACCATCTTGATCTGCCGGGCGACGTGCAACACCCGGCGTTCGGAGTCGACGTCCCGAGACCGGACAACGCCTCGTGTTGATTGTCGGGCTCCGCTCGACGCTTCTATGGCCTGTCAAGCGCTGCGGCGGTTTCCATCAACCGGAACAGTCGGCGCGCGGTGTAGCGCTTGAGACAGCGGCGGATCTCCGGGTCGCTCTTTTGTTCTGCCCGTCGGCGGTCGAC